>NZ_KB903696.1 GCF_000379785.1 Gallibacterium anatis DSM 16844 = F 149 | reverse complement strand
ACTTCATCACGAATGAAGTCAAAATCGATGGCTTTCGCGACTTTACGGACAAGGTGGTCTTTTGGAACGAGTTGTTCGAGACTTATCATCTCGATTTCATATTGGAGTGAGGGTGTATTTTTGAGCATAGGCATTTCCTTTTTTCGATATGCCTATTAGATCAAACCTCTAGAGGTATGTCTAGAGGTTTGTCAGCAGTCTGAGCACGGCATTTGCCGTGCTTATGTTGATTAACTCAAGAGGAGGGGGTTATTCAACGGTGAGTTTTTTGCCGTCAAAGCTTAACTCTTGAACGGAAGTTAATGCTTTACCGCCATCAGTTTCACCACCGATGAGTAATACTTTGTTACCGTAAGATACGCTGACGCCATAGCCGGCACCTGCCGGTAAGTTGCCGACCACTTTCCATTTGCCTTTATCCAAACTGTAGACTGCGGTTTGATAGGCTTTTTTCAAACCTTGGTGAGCAAAGAGTTTGCCTTCTTTGAACTGTTTGGTTGCGCCCGGGAAGTTGGCACCGCCGGTGACTAAAAGGTGTCCGTTGCTATAACCGGCATAGGCTCCGGCTAAACCATCTTGTACTGTGCCTTTTTGTGGTTCAGGCAAGTTAGGTAAATTTTTCCAATCGATAGTGCCGTGTTTGTTGAATTTACCTTGCTCTGTTTCTGCTGTTCTTAAGCCCGGTTTGATTTCACCGTTAATTACAGTGAGCACATCACCGTTTACGGTAACCGCCGCACCGGCACGTCCTGAGAATGGAAGTTGTCCTTCATTACGCCATTTATTGGTGGATGGTTGATAGCTGAAGAATGTGGTATTGAAGAAGTAATCTTGCGGACGTTGATTGAAATAGGCTGCCATTACTGCATCTTTCTTCGCCTGATCATCACCGGCTGCGGTGTAATCTTGGAAATAGCCATTGAAAATGGAAAGGTTTGAACCGCCGATAACATAAACTTTATCGCCATAATTTACACCGGTTGCACCGACTAAGCCAAGCGGTGAGCGAGTTGGTAATTTACTCCAAGTGTTGTCTTGCGGATTGTAGCTATAAGCATCATTAACAAGCTGTAATTCGCCTTTTTCATTTTTTTGTAAGCCGCCGAAAACATAGAGTTTGCCGTCAACGGCACTGACTACAGGTTGTGAACGGTCACCACCGGGGAATGCGGCGATCTCTTTCCAACCGGCTTTCGCATCTTTCAAATTAAGGGCATAAAACTTATCTGCGCCTGAACCTAACCCGACATAAACAGTGTCACCGATTAATGCGCCGCCGCCGCTTTTAATTCCGACCGGAAGATCAGGATATTGTCCGGCTTGTGCTGCAAAAGCGGCTAATGAAAGACCGGCAACGATCATTGAATGAAGAACGGTTTTTTGTAATTTCATAAGATCACCTCTGAGTTTGTGAATAGACCATTCTAAATACGACACTGAATGGGTTAAAAGATAGACTAATGATAAAACTACTCCATTATATTTGTAAATATGGAGGATGCCTTTAATTTTCAGAAGTTTGGACGAGATCACAAAAATAAAAAAATGCAGCGCTGTTTTCGCTGCATTTGGTATAAATTTTAAGCTTTAATGGTGTTTAATTATGCTTTTTCTTGGTAGGGCGTTGCCAACCTTGGATATGTTTTTGTGGCACACGCGTAATCACCAATTCATTTTCGGCAATATCTTTGGTGATGGTGGAACCGGCACCGATAGTTGCACCATCTGCGACAGAAACCGGTGCAACCAGCTGCACATCGGAACCCACGAAAACGTTATCACCGATCGTGGTTTGGAATTTATTGGCACCGTCATAGTTGCAAGTGATGACACCGGCACCAAGGTTGCAATCTTTACCGATCACGGCATCACCGACATAGGTTAAGTGGTTCACTTTGGAGCCGACACCGACAGTCGCTTTTTTGATTTCCACAAAGTTACCGACGTGAACATTATCCGCCAATACCGCACCCGGACGTAATCGGGAGAATGGCCCGACCTGAGCACCTTTTCCGATCACGGCATCTTCAAAAACGGAATAAGGTTTGATTTCCACATCATCTGCGACTTCAACATTTTTTAGCACGCAACCGGCACCGATTTTGACACGATCGCCGAGTTTAACGTTGCCTTCGATAATGACATTAATATCAATTTCGACATCTTTGCCGTGAATCAACTCGCCACGAAGATCAAAACGGTTCAGATCTGCCAACATCACGCCTTCCAATAAAAGACGTTCCGCATTTTTTTGTTGGTAATAACGCTCCAAGCGGGCTAATTGTAGACGATTGTTGACACCTTCCACTTCCATTGGATCTTGCGGATGAACAGAAACCACTTTGCAACCGTCGTGGTGCGCCATAGCGATAATATCGGTGATGTAATACTCTTTTTGTGCGTTATTATTGGTTAATTGTGATAACCATTTTTTCAGATTTTTGCCGTCACAAGCGAGCAGACCGGTGTTAATTTCTTGAATTTTTAGCTGTTCAGCGGAGGCATCTTTCTGCTCAACAATGCCGATAATATTGCCGTCCGCCTGATTATTTTCACGCAAAATACGTCCGTAACCGGTTGGATCGTCCAGTTTAACGGTTAAGAGTGCAATGCCGTTTTCCGGTTTTGCAGCAATTAATTGTTGGATGGTTTCTGCACTGATCAACGGCCCATCACCGTACAACATCACAATGGTTTCATTATCATTAAAATAAGGCGCTGCCTGTTGCATTGCGTGACCGGTGCCGAGTTGCTGCGCTTGCAAGATCCAATTTACTTTTTCATTGGCAAGACGTTGTTGCAGCAATTCTGCGCCGTGGCCATAGACTAAATGGATTTGATTGGCACCAAGTTTGGCTACGGTATCAATCACGTGTTTAACCATCGGTTTGCCGGCGATAGGGTGCAACACCTTCGGCAAATCGGAGTACATACGAGTGCCTTTACCGGCAGCTAAAATCACGACACTAAATGGAAGAGATGACATAAATTCTCCTTACTGTTCAGAATTATTTTGTTGCGCCATACGCAATGCGGTAGGAACTCGACGTTTACCGATATTTTTACTATCACGATGACGTAATTTCACTTTTTTCTTGCTGGTTTGTTCTTTGGCTTGTTGCCGTTTTTGTTTTAAATGGGCTTTCTTTTTCTTGATGACTTTTTTGATTTCATTCACTTTCGGTGCTTTTGTACGAGGCGCAAGATCTTCAATCACTCTGGCTTTCAGAATTTCACCGGTGTAACGGCAAATTTTACCAAGCAGTGGATAGTCGTGTGCTTCAACAAAAGAGATGGCACAACCTTTTTTACCGGCACGAGCAGTGCGCCCGATACGGTGCAAATAAACATCGGCATTATAAGGCAGATCGAAATTGAAAACGTGCGATATGTCGTCAATATCAATGCCGCGTGCCGCCACATTGGTTGCGACTAAAATCGTTACCACGCCATCACGCAATTTTTCAATAGCATTATTGCGTTGCGTTTGTGCCATTTCACCCTCTAAATAGGTGCTGCGAATACCACGTTTACGCAAAATTTCCGCCAATTCACGCACCTCTTCACGATGTCGCACGAACACAATACCTTTGCTGACTTTTTCGTCAACAATGACTCGTGCTAACAGTTTGATTTTGTGTTCTTTACTGTCGGCATGGTAATACCATTGCTGAATCTTTTTACGTTCACGGCGGCTCGGTTCTGCATTCACCTCAACCGGATTATCCAATAAACGTTGTGCAAAACTGTTTAACTCTTCGCCTTCAAGGGTGGCGGAGAAGAGCATTGTCTGCTTGCGCCAACGGGTTTCAGCGGCAATACGTTCAGCATCCTGACCGAAGCCCATTTGCAACATTCGATCGGCTTCATCAAAAATTAAGATTTCTACCGCACGACAATCAAAATTTTCTTCCTGAATATACTGGAGCAAACGTCCGGGGGTAGCGATGACCATATCTTGATTTTTATTGAAAATTTCGCCGTGATTTTGATAGGCGACGCCGCCGGTGATGGTGGCAATACTTAAGGAAGTAAACTGTGCTAATTGCTGTGCCTGTTCAGCAACCTGCATTGCCAATTCTCTGGTTGGTGTCAGCACTAAAACACGTGGTGCGCCCGGTTTACGGCGAGGGAAATCCAATAGATGCTGAATAGCCGGTAATAAAAAAGCGATGGTTTTTCCGGTGCCGGTCGGCGAAGATCCCAACACATCGTGCCCATCCATTGCGGCAGGGATTGCCTCAATCTGGATAGCGGTTGGACGATTCAAGCCTTTTTTGGCTAACGCTTTGAGCAGCTGTGGATCAAGATCAAATTCATCAAAATTAGAAATGGTCATAAAAATTCTCGAAAATAAAAAATCAGCCTCGAATTATAGCGAAATTTTATTAAAATATCGCTATTCAATCCCGATCAGAGCGATTTTAGCAATGGCGAAAGCAGCCTGTTTTCAATTTAAGCAATTTAAAATTTACCACGACCGCTGTGCCATGAAAGTAGGCACAGACGGGGTTTTGCTTGGCGCGTGGGCAGATGTCGCCGGTGCAAATCGGATCTTGGATTTAGGTTGCGGTACCGGATTGATTGCGTTGATGCTGGCACAAAGAAGTGCGGCGGATTGTCAAATTGTCGGCGTGGAAATTGAAGAAAATGCCTATTGTCAGGCGCTTGATAATGTAGCGATTTCACCGTGGTCGGCGCGCGTTACGATTTATCATCAATCGATGCAGCAATTTTGTCGGCAAAGCTCGCAACGTTTTGATCTTATTGTGGCAAATCCGCCCTATTTTGAAAGTGCCAGCCAGTGTCGGGATCAATCCAGAGAAACCGCGCGTTATGTTGGCGATTTATCCCATTTGGATTGGCTACTCGCTGCCGAAAATTGTTTAAGTGTAAAGGGCAAAATCCAATTTGTGTTGCCGTTTCAAGCAGGTATCTGTTTGCAACAGCAATTGTCGGCAACCTCCTCAAAACTGTGTTGTACGGAGGTTTGTCACGTCATTACCAAAGAGGGGAAAATGCCGCAGAGAATGTTATTAACCTTTGCTTTTTTAGCCAACAAAACATCACCGAAACAGAGCGAATTAACCATTTATGATCAGCAACATTGCTACCATTCGGATGTCATTCCAATGTTTAAACCTTTTTATTTGAAGTTATAAAGAACAGTTTTGTCTGTTAATCAATAGTTTCTTTAGTGATTATCCGCCATATCATTATCATTTAGCACTATTTTCTGTTTAATGTCACAGTTTCAGGACGCAGTGGATGAAGATCCTTGCCGAGAGGAGTATGATCAAACAGTAGACAATGCAACGGAATGGTAAAGGATTGTGCTATGAAAAAAAGTCTTATTTTTTTACTCCTCATTATTATCGGATTAAGCGGTTATTATCTTTTCCAACAACACCAACGACAAGCCGTGAATGAAAGCGAAATTAGGTTGTACGGCAATGTTGATATTCGTGATGTCAATCTTGGGTTTAAAGTTGCCGGTAAAGTTGAACAGCTATTGGTGGATGAAGGCGATCAAGTGAAAGCCGGTGATTTACTGGCGACATTAGAGCAAAAAACTTTTCAGGATGAGTTGACTTTAGCCAAAGCAAAATTGGCGGATGCGGAAGCTGCGTTGGTGCAAGCGGAAAAACTTTATCAACGTGTGCAAGGCTTAATCAAGAAAAATGCGGTGTCCGATGCAGATTATGATGATGTCGTGGCAGCACGTGATCGTGCCTTGGCGCAAGTGGATATTTCCAAATCATTGGTTTCGATTGCTGAAACGCGTTTGGCGGATACCAAATTGATTGCGCCGAGTGACGGCGTGGTGTTAACCCGAGTGCGAGAAAAAGGCAGCGTGGTGAATGCCGGCTTACCGATCTATTCCATTTCATTACAAAAACCGGTGTGGGTGCGTGCTTATGTGGATGAACCAAATTTGGGCAATCTTTATCAAGGGCAAAAAGTGACTGTCGTTACCGACAGCGGCGCACAATATACCGGGCAGATCGGTTTTATTTCGCCTCAAGCGGAATTCACACCAAAAAATGTGGAAAGCGAACAGTTAAGAACGGAATTGGTTTATCGTTTCAAAGTTATGGTCGAAAACAGTGATAACGGTTTACGCCAAGGTATGCCGGTGACGTTATTGATTGAAAAACAGGCTGAGGATAAATAATGTCGAAAGCAATGGTGGTTATCGATAAGGTGACCAAACATTTCAAAGGAATGGATAAACCGGCACTTGATGCTGTATCGGCACAGATTTTCCCCGGCAAAATGACCGGTTTGGTTGGGCCGGACGGTGCAGGTAAAACGACCTTAATTCGTCATATTATCGGTTTAATGCAGGCAGATGGCGGCACGATTACGGTCGATCAACTCAATGTCAATGATGACGCTGAAACCATTCATCAAATCAGCGGTTATATGCCGCAGAAATTTGGTTTATATGAAGATTTAACGGTTATCGAAAATCTGAATTTATATGCGGATTTGCGTTTAATCAGCGGTGCTTCCAGAAAAGAGAAGTTTGACAAATTGTTGGCTTTTACTGATTTGGCAGCGTTTCAACAGCGTTTAGCCGGTAAGCTTTCCGGCGGAATGAAACAAAAATTGGGCTTGGCGTGTGCATTGGTCGGCGATCCGAAACTGTTATTACTGGATGAACCAAGTGTCGGCGTTGATCCGATTTCACGGCGTGAATTGTGGAAATTGGTGCAAGCGTTAGTAGAGCAAGGAATGGCAGTATTGTGGTCAACCGCTTATTTGGATGAAGCGGAAAAATGCGATAGTGTCATTTTGCTGAATGAAGGCAAAAAATTGTATGACGGTGCGCCACAAGGCTTGTTGGAATCGGTGCGAGGCCGTGTTTTTCAAGTGAGCGATATTCCGGTGGCGGACCGGCGTTCCAGTCTAATTCATTTATTGCAGCAACCACAGGTGATGGACGGCATTATTCAAGGCAGTAATTTGCGGATTGTGTTGAAACCGGAAGCGGCAAAACCACAGTTATCGCAAGGTAAGTGGCAACCCATTAATCCCTGTTTTGAAGATGCCTTTATTAATCGTTTGGGTGGCGGTCCCGGTGGAAATTCGGCATTGGCAGCACAGATTGAAGCCAAGCAGGATGATGGTAAACCGGTGATTGATGCGAAAGGCTTAACCAAAAAATTCGGCGATTTTGTCGCGGTTAAAGATAATACCTTTTCGATTAAACGTGGTGAGATTTTTGGTTTATTAGGGCCGAACGGTGCCGGTAAATCGACCACATTTAAAATGATGTGCGGTTTGTTGCAGCCGACCGCCGGAGAGTGTTTCGTCACCGGTTTGAATTTGCGTTATGCCACTTCACAGGCACGCAGCAGAATTGGCTATATGGCACAACGTTTTTCACTGTACGGCAATTTAGATGTGTTACAAAATTTACGTTTTTTTGCCGGTTTATATGGTGTTACCGGCAAAGCACAACGTGAACGTATTGAAATGATGATCGATATTTTTGATTTTAAACCTTATTTGAAAATGAATGCCGGCGATTTGCCGTTAGGGTTTAAACAGCGGTTATCACTTGCTTGTGCTGTGATTCATCAGCCGGATATTCTGTTTTTGGATGAGCCGACTTCGGGGGTTGATCCGATTACCAGACGTGAATTTTGGCTGCATATCAATGCGATGGTGGGCAAAGGTGTTACGGTGATGGTCACCACGCATTTTATGGATGAAGCGGAGTATTGTGATCGTATCGGTTTGATTTATCACGGTGAAAATATTGCGACCGGCACACCGGATGAATTAAAGCAGCAGGCAGTGCAGCTGGCGGGCTTGCAAGCGCCGACATTGGAAGACGCTTTTATTGCATTGGTGCAGGCGAAGGATCAGGCTAAGGAGGCAATATGAAACGATTGTGGGCGTTAGTTTATAAAGAGATGTTGCAGATTATTCGCGATCCCTCTTCTATTCTGATTGCTTTTGTATTGCCTTTTATTCTGTTGTTTATTTTTGGTTACGGCATCAATTTGGACAGCAACAAAGTCAATATCGGCGTGGTGAATCAATCTTCATCACCGATGGCGACAGAATTGGTTGATGCTTTCCGTCATTCACGCTTTTTAGACAGCCGTTTTGCGGATGATCGTCGAGCTTTGTATCAAGATTTGACCGCCGGCGATATTAAAGGCATTGTGGTGATCCCGCCGCAATTTAGCCGACAATTATTACAGCAACAACCGGCACAAATTCAGGTGTTAACCGATGGTTCGCAGCCGAATACAGCGATGTTCGTTAATGGTTATACCGGCGGTGTCATTCAGAACTGGTTACAACAACAAAATAGCACTGATGAGGAGAGTGGTGGCATTGGTTTGCAGGAACGTTATCTGTTTAACCCTGAATTAAAAAGCCGTCATTTTTTATTGCCGGGTTCAATGGCGATTACAATGACATTGATTGGTACATTATTGACGGCGTTGGTGGTCGCTCGTGAATGGGAACGTGGCACGATGGAAGCAATGATGGCGACACCGGTAACCATTACTCAAATTTTATTAGGAAAATTAATCCCTTATTATATTTTGGGTATCGGTTCAATGTTGATCTGTTTTTTGGTAACAACGCTTTATTATGATGTGCCGTTTAGAGGCTCGTTGTTGGTATTGTTTATTGCGACCTCTGTTTTCCTGATTTGTGCGTTAGGGCAGGGATTGTTGATCTCTTCGCTATCAAAGGATCAGTTTGTTGCTTCACAAATCGCGATTTTATTCGCCTTTTTGCCCGCTTTTATGTTGTCCGGTTTTGTGTTTGAGATCAGTTCAATGCCGTTGCCGGTGCAGTGGCTGACCTATCTGTTCAGCGTGCGTTATTATGTAACAATTTTGCAAACGCTATTTTTAGCCGGCAATGTATGGGGGCTATTGGCACAAGCGATCTGCATAATGTTGATTATCGGCATTTTGACTTTTCTCTTTACTAAACGCAAAACACATAAAAGGATCGATGTATGATTTTCAATGGACGTATTTGGGCATTAATCATCAAAGAGTTATTGGCACTGTTTCGTGATCCGCGTAGCAGATTGGTGTTGATTGGGCCGCCATTGTTGCAACTTTTCCTTTTCTCTTATTCTGCCACATTGGAGGTGAAAAATATTTCTGTGGCGGTCTATAACCAAGATCACGACGTTTATAGCACCGAAGTGATTCAACGCATTGCAGCTTCGCCCACCTTTAC
This sequence comes from Gallibacterium anatis DSM 16844 = F 149, assembly GCF_000379785.1. Lineage (GTDB taxonomy): Bacteria > Pseudomonadota > Gammaproteobacteria > Enterobacterales > Pasteurellaceae > Gallibacterium > Gallibacterium anatis. The sequence continues at coordinate 17,094 of NZ_KB903696.1, read as the reverse complement.
CGAGTTGCAATATGTGCAGAGCGAGCAGCAGTTACAACAGCAGTTGGCAAATAAAAACGTGTTGATGGCAATCCAGTTTCCGGCAGATTTCAGTCAAAAACTGTTGTCGGGGCAGGCGGCAAATATTCAGCTGTTGTTGGATGGACGTAATTCCAATTCGGCACAAATTATTCACAATTATGTCGCGCAAATTATTCTGCAATATAATGCCGAACTGGCGCAGCAACAGGGTAAACAGGGGTTGCCGGTCGTGGTGTTGACCAGAAATTGGTTCAATGAAAATTTACAGCACTTGTGGTACACGGTGCCGGCATTGGTCGGTATTTTAGCCGGTTTGGTCGCGTTGATGGTAACTGCGCTTTCTGTTGCCAGAGAAAGAGAATTGGGTACTTTCGATCAGATTTTGGTTTCACCGTTAACGCCGGCGGAAATTCTACTCGGCAAGACCATTCCGGCGGTGATGGTCGGTTTGGCGGAAGGTCTTATTATTTTTGTATTGGTATTGACCGTTTTCAAAGTGCCGTTTGTCGGATCTTTCTGGTTGCTGTTTGCTGCCATTTTTGTCTTTATTTTAGCAATGGTTGGTGTCGGTTTATTTATTTCCGCCATTTCTAAAACACAGCAGCAAGCGATTTTGGGTACCTTTATTTTCCTTGTGCCGGCGGTGGCACTTTCCGGTTATGCTTCACCGATAGAAAATATGCCGAATTGGTTGCAATGGGTGGTGGAAATCAACCCGATTAAGCATTTCTTGATTATTGTAAACGGGCTGTTTTTGAAAGATATGTCCGCTGCATTGGTGTGGCTGAACCTTTATCCAATGTTAATTATTGCTGCTTGTACTTTAGCAGTGGCAAGTTGGTTATTTAGTCAACGATTGGAATAATTGATAGTTTTTGAAAATGGATAATTTATTTTAACGCCGTTTTTTTCTTTTTTTATCTACCTAAAAATAATCATTTTTTAATAAAAACAAATACTAACCTATAAAGTGTATTGTTTTTACATCTATTAATTCTATAATGACGCTGATCTTTTAGTTGAGTAATTTACTCAGGTATTTTTTGACTAAAAGTGAAAATTGTTTTTTCAAACTGCATTTTTTATTCAAACTTAGGGAGTAAGTGAAAATGGGTAAATATAAAAAGTTGTGGATAATGCTATTCACAATTCTTATCCTGACTTTTACGTTGCTTGGCTATATCGGCGTTGAAGTTTATCGTCAGGCACCACCGGTTCCGAGTGCCTATGTGACTCAAAACGGTGAAGTCGTGATGACGAAAGAGGATATTTTAAAAGGGCAGACCGCGTGGCAAACGACCGGTGGTATGGAATTAGGTTCTTTGTTGGGACACGGCGCTTATCAAGCACCGGACTGGACAGCGGATTGGTTACATCGTGAGTTGACAGCGTGGTTGGATATCACTTCTAAAGCGGCATTCGGCAAGCCGTATGCGGATTTGGATCAACCGACTCAAGCAGCGTTACAAGTAGCTTTGCAGGATGAATATCGTCATCAAAGTCGCGTAAAAGACAATGACACCGTTGTGCTTTCAGATGTCCGTTTACAGGCCATAAAACAGACAGCGGAATATTATGCCAAGTTATATAGCGATGATCCTTCAATGGTGAAAACTCGTGAATCTTTCGCAATGAAAGATAATACTTTACCAACTGCCGAAGCACGTCAATATTTAGCGGATTTCTTCTTCTGGACAGCGTGGGCGGCATCAACGGATCGTCCGAATGCGGAAGCAACTTATACCAATAACTGGCCGCACGAACCGTTAGTTAACAATGTGCCAACTACCGAAAATATTATGTGGTCATTAATTTCGATTGTGTTCTTGATCGCAGGAATCGGTTTCTTAGTTTGGGGCTATTCATTCTTGAGAAATCATAATGAAAAAGAACCGACCCCTCCGGCAACAGACCCCTTATTAAAATTAAATCTTACTCCTTCACAAAAAGCATTAGGTAAATATGTGTTTTTAACCTTGGCGTTGTTTGTAGTACAAGTTGCATTAGGCGGTGTGTTGGCGCACTATACTGTGGAAGGTCAAAAATTTTATGGCATTGATATTTCACAACTTTTCCCTTATTCACTTGTGCGTACCTGGCATATTCAATCCGCACTGTTCTGGATTGCAACCGGTTTCTTAACCGCAGGTCTATTCTTAGCACCGGTTATTAATGGTGGCAAAGATCCTAAATATCAGGCATTTGGCGTTAATTTCCTTTTCTTAGCGTTATTAATCGTGGTAGCGGGCTCTTATGCTGGAAATTTCTTTGCATTAAGCCATCAAATTCCCACTGAACTTAACTTCTGGTTCGGACATCAAGGCTATGAATATTTGGATTTAGGTCGTTTCTGGCAAATTCTTCTCTTTGTAGGCTTTGTGGTTTGGTTATGGCTAATGTTGCGTTGTACGTGTAATGCCTTCAAACAGGGTGGCGATAAAAACTTGCTGGCAATCTTTATCTCTTCTATTGTCGGTGTCGGGTTATTTTATGCGCCAGGGTTATTCTACGGTGAACATTCCAGCGTTACTGTAATGGAATATTGGCGCTGGTGGGTGGTTCACCTTTGGGTAGAAGGCTTCTTTGAAGTATTTGCTACCTGTGCGTTAGCCTTTATTTTCTATAATTTAGGTTTGGTGAGTTACCGCAGTGCGACTGTCGCTTCATTGGTGGCAGGAAGTTTATTCTTGCTCGGTGGTGTACCGGGAACCGCACACCATTTATATTTCTCCGGAACGACAACACCGGCATTAGCCGCTGGTGCGGTATTCTCCGCATTGGAAGTGGTGCCATTGGTATTGCTCGGTCGAGAAGCTTATGAACACTGGTCATATCAGCACGCCACACCTTGGATGCAACGTTTACGTTGGCCATTAATGTGTTTCGTGGCAGTTGCATTCTGGAATATGTTGGGTGCAGGTGTATTCGGCTTCTTGATTAATCCACCGATCTCACTTTTCTATTTACAAGGACTGAATACTACCGCTGTCCACGCACACGCAGCATTATTCGGGGTTTACGGTTTCTTAGCATTAGGTTTCGTTCTATTGGTTGCCCGTTACTTAAAACCGGATTTCCAATTCAACGAAAAAGTGATGAGAACCGGTTTCTGGGCAATGAATCTTGGTTTAGTATTGATGATTGCCATCAGCTTATTGCCAATCGGCTTATTCCAAGTTTCGGCGAGTATCAGCGAAGGTTTATGGTATGCACGTAGCGAAGGTTTCTTACAACAAGATTTCCTACAAACATTGCGTTGGTTACGTACTATCGGGGATATTATTTTAATCTTCGGTGCAGTGTTGTTTGCTTATCAGGTGACTAAATTAACCTTTAGCCGCCGTAATTCATAATGATTTGATGCACTACTTTTTCATTTTAAGGATTGGCAGATCGTAATTTGCCAATCCTTTTTTGTTATCTTTTTTGATAGCGAGAAAGCGCAAAGCCTTCCGTGTCGATTTCAGGTTTCTCACCACTGATCAAATCGGCAAGATATTTTGCAGAACCGCAGCCCATTGTCCAACCGAAAGTACCGTGACCGGAATTTAGCCATAAATTTGGAAAACGAGTTTCACCGACAATTGGCGTGCCGTCCGGCGTAGTCGGTCTTAATCCTGTCCAGAAAGTGGCTTGGTTTAAATCGGCAGCTTCAGGGTATAAATGATTAAAGACTTGATTGAGTGTCTCACGATATTTCTGTTTCAGGCTGAGATCAAAGCCGTTCAGCATTGCCATACCGCCCATACGGATGCGATTGTCAAAACGGGTCACAGCAACTTTAAAACTGTCATCCAATACAGTAGAGCGTGGTGCTTTCTCGGCATTTTTAATAGGTATCGTCAATGAAAATCCCTTTAATGGATAGATGGGAACATCAATACCGATCGGTTTTAATAATTCTGGGCAGTAAGAACCCAGTGATACAACATAGGCATCCGCGGTTTCCAATTCGTTATTTATCCATACTCCTTTGATTTGATCATTCTGATATTCAAAACCATTCACTTGTTGATTAAACCGGAAGTTGACGCCGAGATGTGTAGCAATGTCAGTGAGATTTTGGCAAAAGAGATAACAATCGCCGGTTTCGTCATTAGGCAACCTGACTGCACCGACGAATTCGTGAATATTGTCACTTAATCCCGGTTCATAGGTCAAAATGCCCTGTTTATCGAGGATTTGATATGGAATGCCCATTTTTTCTAGCATTTTTGTATCTTTAGCAGTGGCATCAAACTGTTTTTGTGAGCGGAATAGTTGAATTGTTCCCAGTTGGCGCTGTTCATATTGAATATTGGTTTCCTGTCGTAATTGTTGGAAACAATGGCGACTATATTCAGACATTCTTGTCATCCGTTCTTTATTGATGAGATAACTTTGCAAGTTACAATTCTGCAACAAATTCCACATCCATCGATATTGCTGCGGATCTAAAGTAGGCTTAATCACGAGCGGAGAATGTTTTTGCAACATCCATTTTATGGCTTTTAACGGAATTCCCGGTGCTGCCCAAGGGGAAGAGTAACCCGGTGTGATTTGCCCGGCATTGGCGAAACTGGTGTCCATTGCAGCTTTATCCTGACGGTCGATAACTGTGACTTGAAACCCTCGTTTTGCTAAATAATAGGCGGTTGTGGTGCCGATAATACCGCTGCCCAATACATAAATATGCATAGTTTGTTCCTTTTGCCGCTGATCTGAAACAGCAGTGTATCGAATATATAAAAAATAGACAATTTTTTTAAAAAGATGTTAAAAGTAGGGTGGTTCGGCATTGATTAAAAAATAGGATTGTTTGCAAAAATCATAATTCTCTACTAATTCTTCTTCGTTATTCTTGATAAAAATTGATAAGATACAGCTTTGATGATTAACATAATTAAAGAAGCATAAGATGAAACAATACAATAAATTAAGGATTGAATGGGATTGTCGCCGTGGAATGTTGGAACTGGATAAAATGATAATGCCGTTTTATAAAAATGAGTTTGATCATTTATCCGATGAACAGAAAGACACTTTTCTGGAATTGCTTACCTTTACTGACCCGCAGTTATTCCGTTGGTTAATGAACCAAGAAAAAGCACCTACCGATAAATTGCAACAGATGGTGAACTTGATAAAAGTGAAATTGGCCGCATCTTGAGAAATTCTAAAAACTTTTTGTTTAAATTTTTGAACTTTTATTAAATTTTGAACTCTAACAGTTCGATGCATTGCTTGCTGTAACTTACAGACCGTTTTGGGAAGCTGTTAGATGAAGATAAAAATGGAGATTTCACTTAGATGGGTGAACAACTAACAGATCAAATTTTGGTGGAAAGAGCGCAGCAAGGCGATAAAAAAGCATTTAATTTGTTGGTTGCACGTTATCAGAATAAAGTCGCAGGGTTATTGACCCGTTACGTATCAGCCAATGATATTCCGGATGTTGCTCAAGAAACGTTTATTAAAGCATATCGTTCTTTGGATACATTCCGTGGTGAGAGTGCTTTTTATACGTGGCTTTATCGTATCGCCGTGAATACAGCGAAAAATTACTTGATGACACAAGGGCGTCGTCCACCGACGGAAGATGTTTTGGCGGAAGATGCGGAAAGTTTTGATGTCGGAACAAAGTTACGTAATATCGATACACCGGAGCATTTGATTTTATCCGATGAATTGAAAGAGATTGTGTTTAAAACCATCAATGAATTGCCGGATGAGTTAAAAACCGCAATCACGTTACGGGAACTTGAAGGAATGAGTTACGAAGAGATCGCAGATGTGATGGATTGTCCGGTCGGTACAGTGCGTTCTCGAATTTTTAGAGCAAGAGAATTTATTGAAAATCAATTAGCACCGTTGGTGAAACATTAATTGAATGGAAAGGCGGAAATTATGCAAAATAGAGAACAACTTTCAGCTTATATGGATGGTGAAGACGTAGAACGCGGCTTTGTCGAAAGTCTTTGTCAAGATAAAGCGTTACAACAGACGTGGTCAACCTTGCATATTGCACGTTCAGTGATGCGCAATGAAAGTGAAGTCATCCTTGATGTCTCTTTTACAGAAAAAATGGCAGCATTGATTGAAGCAGAGCCAACCGTTCAGTTGCAAGAACAGCCGAAACCGGAAACTGTGGCAGTGCCGAAAGTTTCTTTCTGGGCTAAAGCAAAAAAATATGTTATGCCTGTTGTGCAAACCGCAGTGGCGGCAAGCGTTTGTTTAATTGCTGTGTTTAGCATCCAGAATTTGAATAAAGGTTCTGAAACAGAAACTACTGTTTCTCCGGCGTTACAAACTTTGCCGTTTACACAATCGGTTCAAGAAGTTAGCTATAATGTTTCACATAAAAATGTGCCGAGCAAAGAACAGTTGGAACAGCAAAATAAACGTTTAAATGAAATTCTGCAGAATTACCAATTACAACGTCGTTTATATTCTGACTTAAAATCTGAATAAAAATTTCCGAAATTTCCTGACATCACCACCGTTTTGGTGGTGATGTTGTTTTATAATAGGCATCTTGATTTACGCCATAGGCACAGGTTTATTATATGTTTAAGAAGTTATTCCTCACCTCAGTATTCTGGATTGCTAACAGCCTCCCTACTGCATATGCTGCCTCACCGGTTGATCAAATTATTGCTGATCTGAACCAAATGAAAACCGCATTTCAGCAGCAAAATTACACAATGTTGTTTACTTATGGTGAGGATAATCTTCATTTTTCATTGAACTATCGACACGCATATGCCGACCATAAACATTATGCACAGCTGCTTTATTTAGATGGACCTAGAACAGAAATTTGGCAGCGTGATAATACAATCAGTTATTTTTCTGCTAATTATGCGCCGTTTAGTATTCGCAGTGATAAAATTATTGACTCATTGCCGAACATTGTTTATAGCGATTTCAAGCAGTTAGCGCAGTATTACGATTTTGTGCCGTTGGGCAAAGACAGAATCGCCAATCGTATTGCCAATGTGATTAAACTAATGCCGAAAGATGAATTTCGCTATGCTTATACGGTCTGGATTGATGAACAAAACAGCCTGCCATTGCGAGGAGAAATTGTTGATCGTAGCGGCAATGCGTTATCGCAGTTCAAAGTGATTGATCTTTCTCTGTTGGAAGATACAACAAGTTTAACCGAACCGGCGGATAAAATGATTCAGCCGCCGGCAATTACCATATATAGCCCGAATACCACTGACTATAACTGGAAACCGTCGTGGTTGCCGAAAGGTTTTAAATTGGTGAAATTTCACTCTGATGGGTTATCGCCATCGATCCAAACACAGCTTTATAGTGACGGTTTATTCTCTTTCTCGCTCTATCTATTGGAACAGAAAGATATGCCGATTAATGAATCGTGGCGACAAGGCGTAGAAACGCTTTATACCGAAGTGGTCAATGGTAAAACTGTGGTGTTGGTCGGCGAAATTCCATTAACAACGGCACGTCGAATTGTGCAGGACATTGAGTTTAAACAGGATAACAAATGATTACAGAAAAAGCGGTGGTAATAGCTTATCAAGCAGGCGAAGTAACGGTTGAGTGCCAAGCAAATCAAGCGTGCGGCGGTTGTGCTTCCAAAGCAAGTTGCGGGACAGCGGCGCTGAGTGAATTAACCGGAAAATCAAGCCGTTATTTGTTTACTTTCCCTTGTTCCAGACCGATGAGAATCGGGGAAACGGTGGAAATCGGGCTGCCGGAACAATCCTTACTGAAATTAGCGTTTATTGCCTATACCATCCCTTTATTTGTGTTAATTTTCAGTGTGTTATTGGGAAATTATCTGTTTGTCGAAGAGTGGCAGAATATCGTGTTTACATCCGTGATGACTGCACTGGCATTTGTGATCGTAAAATTATTGAACCGCCATTTGCAACGACAGAAAAAATACCAACCGATTTTAATTGAGCGGATTATCTAACGTAGTTGTTGAAAAATACCAAACAAAAAACGCTGTTCACTTAAATTGAACAGCGTTTTGTTATTTAGCTATTTACTAACATCATAGAAACCACTAGGTGTTTCAGCGAGATTAATCAAAATATTTTTCTTTTGACTATAGTGATCAAGCATCATCTTGTGGGTTTCACGACCGATACCGGATTGTTTATAACCGCCGAACGGTGCGCCGGCAGGAATCGCATTATAGGTGTTGACCCACATTCTACCGGTTTCGATTGAACGGGCAACACGGATAGCACGGTTAATATCACGTGTCCAAACACCTCCACCAAGGCCGTAAATACTGTCGTTTGCCATTTTGATGACTTCGGCTTCGTCGTGGAATTTAATCACTACGGCAACCGGTCCGAAGATCTCTTCTTGTGCTACGCACATATCGTTTTTAACATCGACAATCAAGGTCGGACGGATAAAGCAGCCTTTTCCGAGTTCACCTTCAGTGATACGTTCGCCACCAGCTAACACACGCGCACCTTCTTTCTTAGCAATATCAACATATTGAAGAATTTTCTTCACTTGGCTTTCATAGATTTGGGCGCCCATTTGGGTATCTTCTTTCCAAGGTAAGCCAACTTTCACTTTATTGAAGTGTTCTGCCAATTCAGTGATGAATTTATCGTAAATGGAATCTTGCACGAAGATACGAGAACCAGCGCAGCAAACTTGTCCTTGATTGAAGAGAATACCGAGCATTGCGCCATCCATTGCCATATCCCATTTTGCATCTTCAAAGAAGATATTGGCTGATTTACCTCCCAATTCCAAAGTTGCCGGAATTAAACGAGAAGATGCTGCTTTGTAAACGTTAAGACCGACTTCAGTTGAACCGGTGAATGCTAATTTACTGAAACCGGAGTGATCTAAGATATATTGACCAGATTTAGAACCTTTACCGGTAATAATATTGACAACGCCCGGCGGTAAAATATCAGCCAAAATATTACCGAGTTCCAATAAGCTTAATGAAGTGTGGCTGGATGGTTTAATCACAACGGTACAGCCGGCGGCAAGTGCCGGTGCGAGTTTTCACGCCGCCATTAGGAACGGGAAGTTCCAAGGAATAACCTGACCGACAACGCCGATCGGTTCATTCAAAATTAAAGAGAGAGTATTTTTATCAAGGATAGTGGCGGAACCTTCTTCGGTGCGGATAACGCCGGCGAAATAACGGAAGTGATCGATTGCAAACGGAATGTCAATGTTGCTGGTTTCACGAATCGGTTTACCGTTGTCGTAGGTTTCCACCATCGCAAAATGTTCTTTTTTGGCTTCCAACGCGTCGGCGATTTTTAATAAATAATCGGCACGTTCTGCAGGGGTGGTCTGTTTCCAAGTTTCGAATGCTTTAGTCGCCGCAGTTACTGCCGCATCAACATCCTCTTTGGTGGCTTCCGCACAGTGTGCCAACAATTCACCGTTAGCCGGATTATATGCCGGATAGGTTGCACCGTCTGATGCCGGATGCCATTCATTGTTAATTAACAAACCATAATTTTGTTTTAAAGTTACGCTCATAAATATAAGCCTCCTTTCTATAGCTCTCTCTGAAAGAGAACGGATCAATATTTACCGGAAACCGGTAAACGCCTCCTGACGGGTCTTACTGCTGCCTATTTACAGCATCGCACAAGACAACAGCAATCTCGCCTTGAAATGCCGTCATTGAGAACATCGGAGTATATCTCTGTTAGCCCTGTCATTATAAACAGAGATGTATGTAAAATGTCAATTTTTGATTAAAAAGTTGGAAAGAAAAAATTGAGAAGAACATAAAGGAAGAGAAAGCGGAAAAATCAGATTCCGCTTTTGTCATACCAAATTTTATTGACATAGAAAACGATTTTTCCGGACGGGGTATCGACTTTCACTTCATCATCGATGCTTTTGCCGATTAAGGCGCGCGCTACCGGAGAATCAATCGAGATCCAGTTTTTTGCCGGATTAAACTCATCACAACCAACAATGCGGTATTGTTTTAAATCGCCGTTTTCGGTTTCCAGCTCCACCCACGCACCGAAAAAGATTTTTCCCTCTTGGCGTGGATGGTAATCGACAATTTGCAACACTTCCAAACGTTTAGTGAGAAAACGGACGCGGCGATCAATTTCTCTTAAACAGCGTTTACCGTAAATATATTCCGCATTTTCACTGCGATCGCCCAATGCTGCCGCATCAGAAACCGCCTGGGTTACTTGCGGACGTTCCACTTTCCATAAATATTTCAACTCTTGATCCAGCGTATTCCAGCCGGCACGGGTAATATAGTTTGATTTTGCCATAAGTTATTGTTGATATTTGAATTTTAATAAATCACGACGCTCTTTTTTGTTTGGACGGCGTTCCGGATTCGGCATTGATAAGGCATTTGCTTTTCTTGCCCACGCCAACTGTTCCCGTTTTTTAATGCTCTCTTCCGTTTCTTGATAAAGTTGTTGTGCCAGTGGAGCAGCCTTGCGTAGATTGGAAAGTGCCAACACCTGCACCTCTTTTTCATCATTGCCCTGACGTAATTTGATCATTGCGCCGATTTCCACCTCTTTACTTGGTTTAGTACGTTGCCCGTTGTAATGCACTTTGCCGCCGTCAACCATTTCACGTGCTAAAGTGCGAGTCTTATAAAAACGTGCCGCCCACAGCCATTTGTCAAGGCGATAACTTTCCTGTTCCTGTTGATGTTTATCTTTTGCCATAATCAATAAAAATTAGTTGTCTAAGCGTTCGAATAATTTGGTTAAGTATGGTATCGTTACTGTCGTTTTTTGTAAAACAAAGCACAGTAATTATGACAACAAAAAAGGTGCGGAGGTGAATTTTTTTATGAAAAAACCGGAAATTTTAGCCATTAATACAGCCGCTAAATCGCGACTTTTCGAAATTCAAGCAGTCGATTTACGTTTTTCCAATGGTGAATTGCGAACTTATGAGCGCTTTAAACCCTCGACACGCAGCGCAGTAATGATTTTGGCAATCGATGAGCAGCAAAATCTATTATTAACTTATGAATATGCGGTCGGAACGGAGCAGTATGAACTTGGATTTCCGAAAGGGTTGATGGAACTTGGTGAAACACCGCAACAGAGCGCAAACCGTGAACTGCAGGAAGAGATTGGTTTTAAGGCGGAACGTTTAACGTTATTACGCACCTTAATCTCATCGCCCGGTTATATGAATAATCCAATGCATATTTTATTGGCGGAGTCATTATCACCAAGCAAATTAGAAGGCGATGAACCGGAGCCGTTGCAACTGGTGCGTTATCCTTTGGCGGATATTGATCAATTAATTGAAGATCCGAATTTTAATGAAGCAAGAAATTTAGCGGCACTGTTCTTGCTGAAAAAATATCTGGCACAACGTTAATGAGGTTGAGATGAAAACATTAACCACTTTGTTGGAACAGGCATTAACCATTGCCTATCAGGCAGGCGAACAGCTGACAGCATTTTATCATCAGAATGTCCATATCAAAATTAAAGCCGATCAAACGCCGGTAACGGAGGCGGATATTGCGGTAAGTCGGTTTTTAGTCAAGGCGTTAAGTGAATTAGATCCGACCATTCCGGTGTTATCGGAAGAAAATTGCGCCATTCCGTTAGCGGAACGCCAACAATGGCAGCGTTATTGGTTGATTGACCCGTTAGACGGCACGCAACAGTTTATCGATCGTACCGATCAATTTTCCGTATTAATTGCGTTGGTAGAAAATCATCAGCCGGTTATCGGCATTATTCACGCACCGGTGTTGGCACAGACCTTTTATGCGGCAAAAGGCAAAGGCGCATTTTTCGTGGAAAACGGGCAAAAAACACGCTTATTGCATCAAAAGCCGTTTGATCAACAGCAGCCGATTAAGATTGCAGTCGGCAGAAGTGCAAATCAACAAAAAATGTTAGCGGCATTAAATCCGGCGTTTCAATATCAATTTATCACTTACGGTTCCAGCGGTTTGAAAAGCACGTTGGTAGCACGCCAACAGTGTGATTGCTATCTTCGCTTTGGCGACACCGGCGAATGGGATACCGCCGCCGCACAGGTGATTTTGCAAGAGAGCGGTGGCGATATTTTCACAATAGATCATCAACCGTTGAGTTATAACCGGCGAGAAACCTTTGTCAATCCGCATTTTATCGCGGTGGGAAACCGTCATTGGGATTGGCATAAGATCCTGTTGTAATCGGAGTTATCGCTACTTTAGGTAAAACCGATTAGCGTTGTTTCAATTCTCGGCGGTAGAATGGTGCCATTTAGCGGAGGGCGACCTCTTTCACAGCAGAAAATAAGTTGTAGGAATAAAAAGTATGCGAAAACCAGATAATAATACCATTGTCATTTTTGGGGCTTCCGGAGATTTAACTCACCGTAAATTAATCCCCGCGTTATACCAACTCTTTGAAAATGAACAGCTTTCTGAAGATTTTGCCATTTTAGGCGTTAGTCGTACCGAATTCAGCGATCAGGCATTTCGTGATAAATTGCGCCAAAGTTTGATTGACAATGAAAAAGTGAACGAAGGCATTTTAGAAGTCTTTTTACAACACATCTATTATCAAGCGATTGATACTAAAAATGTTGATGATTATGCCAAAATTAAAACCCGTTTAGACGACATCAATGCACGCCATCATTGTCAAGATAATGTGCTTTATTACCTTTCCACCCCGCCGAGTTTATATGGCGTGATTCCGGCGTGTTTGGCGGCACACGGCTTGAATAACGAAGCCAAAGGCTGGAAACGCTTAATTGTGGAAAAACCGTTCGGTTATGATCTGAATTCTTCTATCGAATTGGATGACAAAATTCACCAATCTTTTGCAGAACATCAAATTTATCGTATTGACCACTATTTAGGCAAAGAGACCGTCCAGAATTTATTAGTATTGCGTTTTTCCAACGGTTTGTTTGAGCCGCTTTGGAACAGAAATTATATCGATTATGTTGAAATCACCGGTGCGGAAGCATTGGGCGTGGAAGAACGTGGAGGTTATTATGACGGTTCGGGCGCAATGCGTGATATGTTCCAAAATCACTTATTGCAAGTGTTGTCATTGGTGGCAATGGAAAGTCCGGCGGTGATTAATGCAAAATCAATGCGTGATGAAGTGGTCAAAGTGTTGCAGAGTTTACACCCATTAACAGCGGAAACCATCGAAGAAAATTTAGTGCTTGGTCAATATACCCGTTCAAAAGTGCGTGGCATTGAATTGCCGGGCTATCGTGAAGAGAAAGGCGTTGATCCGCAATCTCGCACTGAAACTTACGTGGCATTGCGTTTGAACATTGATAACTGGCGCTGGAGCGGCGTGCCGTTCTATGTGCGCAGCGGTAAGAGAATGCCGACACGTGTTACTGAAATTGTCATTCACTTCAAGAAAACACCACATCCGGTATTCAATATGAATGCGCCGGAAAATAAATTAATTATCCGTATTCAACCGGATGAAGGCATTGTGATGAGCTTCGGTTTAAAACAGCCGGGTTCCGGCTTCAAGGCGAAAGAAGTGGCGATGGATTTCCATTATGACTCGATTGCGGAAGGGCATTTATTCTCCGCTTATGAACGCTTATTGTTGGATGCATTGAACGGCGATGCAACCCTGTTTACGCGTAGCGATGCGGTGCAGGCAGCGTGGAAATTTGTACAACCGATCTTGGACTACAAAGCAGGCAACCCGAAAATTCACGGTTATGCCTGTGGAACGTGGGGCCCTGATGCGGCGGATAAATTAATGAGTCGTAGCAATCGTGAATGGCGTTTCCCGTGTAAAAATTTAACCGATACCAATTATTGTGAGTTATAAAAATGGATTATCAAATTTTCCCGACTGCGCAAGCGGCAGTCGAACAGATTGCTCAAGAATTTAAACGTTACAGCAAATTAGGCAGAGCGGTGCATATCTCGCTTTCCGGCGGCAGTACGCCGAAATTGCTGTTTCAAACATTGGCAAAAGCACCTTATAAGAAAGGCATTCAATGGCAGAATCTGCATTTTTGGTGGGGCGATGATCGAATGGTTGAACCGAGTAATGTCGAGAGCAATTACGGCGAGGTGCAACGTTTGTTGTTCAATCATATTGCCATTCCGGCTGCAAATATTCACCGTATTTACGGAGAATTACCGCCACAACAAGCGTTGGAAAGATTTAAGTGCGATTTACAACAGGTTGAAGATAAACAAAATGGAATGCCGGTATTTGATTGGATTATTTTAGGAATGGGCACGGACGGACACACCGCTTCGCTGTTTCCGAAAGAAACCGATTTCGATGATCCGCATTGGGCAATCATTGCACGCCATCCGCAAAGCGGACAGTATCGTATTTCCAAAACGGCAGCTTTAATTGAGAATGCTAAACGGGTGACCTATTTGGTGACCGGTGCGGCTAAAGCAGAAATCTTAAAAGAGATCGACACCACACCGGCGGAAGATCTGCCTTATCCGGCAGCCAGAATTAAAGCAAAGTACGGCATAACGGAATGGTATTTAGATCAGGATGCGGCACAGTTGTTGTCTAAAAAATAGGTAAAATATGGAACGGCTTGATCTTTCGGCATTAGAGAATGCATTTACTTCTTTAGCATTAACCATCGCAAAATTGGCGGATAAACAGTGGTTTACACAGCAGGATGCGATTGTTCAGGATACCTTAATTGCCGGTGCGATTCAGAAATTTGAATTTGTCTATGAACTCAGTATCAAAATGATGAAGCGCCAGTTGAAATTGCTTGCCGCTGTGCCGGAAGAGATTGATAGCAGCGATTTCCGAGATATTTTGCGTTTAAGTGCCAGAGCAGGGTTGATTGATACGGTCGAAGATTGGTTGTTATATCGCAAAATGCGCAATGTCACCTCTCATACTTATGATCAGGACAAAGCGCAGCAGATTTATCAACAAATTTTCGACTTTTTACAATCAGCACAATTTTTACTTAATCAACTGAAACAACATAATGTGTAAGCTTGACATCCAACCGCAACATCTTGAGATCGTAAAACAGATTTTACGTACTTACTTGCCGGATTACGAAGTGCGGGCGTTCGGTTCAAGAGTGAAGCAGACCGCAACCACCTTTTCTGATTTGGATTTGGCGGTAATGAGCGAAAAACCACTTTCGTTAAGGCAATTATGTGAAGTGGAACAGGCATTTAGCGACAGCGATTTGCCTTGGAAGGTGGATGTAGTGGATTGGGCGGCAACCACGACGGCGTTTCAAGCGATTATTATGCAGAAATCGATCGTGATTCAGCAGCAAAAAACAGCGTAATTTAGCGATTTATATTATTTATAAACTATTTAGGTGATCTGTTTCACCTCATTCAACAGGAGAAAAATATGAGCCAAAAAGGTGACATCGGCGTTATCGGTTTAGCGGTAATGGGGCAAAACTTAATTTTGAATATGAATGACCACGGTTTCAAAGTGGTAGCATATAACCGCACCACCTCAAAAGTGGATGAATTTTTACAAGGTGCAGCTAAAGGCACCAATATTATCGGTGCTTATTCATTGCAGGATTTAGTCGATAAACTCGAAAAACCACGCAAAGTGATGCTAATGGTGCGTGCCGGTGAAGTGGTGGATAAATTTATCGACAGCCTCGTGCCATATTTGGATCAAGGCGACATCATCATTGACGGCGGTAACTCAAATTACCCTGACACCAACCGCCGTGTTGCGGCATTAAGAGAAAAAGGTATCCGTTTTGTTGGTGCCGGTGTTTCCGGTGGTGAGGAAGGCGCAAGACGTGGTCCATCCATTATGCCGGGCGGAAACGAAGAAGCGTGGCCATATGTAAAACCGATTTTACAAGCGATTGCCGCCAAAACGCCGGCAGGCGAACCTTGCTGCGACTGGGTCGGAAAAGACGGTGCCGGTCATTTCGTTAAAATGGTTCACAACGGTATTGAATACGGCGATATGCAATTAATCTGTGAAGCATATCAATTCTTAAAAGAGGGCTTAGGTTTAAGCTATGATGAAATGCAAGCCATCTTTACAGAATGGAAAAAAACAGAATTAAACAGCTATTTGATCGATATCACTGCTGATATTCTTGGTTACAAGGACACTGACGGTCAGCCGCTAGTCGAAAAAATCCTTGATACCGCCGGACAGAAAGGAACAGGTAAATGGACAGGGATTAATGCATTGGATCTTGGCATTCCATTAACCTTAATCAGCGAAGCAGTGTTTGCACGTTGCGTCTCTTCATTCAAAGAACAGCGTTTAGCGGCAGCCAAACTCTTCGATAACAAAATTGAAGCGGTCAGCGGCGACAAAAAAGTGTGGATTGAAGCGGTGCGTCAAGCATTGTTGGCATCAAAAATCATCTCTTATGCACAAGGTTTTATGTTAATTCGTGAAGCTTCTGAAACTTTCCACTGGGATCTTAACTACGGCAACACCGCACTGTTATGGCGTGAAGGCTGCATTATCCGCAGTGCATTCTTAGGCAATATTCGCGATGCTTACGAAAATAACCCGGATCTTGTGTTCTTAGGTTCAGATCCTTATTTCAACAATATTTTGAAAGGCTGCTTGGCATCTTGGCGTAAAGTGGTGGCAAAAGCGATTGAAATCGGTTTACCAATGCCTTGTATGGCTTCTGCGCTTACTTTCTTAGACGGTTATACCAGTGCACGTTTGCCGGCAAACTTGCTACAGGCACAACGTGACTACTTCGGTGCGCACACTTACGAACGCACCGACAAACCGCGTGGCGAATTCTTCCACACTAACTGGACCGGTCACGGCGGCAACACTGCATCAACCACTTATGATGTCTAATTCACAGCACTGATTAGATTTTCAACTCAACCCTACCCTTATGATCTGCACCCCAAAAGTTGGACTTATTATCCAACAACATACAAAGGTGCAGATTTTTTATGACTAAATATAACCAAACATTTAAACAACAAGTGGTAGATTTCTACTTTCAACACGAGGAAAACCTTTCTTTAACCTGTCGTACATTTACCGTGTCTAAACGCACATTAAGGCGTTGGATTGCCCAATATCAACATTCAGGTATAAAGGGCTTAGCCGTGCTGCATACCAAACGAACCTACACCCCAGAGTTTAAATATCACGTCATACAAAC
>NZ_KB903695.1 GCF_000379785.1 Gallibacterium anatis DSM 16844 = F 149 | reverse complement strand
GGTCTTTTGGAACGAGTTGTTCGAGACTTATCATCTCGATTTCATATTGGAGTGAGGGTGTATTTTTGAGCATAGGCATTTCCTTTTTTCGATATGCCTATTAGATCAAACCTCTAGAGGTATGTCTAGAGGTTTGTCAGCAGTCTGAAATGCCTATTACTGTTGTAATAGGCATTTATTTTTGTGCCATTGTTTGTTAATCAAATCGAATTAATGCAAAAGCGGATTAAATAGCCGCTAAAATCCGTTATACTAAGCGACAAAAATTTTTGTTAATCGAGGTTAATTTGACCAATACCATTTCTGAAGTTTTCACCTTAGAACCCGAAGATAATGCACGTTTGCAATCGCTTTGTGGTCCTTTTGATGAACATATCTCATTGATTGAAAAACAGTTTAATTTGATTATCTCACGGCGTAATTTTACATTCACTATTGAATCAGCGGATGAAGAAACAAAACCGCATCATCTTCAATTATTGAAAAATGCCGCAAAATTGATCCAAAAGCTCTATGTCGACACCGCACCGCTTAAAGGTAAGGTTCAGGAGTTGGATTTGGAACAGGTGCATATTGCGCTGCAAGAAAGCCGAATGTTATTGCAACAAACAGATGATGACAGCGATGAAGCCAATGTTTATAGCACCACCATTAAAACCAAACGGGGAGTGATTAAACCGCGCGGTAAAAACCAAATTCAATATCTGCATAATATTTTGCGTTATGACATTAGTTTTGGCATTGGACCGGCAGGAACGGGCAAAACATTTCTGGCGGTTGCGGCAGCGGTTGAGGCGTTGGAAAAACAGCAGGTTCGCCGTTTGTTATTGACGCGTCCGGCGGTGGAAGCTGGTGAAAAATTGGGCTTTTTGCCGGGTGATTTAACGCAGAAAATCGATCCTTATTTGCGACCTTTATATGATGCGCTTTTTGAAATGCTCGGTTTTGAGAAAGCGCAGAAGTTGATGGAGCGCAATGTTATTGAAATTGCTCCGTTGGCATATATGCGCGGTCGAACATTGAATGATGCTTTTATTATTTTGGATGAAAGTCAAAACACGACCATTGAGCAAATGAAAATGTTTTTGACCCGTATCGGTTTTAATTCTAAAGCGGTCATTACCGGCGATATTACTCAGGTTGATTTACCGCGCGGTCAAAAATCTGGCTTGCGACACGCGATTGAAGTGTTGAGCGATGTGGAAGATTTGAGTTTTAATTATTTTAAGAGCGAAGATATTGTGCGCCATCCGGTGGTGGCGAAAGTGGTGCAAGCGTATGAAAAATGGGACGAAGAAGAACAGTTACGCCGTAAAGCGCTTGCGGAACAACGTCGTCAAGCAAAATTAGAGGAACAACAAAATGATGAATAATGCTGAAATGCTGGTAGATCTACAAATTGCCAGTGAGGATCAAAGCAATTTACCGACATTACAACAATTCACCTATTGGGCGACACAGGCGGTTAAACCGCAGCAGGATAATGTAGAAATGACAATTCGGATCGTGGATGAGGAAGAAAGCCATCATTTGAATTTTACTTATCGAGGCAAAGATCGTCCGACTAATGTGCTTTCGTTCCCGTTTGAAGTGCCGGAAGGCATTGTGTTGCCGTTATTGGGCGATTTAGTCATTTGTCGTCAAGTGGTTGAAAAAGAGGCTCAGGAACAGCAAATTTCTTTAGAAGCGCATTATGCGCATTTGACCGTACACGGTTGTTTGCATCTGTTGGGCTATGATCATATTGAAGATGATGAAGCGGAAGAGATGGAAAGTTTGGAAACAGAGATTATGTTGTCAATGGGCTATGCCGATCCCTATTTAAGTGAGAAAATCTAGGTGCAGGATTTTTCGCGTCAAATTGTGATTTTTTCCGGTTCAGCGCACTGGAGAATGGAACAACAGCTCAAGATTATTCAACACTATCAACATTATCGTGGCCTGTATTGCGGTTATCAGCTACCGCAATATGCTCAAGCTTCCCTTTCTTGTTATGCTTTTCAACAAAGTCGCAATGTGTTGGGGCAGGAGTTCCAATTTGCGGTTTTTGATGCGGCGTTGGAAAACAATCTTGCGTTCCATTTGGACAGTTTGTTGATCTTATCGGCAACGTTACAAGCCGGTGGTGCTTTATTCCTGTTCTTACCTGAATGGCAACGATTGGACGAAAGTATTGATTTAGACAGTGAACGTTGGAACAGCGGTCAACAACCGCATAGCGTGCCACATTTTATGCATTGGTTTAAGCAGACTGTTGCTTGGCAGAAAATTGTTGTTTATCAAGAACATAGCAGTGAAATTATTTTGCCGAACTTAAACTCAGTTAATTGGCGAATACCGGCTGCCGCAGTGCAGCAGCAACGGGCAGTTTTAACGCAGATAGCACAACACACCGATGGCGTTTTATTATTATCGGCGCGCCGTGGGCGAGGAAAATCTGCTTTGCTTGGTCAATTAATTCAGCAACAGTCACAAACAACAAACATTTTAATTACTGCGGCAAACAAAAAGGCTGTTGCAACCGTCTCCGAATTTGCGTTACCTCAGAAATTGAATTTTATTGCACCGGATGAGTTGCTGCAAAAAATTCAACAAAAACAGTTAGATAATCATACATTTTTAATTGTGGATGAGGCGGCAATGTTGCCATTATCGTGGCTGGCACAGTTTTCCAACAGTTTCAGTAAAGTGTTGTTGACCAGCACCAGTGAAGGTTATGAGGGTTCAGGTAAAGGCTTTATCTTAAAGTTAAAAGGCTATTTAAAACGAACAATTCATTTGTTTAGGTTGGAAATTCCTTTGCGCTGGCAACAGAATGATCGGTTGGAACAGTGGATGGATCAATTGGCGTTAGTAGAGCAAAACAGATTGGATATTTCTCATCAAAATGGCGCGCCGCAATTTAATCTTTATCACGCCTTGCCGATCACTTCTCCTTTTGCCGAGTTATATCAATTACTTAGTTTGGCGCATTATCGTACTTCGCCGACCGATTTACGCCGGTTATTGGACGGCGCTGATCAGCACTTTATGACAGCGACAATGGCAGAGCGAATTGCCGGTGTGGTTTGGGGATTGGAAGAGGGAAATTTTGCCGATAAGGAATTAATTGAGCAAATTCGGTTAGGTTATCGCCGACCAAAAGGGAATTTAGTCGCGCAAACGTTATGTTTTCAAACCAATTTATCGCAGGCTTTAACCTTGCGAGCATTGCGTATTTCGCGAATTGCGGTGTGGCCTCAATATCAACGGCAAACCTTAGGAACGCAGTTGATTCAGCAATGTGTCCAGAAATATCGCCATAACTTTGATTATCTTTCCGTCAGTTTCGGTTTTGAAAGGTCATTATTGCGATTTTGGCAAAAATTAGGTTTCCAGATAAGTGCAGTGAGCGTTAAGCCGGAAGCGAGCAGCGGCAATTACAGCGTGATGATGATTTATCCGTTGTCTGATGCCGGCACCGATTTTTGCCAACAGGCGCTACATCGTTTTCAGCGAGATTTTGTATTAAGCGACCATCCATTATTAGCGGAACTTGATTTGCAAGTGGAGCCGGATTGGCAATTAAATGCATATGATTGGCAGCTGATCAATGAATTTATTCAATCTCAACGCACTTTAGCGGTAAGTTATGCAGCGTTGTGTCGGTTATTTCATCATTATCCGAATGACAATTTAGCAAAACAGTTGCAACAATTAAAAAGTCTATTTTTTACACAGAAGAAACAAAAAACGACACTTTTTAAACAACAACTTGAGCATTTTTTAGCTAATAAAGATAAAAAAATTTAGCCCTATATTAGGCTGAAAAGCTAGAGGATAAATTTAATCTTTTTATTTTATGTAGTTAAAAATAATGTTTTTTAATATTTATTTGGTTTTTAAGTCTGTTTTTTGTATTTTAAAAAAGCAAAATAAGTAATTTTTTAGCATAAAATGCTATTGACTTGAAATAGGCTTTTCGGCAAAATCGATCACGTTTTTCAGTTTTATAAGGTTTTGAACAATGTTTTCTCCTATTTCTTTATCTCTGCTTCTGCTCCTCACAAATGAACAGTTTGTGCGGTAAGGCGTGGATAAAGGAAAAAAATTGAATTTAAGCAAACACACACATCTGCCCGCACTTAGCGGGCTTTTTTTTAACTCTTTTTTACGTTGACGGCGGTGGAGTATGAGTAATCAAGTTATTATTTTCGATACAACTTTAAGAGATGGCGAACAAGCGTTAAAAGCAAGTTTAACGGTCAAAGAAAAATTGCAGATTGCGTTAGCCTTGGAGCGTCTAGGGGTTGATGTGATGGAAGTCGGGTTTCCGGTTTCTTCCGAAGGCGATTTCCAATCTGTTCAAGCCATTGCCAAAGCGGTTAAAAACAGCCGCGTCTGCGCACTTTCTCGTGCGGTGGCAAAAGATATTGATGCTGCCTATGAAGCATTAAGAGTAGCAAAAGCCTTCCGTATTCATACTTTCATTGCCACTTCCGCATTGCACGTTGAAGCAAAATTAAAACGTTCATTTGATGATGTGGTGGAAATGGCAGTGGCGGCAGTGAAACGTGCCAGAGGTTATACCGATGATGTTGAATTTTCCTGTGAAGATGCTGGTCGTACCGGAGTGGATAATATTTGTCGTATTGTAGAGGCAGCGATCAATGCCGGTGCAACAACCATCAATATTCCTGATACCGTAGGTTATACCTTGCCGACTCAATTCGGTTCTATTATTGAAAATGTAATGAATCGCGTGCCGAATATTGATAAAGCGATTATTTCCGTGCATTGTCATAATGATTTAGGTATGGCGACCGCAAACTCATTAACTGCAGTGCAATATGGCGCAAGACAGATCGAATGTACCATCAACGGCATCGGCGAACGTGCCGGAAATACGGCATTGGAAGAAGTGGTGATGGCAATGCGTACCCGTAAAGATTTAATGGACGTTACCACAAATATCAATACGCAAGAGATTTATCGTGTTAGCCAATTAGTCAGTCAGATTTGTAATATGCCGATTCAACCGAATAAAGCGATTGTTGGTGCGAATGCTTTTGCTCACTCTTCCGGTATCCATCAGGATGGCGTGTTGAAAAATGCCAATACTTATGAAATTTTATCGCCTGAAAGTATCGGTTTGAAGAAAGAAAAACTTAATCTTACCGCGCGTTCCGGTCGCGCTGCTGTGAAGAAACATATGAGCGATATGGGCTATGGCGAAAATGATTACGACTTGGATAAATTATATGAAGCCTTCTTAAAATTGGCAGATAAAAAAGGGCAAGTGTTCGATTATGATTTGGAAGCGTTGGCATTTATTGATATGCAGCAAGGCGAGGATGTCAGTGTGCAATTACAAGGCATTTCCGTACAGTCTGCGAGCCATATGCCGGCGACCGCTTCAGTCAAACTTGCGGTTGATCACGTGATTCAATTAGATGCGGCAACAGGTAACGGTCCGGTGGACGCAGTTTATAACTGTATTTTAAGAATTACCGGAATGGATTTGACAATGACCAGTTATCAACTTTCTGCCAAAGGGGAAGGAAAAGATGCGTTAGGGCAGGTTGATATTGTGGTAGATTATAAAGGCCGCAAATTCCACGGTGTGGGGTTGGCAACAGATATTATTGAAGCATCTGCATTGGCGTTGATTCACGCAATAAATGCGATTAAATTGGCAAAGAAAGTGGCAGATGTGAAGTCTAGAAAAATTATGGAGACAGTATAAATGCAAACATTCAACATAGCAGTTTTATCGGGCGACGGTATTGGGCCGGAAGTAATGCGTGAAGCGCTAAAAGTGCTTAATGCGGTTGAGCAACGTTTTGCTTTTAAAGTGAATTATCAACAATATGATGTTGGCGGTGCCGGCATTGATCATCACGGTAAGGCATTGCCGGATGTGACTTTAAAAGGATGTGAGCAGGCAGATGCGATTCTGTTCGGTTCTGTCGGTGGCCCGAAATGGGAACATCTTCCGGCAAATGAACAGCCGGAACGTGGGGCATTGCTCCCTTTGCGTAAACATTTTGCCCTGTTCTGCAATCTTCGTCCGGCGACTTTATATCAAGGCTTGGAAAAATTTTGTCCGTTACGTGCTGATATCGCCGCAAAAGGTTTCGATATTGTGGTTGTGCGTGAGTTGACCGGCGGCATCTATTTCGGTCAACCGAAAGGGCGTGAAGGCGAAGGCAAAATGGAGAAGGCATTTGATACTGAAGTGTATCATCGTTTTGAAATTGAGCGTATTGCGCGTATCGCTTTTGAAGCAGCGCAGAAGCGTCGTAAAAAAGTGACTTCCGTTGATAAAGCCAATGTTTTGATCAGCTCGATTTTATGGCGTGAAGTGGTAATGGAAGTGGCGAAAGCGTATCCGGATGTGGAATTGGAACATATCTATATTGATAATGCGACAATGCAGTTGATTAAACAACCGGAACATTTCGATGTGTTACTTTGTTCCAATATGTTCGGCGATATTATTTCCGATGAATGTGCAATGATCACCGGTTCAATGGGGATGTTGCCTTCAGCAAGTATGAATGAAAAAGGTTTCGGTCTATATGAACCGGCAGGCGGTTCGGCACCGGATATTGCCGGTAAAGGCATTGCCAATCCGATCGCACAGATCCTTTCTGCCGCGATGATGTTGCGCTATAGCTTTAATTTGAATGAGGCTGCCAACGCTATTGAAAATGCAGTTAAAGCGGTGTTGGCACAAGGTTATCGCACCGCAGATTTGGCGGACAATACTCAACCTGTTTCTACCAGTGAAATGGGGGATTTAATTGTAGCTGAGCTTTTAAAATAAACAGAAATCTATAAAAAAGAACGATTGATTATGATGAAAAAAACATTATACGATAAATTATTTGACGCTCACGTTGTCTATGAAGCAGAAGGTGAAACGCCGATTTTATACATTAATCGCCATTTAATTCACGAAGTCACCAGTCCGCAAGCCTTTGACGGATTGCGTGTCGCCAATCGCCAAGTGCGTCAAGTGGGAAAAACTTTCGGCACAATGGATCACAGCATTTCAACGCAAGTGCGCGATGTCAATAAATTAGAAGGGCAAGCCAAAATCCAAGTGCTGGAACTTGCCAAAAACTGCGCCAATACCGGCATTAAGTTATTTGATATGAGCACTAAACAACAAGGGATTGTGCACGTTGTCGGACCTGAACAGGGTTTAACCTTGCCGGGAATGACTATCGTTTGTGGGGATTCCCACACCGCAACGCACGGTGCATTTGGCGCATTGGCCTTCGGGATTGGTACATCAGAAGTGGAACATGTTCTTGCCACTCAAACCTTAAAACAGAGCCGTGCTAAAAATATGAAAATTGAAGTGCGTGGCAAAGTGGCGCCGGGGATTACCGCAAAAGACATTGTGCTTGCCATTATCGGCAAAACCACAATGGCTGGCGGTA
Organism: Gallibacterium anatis DSM 16844 = F 149; assembly: GCF_000379785.1. GTDB lineage: Bacteria > Pseudomonadota > Gammaproteobacteria > Enterobacterales > Pasteurellaceae > Gallibacterium > Gallibacterium anatis. The sequence continues at coordinate 18,971 of NZ_KB903695.1, read as the reverse complement.
CGGGACACGTGGTGGAATTTTGTGGGGAAGCCATTCGTGATCTTTCTATGGAAGGAAGAATGACGGTTTGCAATATGGCGATTGAACTTGGGGCAAAAGCAGGATTAATCGCACCGGATGAAACCACTTTTGAATACTTGAAAGGTCGTCCTTATGCACCGAAAGGCAAAGATTGGGACGATGCGGTAGCTTATTGGAAAACCTTAAAAACCGATGAAGGTGCAGAATTTGATACGGTGGTGGTATTGGATGCTAAAGATATTGCGCCACAAGTTACGTGGGGAACCAATCCGGGGCAAGTGATTGGCATTGATCAAACCGTGCCAAATCCAGCCGAAATGAATGATCCTGTGGTGCGTGCTTCTGCCGAAAAAGCCTTAGCTTATATCGGGTTAGAACCAAATACTGATTTAACACAAGTGCCGGTTGATCAAGTCTTTATCGGTTCTTGCACCAACTCGCGTATTGAAGATTTACGCGCTGCCGCCGCGGTGATGAAAGGGCGTAAAGTTGCCGATAACGTAAAACGCGTATTGGTGGTGCCGGGATCAGGTCTTGTGAAAGAGCAAGCAGAAAAAGAGGGCTTGGATAAAATCTTTATCGAAGCCGGTGCTGAATGGCGTAATCCGGGTTGTTCAATGTGTTTAGGAATGAATGATGACCAATTAGGTGAATGGGAACGTTGTGCGTCTACTAGCAACCGTAACTTTGAAGGTCGTCAAGGGCGCAATGGACGTACTCATCTTGTTAGTCCGGCGATGGCAGCGGCAGCCGCGGTGTTTGGTAAATTTGTCGATATTCGTCAAGTGGAATTACTTTAAGGAGAAATTATGGCAGGCTTTAAACAACATTCAGGCATTGTTGTGCCGTTAGATGTGGCAAATGTGGATACCGATGCCATTATTCCAAAACAATTTTTACAAGCGATTACGCGCGTAGGTTTTGGTAAACATCTATTCCACGAATGGCGTTATCTTGATGCAGCAGGCACTCAACCTAATCCTGACTTTGTACTGAATTATCCGCAATACCAAGGCGCAAGTATTTTGCTGGCGCGTAAAAATTTAGGTTGTGGTTCATCTCGCGAACATGCTCCTTGGGCATTGGCGGATTATGGTTTCAAAGTGATGATTGCGCCAAGTTTTGCGGATATTTTCTATAACAACAGCTTAAATAATCATATGTTGCCAATTCGTTTAAGCGAAGAAGAAGTCGAAGAAATCTTCCAATGGGTGTGGGCAAACCCGGGAAAAGCGATTGATGTCGATTTAGAAAAAATGACGGTAACTGTAGGCGAAAAGATTTATCCTTTTGAACTGGACGAATTCCGCCGCCACTGCCTATTAAACGGTTTGGATAATATCGGTTTGACATTGCAGCACGAACAGGCAATTTCCGCATACGAGAAAAATATTCCTAACTTCCTAAAATAAACAGAAGATAGGGTAAAAAATCTCGAATAAATTTCCAAAATCGTGCAAAAAGCGTGTATCCTTTTTGCAAAGAAAAACAAAAAGGATACCGCTATGCAACTCTCCTCAATGCAACAACAGCGTCTATTTGATCTGTTACAAAATTCAACCTTAAAAGATCATTATCAACTTCCAATTACCTTGGAAAATTTACCGGAAAATCTTCGCCAGATTGCAACCGCTATCTATTTTTCTGATTTTGTCGCAGAAATTTTACAGAAATACCCAGTCATTTTTGAGCAGTGGTTGCAGCAGTTACCGCAATTTTCAGACTGTGCAGAATATCAACAACGTTTGCGTACACAGCTGGAAAATGTAGATGGTGAAAATAAGCTGTATCAAATTTTACGCCGTTTCCGTCATTGTGAAATGGCAAAATTGAGCTTTTGTCAAAGTTTGAATCTTGCCAGTGTTGAACAGATTTTTCATCAGCTTTCCGAATTGGCGGAAGCGATTATTGTGGTGACCAAAGATTGGCTTTATCAAAAGCTTTGTGCTGAATTGGGCACACCGACCAATGCTGAAGGAGAAGCTCAACCGCTCATTATTTTGGGAATGGGAAAATTAGGGGGCAGAGAGTTGAATTTCTCTTCCGATATTGATCTGATTTTTACTTATCCGGATCACGGTGAAACAGTAGGTGCCAGAAGAAGTATCGATAATGGGCAATTTTTTATCCGTTTGGGACAACGTTTTATTAAAGCGTTGGATCAAGCCACTATTGATGGTTTTGTTTATCGCGTTGATATGCGTCTGCGCCCTTTCGGCGAAGCCGGCGCATTAGCATTAAGTTTTGCCTCGATTGAAGATTATTATCAAGAGCAAGGGCGTGATTGGGAACGTTATGCGATGATTAAAGCGCGCATTATGGGGGAAGATGCCAACGATCCGAATCACCGTTATTTAAGTCAGTTGCTGCGCCCATTTGTTTATCGGCGTTACATCGATTTTAGTGCTATTCAATCGCTGCGTGATATGAAGCAGAAAATCAATGCTGAAGTAAGACGACGGGGCTTAGTGGATAATATTAAACTCGGTGCCGGCGGTATTCGTGAGATTGAGTTTATCGTACAAGTATTCCAATTAATTCGTGGTGGTCGGGAAAAAGCGTTACAGCAAAGAGAGTTATTACGGATTTTACCAAAATTAGTCGAATTGAATTTATTGCAACCGCTTGAAGCATCCCACTTATCTCAGGCTTACCTTTTTTTGCGCCGAGTGGAAAATGTGCTGCAGGCGATAAATGATCAACAGACACAATTATTACCAACCAATGAACAGGATAAACAGCGTTTAATTGAGGCTTGCCGTGCTTTTACCTATTTTAATCAGCAAAATCAACTGGTTACTATTGAATACCCAATTTATGACTGGAGCAGTTTTTATCAAGTGTTGAGTCAGCATCAACAGAATGTACGGCAGGTGTTTAGTCATTTGATTGGGGAAGAAGATGACAAAAATGAAGAACATCAGAGCGAGTGGCAAGACTTTTTAGGCATCAGCTTTAATTATCAGGATGTGATAACGCTGTTGGAAAAATTAAAGTTATCTCATCAGCAAGAGATTGCCGATCATTTATGGCAATTCAAACAGGAGATGTTGCGTAAATCAATCGGGGTGCGCGGTCGGGATGTGTTGGAACAGCTGCTTCCGATTTTATTGGATGAAATGCTGGCAATGAATGATGCCGCCGTGTTGCTGCCTCGTATTTTAGACATTATTGCCAGAATTGCGACCCGAACCACCTATCTTGAATTATTGTATGAAAATCCGAATTCACGCGTATTATTGATGAAATTGTGCAGTGCTTCGCCTTTTGTTGCGCGACAAATTGCGGATTATCCATTGTTGTTGGATGAGTTATTAAATCCGAATACGCTATTATCACCGCCGCCGTTCAGTCAGTATCAAGCGGAATTGGAACATTATTTAATGCGAATTCCGCAAGAGGATGAAGAGCAGTTAATCGATGTTTTGCGACAGTTCAAATTGGCAACGCAGTTACGTGTCGCGGCAGCTGATATTTTAGGTGCTTTGCCGGTGATGAAAGTCAGTGATCATTTAACCTATTTGGCGGAAGCGATCATCGCCAGTGTGGTTAACCTTGCTTGGCGACAGGTTACACAACGTTTCGGTACACCTAACCATTTACAAAATGACGAAAAAGGCTTTTTAGTGGTTGGTTACGGCAAATTGGGCGGTATTGAATTGGGCTATAAATCGGATTTGGATTTGGTTTTCCTTTATGATGCACCGGCAAACGGCGAAACAGTTGGCGGCAAGCGAAATATTGATAGCGGACAGTTCTATTTGCGTTTAGCACAAAAAATCAACAGCATTTTCAATATTCACACAAATTCGGGAATTTTATATGAAGTAGATATGCGTTTGCGCCCTTCTGGCAGTTCCGGCTTATTGGTCAGTTCGATAAATGCATTTCACGATTATCAATTAAATGAAGCTTGGACGTGGGAAAAACAGGCTTTGGTGCGGGCAAGACCGGTTTTCGGTGAGGAAAAAATGCGACAACGATTTACCCAGATACGTCGTGATGTGTTATCGACAGAAAAAGAGATAAATCAACTGAAGATTGATGTGCGAGAAATGCGAGAAAAAATGTATCAGCATTTATCACACACGGAAGAGGGGTATTTTGATATTAAAAAGGATCGTGGCGGTATTACCGATATTGAGTTTATTGCGCAGTATTTAATGCTGGCAAATGCACCGAAGATACCGGAATTGACGACTTGGTCCGATAATGTGCGTATTTTTGAGGATATGATGAAATATCAAGTGATTACGCCGGAGATTGGTACAAAACTCACTGCAAGTTATGTTGAATTACGCAACCATATTCATCATCTGAATCTTGCTGGTAAAAATTCGGTGGTGGAAGCTGCACCCTTCTCTGCAATAAGAGCATTTATTGGTCAAGTATGGCAACAGCTGTTTTATTAATGGTGTAAGCAATATTCGGCGCAAGTAAAAACACAATAATCATCAAGGCACGACTGGCATAAAGCCCGGCAAGAATATATTTCATTTTGTATTTTGTGCCTAAATAACCGGAAAATAGGCTGCCGAAAATATTGAAAAAACCGATTAATGCTAATGAAGTTGCGGCAACGTGAGCGGCTTGTCCGCACATAAATTTTGTTAAAAAATATTTATAATCCAATCGGTAGCAACATTTTTAGTCTGACAATTTCCACATTTGATGTGATTTAAATTGTTCGGCTATTTCTGACAAAGATTCGCCATTTGGGAAAAACAAATTAGGGGCAATGTCGAATAAAGGAATAATCACAAACTCTCGATTTTTCATTTCGCAATGAGGAACCGTTAAACGAGGATGTGAAATAACGTCTTGATTAAACAGTAGAATATCCAGATCAAGTGTACGCTCTCCCCAGCGGCGTAATCTGACCCGACCTTGACTATTTTCAATGGATTGCAGTGTATCCAACAGGGCTAACGGTTCAAGGTCGGTTTCTATTTGCGCAACCGCATTGACGTAATCAGGCTGATCCTGTGGCCCTAACGGCTTACTGCCATAAAAAGGGCTGACCTTTTTCACTTTAAGATCCGGATGTTGTTTTAAGGTCTGAACAGCCTGCGTTAATTGTGTCAAAGGATTGTTCAGATTACTGCCTAATGCAATATAAACGTTGTTCATCAATGCGTTACCGTTGTTTGGGAAGGATTTTTTCTCTTTTTGTTTGCCGGATGATAACGTCGGCGAGATTTACGTTTTCGTTTCTTTTCTTGATTCGGGTGTAACTCCTGTTGTACCTTGATTAATTCTTCACGTTGCGTACTATTACTTTGTTGATATTCATACCACCAAGCTGCCAATTCAATACATTCACCCTGTTCAATTTCGGCACGCATTGCTAATAGATCATAAGCAGCACGAAACTTAGGATGCTCCAATGTAACTTGTGGCTTCTTACCAGTACGTTTAGTGAAAAGTAACTGCAATGACCAAATATCACGGATGGTAGCAGTATGGCGACGCAAAATGGCAACACGTTGACAAATAAGTGTCAATAAATCATTACTGGCAAGGGAATAGGCATCAAAGTTATTTAAACCGCCTTCATTCTTCAAGATTTCAATGCGTTCACGTAACGGATACCAGAAAAAAGCGGCAAATAAAAATGCCGGATTAATACGTAAATGATCGGCGATACGTTCATCAGTGGAACGTAATGCTGTAACGATCATTTTTTCTGTAAATGAGTCATTATTTGTGGTGAAAAATGGAATTAATGCCGGAAAAAGTTGATGAAATAATTGATATTTATAGAGTAATTGATAGGTTTTCTCGCCTTTGCCGGTTTGTAATAGTTTTAATGACTCATCAAATAAACGTGCTGCCGGAATGTTTTGTAATAAAGAGGCCAGTTGATAAATCGGTTGTTCACATTTTTTATCAAGAAACATATCCAGTTTTGCCATAAAACGGATGGCACGCAGCATTCTGACCGGATCTTCCTGATAACGTTGAGTCGGATCGCCAATTAACATTAAGCGACCGGCACGCAAGTCTTTAATACCATTGAAGAAATCGTAGAATTTATCTTTGCGGGGATCATAATAAAATGCATTGACGGTAAAATCACGACGAGCGGCATCATCTTCCAAACTGCCGTAAACATTATCTCGTAATAACATTCCTTCCGCACTCTGTTTAGCTAATTTATCATTATTAATTGCATCGTGAGCAGCGCGGAATGTTGCAACTTCAATGATTTCTCTGCCGAATAAAATGTGTGCTAACCTGAAACGGCGACCCACTAAACGACATTGACGTTGAAATATTTTTTGAATCTGTTCCGGACGAGCATTGGTTGCGACATCAAAATCTTTAGGTGTTTTGTCCAATAAAATATCGCGTAAGCAACCGCCTACCACATAAGCCTCAAATCCATTATTCTGTAATTTTTCAACAACTTGTAATGCTTGGCGACTGATAAGATGAGGATAAATGCCGTATTCAGAAGCTTTTAAGGACGGTAATGTTGCTCGTTTAGGTTTGTTTTGAGCAGGGGCCGATTTCTTGTTAGTTTTTTTCTGACTAACAACAGGCGCAGATGTGTGTTGTGTTGATAAAGTGTTTTTCTGTTCTTCCGTTTTTTGCGGAAACAGTTTTCGAATAAATTTAAAAATAAGACACCTCAATCTATTTTTAGAAAATATATGAAAAGTGATATTTTCTATCTGTTTTTAAAATAGAAAACTCTCCCTAAATCGATTTAGGGAGAGGAATTTGGTTAACTTCCGCTGTAGACAGTGATAATTCAATTACTTAGTTGAATTACCCACCGATCTGTTTTTCGCGGATTTCTGCCAATGTTTTGCAGTCGATGCAAAGATCGGCCGTCGGACGAGCTTCTAAACGCTTGATGCCGATTTCAACACCGCAAGATTCGCAGTAACCGAAATCTTCAGACTCAATCTTTTTGATGGTACGTTCGATTTTCTTTAATAATTTGCGTTCACGATCACGATTACGCAGTTCTAAACTGAACTCTTCTTCTTGCGTAGCACGATCGGAAGGATCCGGAAAATTAGAAGCTTCATCACGCATATGTGCGACAGTTCGATTTGCTTCACCCATGATTTGATCATGCCAAGCAGTTAAAATCTTTTTAAAATGAAGAAGTTGCGCTTCATTCATATATTCTTCGCCGACTTTCTCTTGATAAGGTTGAACACCAGCAAGAGCTAAAACACTTAGTGATGATTTTGGCGTAGTTGCCGTCATATTTAAATCTCTCCTAGACACCAAAAAAATAAATAACGACTGATAAAACGCTCCATATGAAATGCTTTTATCAAAAATAGAGCCTTTTTTATACAATTTTCCGTCGATTTTCATACACTTTGGAGTGAGCTATTCCAAAGGACGGTTATAAATATCAGAACTTATACTTTTTAGCAAACGGAATTTTTTAAAATGATGATTATTTGAACGAATAAATGCGGAAAAATCGCTGTTTTTTGTAAATTTTCGATAAAGCTCACATTTTTATTGCTTATCTTTTGCACATTACTGCGGATCTATTACCTTACTCCAGAATAAAGAAAGGAGGAAATGTGGAGCGAATTGCCATTGCTTGTATTGTCAGTTGTTTGGCGATGATGTATTTGCCGTTTGCATGGATTTTTTTGACTGCATTTTGGGGTGTTTTTTTCACTGTCGTTTCATTGCTTGCCCTATGGTTAATAAGAAAGAAAAATCAGTGGGGAGGTGTGATAATTTCAATAATATTTTCGTGTTGTTGGTGTCTGTTTTTGATACAACAACTCATCACACAAGCGCAGTATGTGCAGACACTCCCGAAGAAACAGCGCGCGCAGATTATGATTGAAAAAGTTTTGCATCAACGGGATTATCAAACGGCAATTGCATTATTGAAATTTTCGGATGAAGATGAGAACTATCGTTTTTATTTGAGTTGGCAAGCACCGCAACCGCTGGCAGCCGGACAATCGTGGCTAGGAGAAGTCACGCTAAAACCATTAGCGTCAAGAGCCAATTTTGGTGGTTTTCAGCGTCAAAAATGGCTGTATGCAAATCATATTGTTGGCTATGCTGTTGTGAAAAATGCAGTTTTGGTTGCAGATCATCCCGATTTGCGTGAGCGATTATTGCGGCATAATTTGGATTTATGGCAACAGAAACCACAGTCGGAATTATTTCTTGCATTGGGATTTGGTGATAAGCGTTTTTTGAGTCAGGAAACGTTACAACTGTTTCAACAAACCGGAACAGCGCATTTAATTGCGATTTCAGGCTTGCATATCGGTTTAGTAATGTTGTTGGGGGTGGCTTTAGCGCGTAGTGTGCAGTATTTCTTGCCGGCGCATCGGATTACGCCTTTTTTGCCGCTATTATTCGGTGGAATGTGTGCGTTGTTATACAGTTATTTAGCTGATTTTTCGATCCCGACTGTCCGAGCCATTATTGCATTGATCTTCCTGTTGTGGCTAAGATTTTTTCGCAGTTATTTAAATCGGTGGCAATGTTATGTGCGTTGTATCGCGATTTTTGTGCTATTGGATCCACTTATTCTGTTAAGTGATAGCTTTTGGCTATCCGCATTGGCGGTGTTATGTTTATTGATATGGAATCATCTGTTTCCCTTATCTGTTTGCTCGGTGCGAGGAAAAAAACTCCATCAATTCGGTAAAATTACTTATTACATTTTGGCGCTTATTCATCTACAAATCGGACTGTTTCTGCTATTTACACCAATTACACTCTTCTTTTTTTCCGGTTTTAACTTCTTTAATTTATGGATTAATTTATGGATTGTGCCGATTTTCAGTTTTGTACTCATTCCATTAATTTTGTTCTCCATTTTAACGTTTGATTACTTCCACAGTTGGGCGTTATGCCAGTTTATTGCACAACAATGTGTTGAGGGCTTAAAGATATTTAAAACTGGCTGGCATCCTGTTTCAGAGCTGGAAAATCTCTGGATAAGCTTGATTTTTCTAGGCTTGTGTTTGCTTTGGGGAATGTTTTGTATTCGCTATGCTAAATATCAACGAACTAAAACGGATGAGCATCATTGGTTGCCGACATCAACACTATTCCGTTTAGAGGTGTCTGCTTTAGTTGAGCGTACCGATTTTCAAACTATTTTGAAAATAATAGGAATGATTTTAGGCATAATGCTATGGCAATTAGGTTTCTATTATTATCAACAATATCGCACCTTATGGACGCTGGAAATGTTGGATGTAGGGCAGGGGATGTCGATATTGATCCGACAAAATGGCAAAGGCGTTTTGTATGATACAGCCGCTTCGTGGCGCGGTAGCAGTATGGCTGAATTGGAAATTATTCCCTATTTGCAACGGCAAGGTATTGAATTGGAAGAGATTATTATTAGTCACGATGATAATGATCACAGCGGTGGTGCTGAGATGTTGCTTCGTTATTTTCCGAATGCCACATTGATCACTTCATCCGAAAAAACATATGCCGGAAAAACGCCTGAACCCTGTTATCAAGGCGTTCAATGGCGTTGGCGCGATTTAGATTGGCAAGTGATAGCGCCGTATAAAGTAGAAAAAACAGCGAAAAATCATCAATCTTGCGTGATGTTGATCAATGATGGCAAACATAATGTCCTGTTAACCGGTGATCTGGATAAAACGGCGGAATTACAGTATTTAGAACATTTCCCGACGATTGATATTTTGCAGGTGGCACATCACGGCAGCCGTACTTCAACCAGTACTGCATTTTTGCAAAAAACACAACCTAAAATAGCATTAATTTCCGCAGGCATAGGCAATCAATGGCATTTTCCACATCAGGAGATTATTTCACGATTACAGCAATTTCAAGTAGATACGCTAGTAACAGCAACAGTAGGACAAATTCTATTACGTTTTACCAAACACGGAGAAATTGAAGTTGAAACGGCGCGAACCTTATTACAACCTTGGTTTAAGCAGTTACTTTAAGGGCTGATTTGATAAATAACAGAATAAAGGTAGAATAGCGTTTTAAATTTATTTACGGTACAACGCTATTTTATGAATGATAAAGATTTTTCAACAAAAGCGACATTTAAACGTTTATGGCCAATGATTTGGCAATATCGATTAGGTATTTTAATTGCAATTATTGCCTTGGTTTTTAACGCATTAACCGAAGCTGGATTAATCTATTTATTGAAGCCATTACTAGATAAAGGATTCGGTGAAGCAGATCTGTCATTCCTAAAATGGTTGCCAATCATCGTTATCCTGCTGATTTTTTTACGAGGGATTACCAGTTTTGTTTCCGATTATTGTCTTTCGTGGGTGTCGGGCAATGTAGTAATGGTAATGCGCAGAATGTTATTTAAACATTTAATGTATATGCCGGTCAGTTTTTTTGACCATCAAGCGGCAGGGAAACTGCTTTCACGCATCACTTATGATTCCGAACAGGTCGCGAACTCCTCTTCCAACGCCTTGATTACTATCGTGAAAGAGAGTGCTACCGTGGTTTCATTGCTGGGGTTAATGCTTTATACCAGTTGGCAGTTGTCGTTGGTGCTTTTCGTGGTCGGGCCTATTATTGCAGTATTAATCAGTGTGGTATCCAAGCATTTTCGCCGTTTAAGTAAAAATATGCAGAATTCAATGGGCGAATTGACAGCAAGTGCGGAACAGATGTTGAAAGGGCATCGAGTCGTGCTTTCTTTTGGTGGGCAACAGGTTGAAGAACAGCGTTTTGATTTAGTCAGCGATGATATGCGTCGTAAAAGTCTAAAAATGATGGCAATGAGCGCCATTTCCGATCCTATCGTGCAAATTATTGCCTCTTTTGCATTGGCAGTGGTGCTATATTTGGCAACCGTACCGACAATGATGGGCGGACAATTAACCGCCGGTGATTTTACGCTTGTTTTTTCATCAATGTTTGCTTTATTAAGACCATTGAAATCTTTAACCAATGTCAATGCCCAATTTCAACGCGGAATGGCGGCTTGTCAGACTTTATTTGCTATTTTGGATTTGGAAACGGAACAGGATAATGGCAAATTTGTCAGTGAAAAAGTGAATGGTGATATTGCATTTAAAGATGTCAGTTTCTACTATCAAGGCAAGGATGAGCCGGCACTTTCGCATATTTCATTTGATATTCCTGCAGGCAAAACGGTGGCGTTGGTGGGGCGTTCCGGATCGGGTAAATCAACCATCGCCAATTTAATTACCCGTTTTTATGATATTCAGCAAGGTGAAATTACCTTGGATGGGCGTAATATTAAAGATTATACCTTGGCGAATTTGCGTCAGCACTGCGCTATTGTGTCGCAACAGGTTCATCTTTTTAATGATACTATTGCCAATAATATTGCTTATGCGGCAACGGAAAAATATAGTCGTGAACAGATTATTGCAGCAGCGAAAGCAGCTCACGCAATGGAATTTATTGAAAAAATGGAACACGGTTTGGATACGATGATCGGTGAAAACGGTGTTTCCCTTTCCGGCGGACAACGTCAACGTTTAGCAATCGCCAGAGCATTATTAAGAAATGCTTCGGTATTAATTTTGGATGAGGCTACCTCTGCCTTGGATACAGAGTCTGAACGCGCTATTCAGAATGCGTTGGACGGCTTGCATCAGCACAAAACATTATTGGTGATAGCGCACCGTTTATCAACGATTGAGCGAGCGGATGAAATTATTGTGATTGATCAGGGCGAAATTGTTGAAAGAGGAACACATCAACAGTTGCTGCAACAAGGGCAAATTTATGCTCAATTGCACAAAATGCAATTTGAGGGTTAAGAGGTTAATAAAGAAACGGTATGAAATTCTGGTATCAACAATCGTGGTTACAGTGGTTATTATTACCTTTCTCTTGGTTATTCCAATTGGTCACTTATTTACGGCGAAAAGCCTATCAAAAAGGCATTTTTAGCTCTTGGAAAGCGCCTTGCACGGTTGTGGTGGTGGGTAATTTATCGGTGGGGGGCAATGGTAAAACCCCATTAGTGATTACCTTAGTACAGCAGTTACAACAACAAGGCATCCGTGTTGGTGTGATTTCACGCGGATATGGCGGTGAGAGCAATGAATATCCGTTTTTAGTTTGTGCCTCTTCCGATGCGAAAAAAGTGGGCGATGAACCGGTATTGATTGCACAACGTACATCAGCGCCGGTTGCGATTTCACCTGATCGCCGACAAAGTATCGAACTGTTGCATAAAGCGTATCATCCACAAGTGATTATTAGTGATGATGGTTTGCAGCATTATAAATTACAGCGTGACCTTGAATTGGTGGTGGTGGATGGTGAGCGGCGTTTCGGTAATGGGTTATTGTTGCCGGCTGGGCCGTTACGAGAGTTGCCAAAGCAACGATTAACAACGGTTGATGCGGTGATTTGTAATGGCGGTACTGCACAAGATAATGAAATTTTGATGACATTGCGCAGTGGCGAAGCGGTCAATTTGCTCACCAATGAGAGAAGAGCATTAACTCAATTTACGCAAGTAAATGCTATTGCCGGAATTGGTTATCCGCCACGTTTTTTCACCGGTTTGGAACGTCAAGGAATAACACTGTTATCCAGCACCGCTTTTCCGGATCATCACGCTTTTCAGGCATCGGATTTCTCCGCTTTTGATCAAAGTGATATTCCTCTGTTAATGACTGAAAAAGATGCAGTGAAATGCCGTAAATTTGCACAAAAGCATTGGTGGTATGTGGAAGTGACGGCAGAAATTGAGAAAGCACAATTAGAAAATTTAATTGCAAAGATTATTGCTAAGGTAAATAAATGAAACAGAAAGTGATTAATATGTTGGCGTGCCCACACTGTCATCAGCCGTTGTCGCTTGATGAGCAGCAACAACGTTTAATTTGTGAAAATGAACAGTTGGCTTATCCCATTGTGAACGGTATTCCGGCGTTGTTGCCGGAAAATGCGGTAGCGTTAACACAAGATAATCAAACTCAAGCACAGGAGGAGGCATAAAATGGGATTCAGTGTCATTATTCCGTCACGTTATGCTTCCAGTCGTTTACCGGGCAAACCGTTGAAAGATATTGCCGGCAAACCGATGATTCAACACGTTTGGGAAAAAGCGCAATTATCAGGCGCAACAAGAGTGATTGTCGCAACCGATCATCCGGAAATAGAGAAAGTGGTGAAAGCGTTTGGTGGAGAGGTTTGTTTAACTTCAGATAAACATAATTCCGGTACGGAACGGTTGGCGGAAGTGGTAACGAAATTGGCGTTACCGGATGATGAAATTGTGGTCAATATTCAAGGTGATGAACCGCTGATTCCGCCGGTGATTGTGAAGCAAGTGGCGGAAAATTTAGATAAATATCAAGTCAATATGGCAACCTTATCGGTGAAAATTGATGAGGCTCAAGAGTTGTTTAACCCGAATGTGGTGAAAGTATTAACCGACAAAAACGGTTATGTGCTCTATTTCTCCAGAGCGGTGATTCCTTGGCATCGAGATCAATTCAGTGATGTATATCAACAGCTACATAAAATTGAACATTTTGCATTGCTGGCTGATTTGTATCAACGCCATATCGGTATTTATGCCTATAAAGCCGGATTTATCCGTCAGTATGTAGCGTGGCAGCCGACAGCATTGGAACAGTGCGAATCATTGGAACAGTTGCGGGTTTTATGGCACGGTGAAAAGATTCATTGTGAGCCGGCGTTGGAAATTCCGGCAGTGGGTGTAGATACTGAAGAAGATTTGCGAAAAGTTCGCGCGATTTTGTCTCGTTAAAAGATGTTTGATGCAAAAAAATTCCTTGCCGATGTTTCGGAAAATCCGGGTGTTTATCGGATGTATGATCGGAATAACACCGTTATTTATGTCGGCAAGGCAAAAAATCTCAAAAAACGGCTTTCCAGTTATTTCCGTAAAAATGTTAATAGCAAAAAAACGGAAGCACTGGTAGCTTCGATCGATCATATCGATACGACGATCACCCATTCGGAAACGGAAGCATTGCTGCTTGAACATAATTTCATCAAGCAGTATCAGCCTCGTTACAATGTGTTGTTACGAGATGATAAATCCTATCCCTATATTTTATTAACTCACGAGCGTTATCCACGAATTACCTCATATCGTGGTGCAAAGAAAATCGCCGGTGAGTATTTTGGTCCTTATCCGCACTCTTCCGCTGTGCGAGAAACCTTATCATTAATGCAGAAGTTGTTCCCGATTCGTCAGTGTGAGAACAGTGTTTATAACAACCGTTCCCGTCCTTGCTTGCAATATCAAATTAAACGTTGTTTGGCACCTTGTGTTGCCGGATATGTAACGGATGAAGAGTATCAGCAACAGGTGGAGTTGGCGCGCCTGTTTTTGCAAGGTAAAGATCAGCAGGTGGTGACCCATCTGATTGAAAAAATGGAGCAGGCGAGCAATAGATTAGATTTTGAAGCAGCGGCACGTTATCGCGATCAGATTCAGGCGGTGCGATCCGTAATGGAAAAACAGTTTGTCAGTAATGATCGTTTGGATGACATCGATATTATCGCGATTGCGTACAAATCCGGATTGGCTTGTGTGCAAGTGTTGTTTATTCGTCACGGAAAAATATTGGGAAATCGCAGTTATTTCCCGAAAATTCCGGCAAATACGCAGATTGCTGAAGTTATTGAAACTTTTTTAGGGCAATTTTATTTACAGGCACATCAAGGGCGGAGTATTCCCGATTCGATTGTGATTGATCACTCTTTAGCCGGAAAAGAGATGTTACAAACGTTATTGAGTGAACAGGCAGGACGTCAAGTTCAGATTCAAGATAAAGTAAAAGGCGAGAAAAACCGTTATTTACAGTTAGCGCAAACTAATGCTTCGGTGGCATTAACAACGCAATTAAAACAACAAGGCAGAATAGAAGAGCGTTATCAAGCGTTGCAACAGTTGCTGCATATGGACAGAATCCAACGAATGGAGTGTTTCGATATTAGCCATACAATGGGTGAAAATACGATTGCTTCCTGTGTTGTTTTTGGTTCGGAAGGACCGTTAAAATCGGATTACCGCCGTTTTAATATTGAAGGTACACACGGTGATGATTATGCGGCGATGGAGCAAGCTTTGAAGAAAAGATACGATAAAGATCTCACGGCAGAGAAGATACCTGATATTATTTTTATTGACGGTGGCAAAGGGCAGCTCAATCGTGCTTTGGTAGTGTTTGATAATCTGAATGTGAGTTGGAACAAACACAAGCCGTTATTAATCGGCGTGGCGAAAGGGGTTGATCGTAAAGCCGGTTTGGAAACCTTGTTAATCGGTAACAGTGAACGGGAGATTCATTTAGAACCGGACAATTTAGCACTGCATTTAATCCAGCATATTCGAGATGAATCACATAATCACGCTATTTCCGGACACCGTAAAAAACGACAGAAAGCATTTATTCAAAGTGGTTTGGAGAGTATTGAGGGCGTTGGTGCAAAACGACGTCAAGCACTGTTGAAATATCTTGGCGGTTTGCAGGGGGTTCGTGCCGCTACGATAGATGAATTGGCTTCCGTACCCGGAATTTCACGTTCATTAGCAGAAAAAATCTTTGAAACACTAAAACATTGATATTGAATATAGGCAATTTAACTCAATATGCTTTACAATAGTCACGTTTGGTATTAAATCGATCTGGTGATCAAGATGAAATTGAATATTCCCACTTTTTTGACCTTTTTTCGTGTTATTTTAATCCCGTTTTTTATCGTTCTGTTCTATTTTCCATTTAGTTGGGCGCCGTTTTGGACTGCACTTATTTTTACCGTAGCCTCTGTGACCGATTGGTTAGATGGTTATTTAGCGCGTAAATGGAAACAAACAACCCGTTTTGGCGCATTTCTTGATCCGGTAGCAGATAAAGTTATGGTTGCCGCTGCATTGGTGTTAGTGGTTGAACATTATCATACTTTTTGGATTACGATTCCGGCGATTATTATGATCTCTCGTGAAATTATTATTTCAGCTTTGCGAGAATGGATGGCGGAATTGGGCGATAGAAATAAAGTGGCAGTGTCTTGGTTAGGAAAAGTGAAAACCACATCACAGATGATTGCGCTTATCGGATTGTTATGGCGTTATAATCCGACAATGGAAATTATTGCTACAATTGCGTTGTATGTTGCGGTTATCTTGACAGTTTGGTCGATGTGGCAATATTTGACTTTAGCGAAAGAAAGTTTATTGCAGGAATAACGATTTATTCGATGAAAATAAAACCTAGTGTTTGTCGCACTAGGTTTTTTTGATCCTAAATTAGCTTGATTTATGCTCCAGTAACAGCGTTGCACCTTTTGCGATCATTCTGAGTTGTAGAATGACGCGTTGTTTCAATGCCTCTCGTTCTTGGTTATTCATATCCAAAGCGTGCGAACCGGCGGTAAAAACAATAGTAACCATCCCTTCGGATTGCGCTTTGGCAATATCAGCGGGAATATCCTTATCTTTGTTCATAATATATTCTGCCAGTTCAGCAACAAAATGATTGATCTCTCGTGAGGCTGCCGTTCTGAACTCTTGAGAGGTACCGGAACTTTCACGCAACAAAAGGCGAAAAACATTAGGGCGGTTGGCAATAAATTCAAAAAATGTTTCAACGGAAATCGCAATAACACTCCCGCCGTCCTCAATCCGTTTTCTAGCTTGGCGCATCAGTTGTCTTAGAATTAAGCCGGCTTCATCGACCATACTTAATCCTAATTCATCCATATCCTTAAAATGGCGATAGAATGAAGTCGGCGCAATACCGGCTTCTCGACTGACTTCACGGAGACTTAAATTGGAAAAACTTTTTTCAGCACTGAGCTGATCAAACGCGGCATCGATTAACGCACGTCTGGTTTTCTCTTTTTGTTTGGCTCTGATTCCGCTCATTTTTAAGCATCTTTAGTTGGTGTAACAAGTAACGGTTTAATATTGTTGCCGATTAACTCCGCAACTCGTTGATAACGGGCTTTCAATGGTGAACCGGGACGATAAATTAAGCCGATAGTGCGATAAGGTCTAGGATTGATACAAGGAATATATTTAACGCCCTCGCGCGAACGTTCATTTAAAATTGCCAACTCCGGCATAAAGGTAATACCGGCATTAGCGGCAACCATATTGCGTAATGTTTCTAAACTTGTTGCCTGATAGTGCGTATTCTCTTTTGCACCGGCGACAAAACAGTAACCTAATGCTTGATCGCGGAAACAATGACCATCGTCCAACATTAAAATTTCATATTGTTTGAGTTTTTCGAGCGGAATTTCATCCTCTTTGGCGAGCGGATGTTGATCAGAAACCGCAATTAACATTGCTTCATCATAAATAGGAATTTCAATAAATGCAGAGGTATCTTTTACTAATGCGACAATTGCACAATCGATTTGACCTTTTTCAAGCTGCTCCAATAATTGATGTGTTTGCGCTTCATAAAGATAAACTTCCAATTCAGGGAAAGATTCACGCAACATCGGAATGACATAAGGCAATAAATAAGGTCCAATGGTCGGGATCATTCCCATATGGAGCGGCCCTGTCATATCTTTACCTTGGTTGCTCGCCATTTCTCTTAATAATTGAACCTCTTTTAGCACATTGCGTGCCTGATCAACCAATAATAATCCGGATTGAGTGAAAAGCACTTTGCGGCTGGTTCTTTCCAACAGAAGAATGCCCAGTTCATCTTCCAATTTTCTAATTTGACCGCTTAATGTTGGTTGGCTCACGTGACAGGCATCGGCAGCCTTACGGAAATGTTTATGATCGGAAAGTGCCACTAAATATTCGAGATCCCTAAGATTCATAACGACTCCTTTATAGGTAGTAACGATTAAAAAATAAATTTTAATTGAAACAAACTATAACACAATTATTGGCGAGTACAACTGCTTTGTGGATCGCTTAACCACTGTTTTATCAGATCTTCGGTAATGAGTTTATGTGACCAAAGACTGGTAATATCCGGTTGTGGAAATTGATTATGGTTATAGGCAATTAATTGTTTAAAATCAAAAGCGGCGTGCGGGTAATCATTAATCAATAACAGGGCAAAATAGCCGTCTTCCGACCAGCAAATTTGTAATTTCCGTTCTATCTGTTTTTGTTCGACTGCAGCAACATTATAGATATGCAAACTATCGACAATCGCCTCTTTTTGTTGGGTATCGATGGCATAGAAATAACCACTATCGCCATCATCTTCAAAAATCACAGCTAAATGTGGATGTTGTGTGGAGTGTGTGCCAATTTGTTTAGGTTGGCTAATTAATAATTTGTCTTCAAGAGTTAGATAAAACATAAGTTCCTCAGCTAAGGTAGCGTTGATAAGTGTTGTTCAAGTATCGTAATGCATTCGGCCAATATTGTTTGTTCTTGTTCAGTGAAACGCGCGAAATGAGGACTATCAATATCTAATACGCCGATAATTTCCCCATTTTTATGTAAAGGCAGAACAATTTCAGAATTGCTGGCACTATCACAAGCGATATGACCTTCAAATTGATGTACGTTATCAATTCTTAATATTCTGTTTTGGGCAACGGCTTGCCCGCAAACACCTTTACCGACAGCAATTCGAGTGCAGGCAATTTTACCCTGAAAAGGGCCTAAAGTAAGAATATTTTGTGCATTTAACAAGTAAAACCCGACCCAATTAATATCAGTAAGTTGTTGATTTAATAGTGCAGAAGTATTGGCCAGCACACTGATTAGGTTATCATCATCAGCAATTAAAGATTGCAAATTACGAGGTAGATGTTGCAAATCGTTATCGGAAAACGAAAACATAAATTCTCCTTATAATAAAAAGCCGAAAGAGAAAATGATCTGCACCCCAAAAGTTGGACTTATTATCCAACAACATACAGAGGTGCAGATTTTTTATGACTAAATATAACCAAACATTTAAACAACAAGTGGTAGATTTCTACTTTCAACACGAGGAAAGTCTTTCTTTAACCTGTCGTACATTTACCGT
>NZ_KB903694.1 GCF_000379785.1 Gallibacterium anatis DSM 16844 = F 149 | reverse complement strand
ATCACGGACATCGCTATGCTCGTTATAGAGGATTATCCAAAGTGCAAATGCAATGCTTCCTTGCGGCAATGGCACAAAATATCAAGAAAATTGCCCTGGTGGTATGGGCTATTTTGTCTTATTTATGGCGTCAATTTTACTTGTTTGAGGCATGGGTAAAACAATCAGCGAAAATGACCGCTGGCACCGTTATCTGAAAGGAAAAGCAAGAGAAAAGCGACAAAGTAAAAAAACAAACCCACTTTTATCAAATGATTTTGGAAAGGTGGGTTTGTCAGCGGTCTGAATCTGTCCTCTGGACAGATTTTTTGTATTTTATTAATTCCGTTAAAAATAGTATGAATAAAACAGCGCTTAATAATGATAATTGTATGACCACCGAAGAGCGTAAGGCTACTTGGGGACTCGGTACCATTTTTTCCTTACGTATGTTCGGAATGTTTATGGTGCTACCGGTATTGACTACTTATGGTATGCATTTACAGGGAGCGAATGAAACCCTTATCGGTATTGCGATTGGTATATATGGTTTTATGCAAGCAATTTTTCAAATCCCTTTTGGCTTGTGGTCTGATAAAGTAGAACGTAAAACTTTAATTATTTTAGGATTATCCATTTTTGTTATTGGCAGCATCATTGCTGCTTTGTCAACTTCAATCTGGGGTGTAATTATCGGGCGTGCCTTACAAGGCAGTGGGGCAATTTCTGCAGCGGTAATGGCATTATTATCCGATTTAACACGTGAACAAATTCGCACTAAAGCAATGGCATTTATAGGTGTTTCTTTTGGCATCACTTTTGCAATTGCGATGGTGACAGGGCCTATCATTACACATCAGATTGGTTTGCAAGGGTTATTTTGGTTTATAGCGGTATTGGCTACAGGCGGGATTTTCTTAACCATAACAGTGATTCCAAAAAGTCAATATCACATACGTAACAGTGAATCGGCAGTGATTAAAGGTTGTTTGAAAGAGGTATTAAAACAACCACAGATAATGAAACTTAACATTGGTATTTTTTGTATGCACTGCTTGTTGATGACAACTTTTATTGCGTTACCTCTTTGTTTTGAGCGTGCCGATTTTCCGGCTTATCGTCATTGGCAGATTTATCTCGTCACGATGCTGATTGCTTTTGTAAGTGTGGTTCCGGGAATTATTATTGCTGAAACGAAACGCAAAATGAAGGCTGTTTTCTTGTGCTGTATTGTGATTTTGATTGCTGCCGAAGCAACTTTGTGGTGGGCGGATAATCAGTTGTGGGCTCTTATTCTTGGAACTTTATTGTTTTTTATCGGCTTTAATCTTATGGAGGCATTGCTTCCATCCCTTATTAGTAAAGAAGCGCCGGCAGGAAGTAAAGGCACAGCGTTAGGCGTTTATTCGACGTTCCAGTTTTTGGGTGCTGCTGCCGGAGGAAGTATCGGCGGTTGGATTGTTGGGCATTTTGGTACAGAGGTATTGTTTTTATCAGCAACGCTGTTGGCGGTCTTATGGCTCGCGCTTGCTTTTACGATGAATGAACCCCCATATTTGGCTAATTTGCGTATTCGGCTTACTGGACTTACTGAATGTCGTAATAATGATGTATGGAAAGATTTTTTCTTACGACAAACTGGGGTTTATGAGGCTATTATCATTCCTGAAGATCAATGTGCTTATATTAAAATTGATAGTACGATGACAACTCGCCAAGTTTTGGAGGTAGCAGTCGCACAACAAGAAAAAACAGATTTATGCTAGCTGTGGATTGTTTTATTAACAATGTCTGAAAACACACGGTTTATGGCTAATACCATTTAATTTGGAAGAGTGACTCTCTTTCAACTTTTTAACTTATAAGAAGTATTTCAGATATTTTCTGTGAGTTAAAACATAAATTAACAGGCATAGTAGACAAAATTGTTGCTAAAAAGTGGCTTGAAGTCTTATAGCATTAGCCTTTGAGTTGCTTTTGAGCAACAACTCGGTTGATTATGACTAAAAAATTGGTAGTAACTATAAAAAATAGTTACTACCAAATTTTCTGTTTATTAGGCACTGTACAAACAATAAAAATAATACGATCAAAATATAAATAATTTTAGCAACTAAATATTATTAAACTTGTTTTTCTGCTAAACACTTATTTGTTCTATTTTTTTAAAGAAAAAGATTTTATTGGCTATAATATAATCTTTTTGATTAATTATTCTTCTTTTCCTTTCATATTATTTAATGCAAGTAATCCTTTATCGCAACTTTTAATTTGATGTTCAACACTCATTTGTAGGATTTTTTGTTTGCTTTCAGATAGTTTATTTTTGATGTTTGCAATTTGTAGATGTGTGCCGGGTTGTTTCTCTGCTTCTGAAATGAGTTCTTCTGTCTGCTGGAAGAGTTGTTGGCATTGGCTAGGAATTTGTGTACTTGTGTTGGCAAAACTATTGGAAGCTAAAGCACAAAAGAGTAGTGCTGCTAAAAAACTAAATTTAAACATATACTGACCGTAAGATTTTAAAATGTTCGTCGAAAAAATGTGCGACAGAAAATAACAAAAAAAGAGGGCATTGTCTATAAAAAATGACATTGTTAGAGAAGGAACAGTCTGTTTTTGTCGAAAAATCAAAAAAGAAGTTTTTAATAAAATGTTACAAAAAATATAAAAATTGATATGTATCAAATAATATTCTGTTATTGAAATTTATTTTTTTGATTTTAATGCGATTTTGTGATCAATCTAAAACTTTTTGGGTTTCCTATACCCCATTTTTAGGAGTAGAATAAAAGATGTATTAAACGGTTAGAGTTATCCTTTATTTCGGTGTGAAATAAATCATATCTTTACCTGAGTTTGATATTTAAGCTAATTAATTGGTATTGATTAATAGCTGATGGGGTGATTACAGGATTTGTAATCTTTTTTAAAACTTGTATTGGGTACAAGAGGTTGATTGAGATGTTAGACATTGTTGAACTCTCGAGATTGCAGTTTGCATTGACTGCACTATACCACTTCCTATTCGTGCCGGTAACATTGGGGTTATCTTTTATTCTTGTAATAATGGAAACCATCTATGTAACGACAGGGAAAGAGGTATATAAAGATATGACTAAGTTCTGGGGCAAATTGTTTGGTATTAACTTTGCTCTAGGGGTAACAACTGGTATCACAATGGAATTCCAATTTGGTACTAACTGGTCTTATTATTCACACTATGTAGGTGATATCTTCGGTGCACCATTAGCAATTGAAGCATTACTTGCATTCTTCTTAGAATCTACTTTCGTGGGTTTATTCTTCTTCGGTTGGGATAGACTTTCAAAAGCGAAACACTTGTTATCAACTTACTGCGTTGCATTCGGTTCAAACTTATCAGCAATGTGGATTTTGGTTGCAAACGGCTGGATGCAAGATCCTGTAGGCGCAGAATTCAATTTTGATACTATGCGTATGGAAATGAGCAGTTTCCTAGACCTATGGTTAAATCCTCAAGCACAAACTAAATTCTTACATACCTTATCTTCCGGTTATGTTTGTGGTGCGGTTTTCGTATTAGCAGTGAGTTCTTACTATTTGCTTAAAGGTCGTGATATCGGTTTTGCAAAACGTTCTTTCTCTGTTGGTGCGACATTCGGTTTCATTGCAGTATTATCCGTTTTAATTATGGGTGATGAAGCAGGTTATGAAGTCGGTCAGGCTCAACCTACTAAACTTGCTGCTATGGAAGGTGAATGGGATACTGAACCGGCTCCGGCTGCGTGGAATATTGCTATTGTTCCGAATTCACAAGAAGGCCGTAATGAATTTGCATTACAAATTCCTTACGCTGCAGGTATCATTGCCACCCGTTCTTTAGATAAAGAAATCACCGGTTTGAATGATCTACGAGTTCAAAATGAAGAACGTGTACGTAATGGTATGGTTGCATACGGTTTGCTTGAAAAACTTCGTTCAGGTCAAAAAGATGCAGATACTATTGCTCAATTTAAAGCAGTGGAAAAAGATCTTGGATACGGTTTATTGTTAAAACGTTATACCGATAATGTTGTTGATGCGACTGACGAACAGATAAAACAGGCAGCAGCAGATACTATTCCTGATGTTGGACCGACTTTCTGGTCATTCCGTATTATGATGTTTGCTGGTGGTTTATTACTACTTCTTCTCATCGGTGCATTTGTTGCAAATATGAGAAAAACTGTCGGTACAAACAAATTCTTACTTAAAGCATTGCTCTTTGGTCTTCCATTACCGTGGATTGCAATTGAATCAGGTTGGTTTTTAGCTGAATACGGAAGACAGCCTTGGGCAATTTTTGAAGTATTACCGGTAGGCGTAGCAAACTCTGCATTGACAACCGGCGATCTCTGGTTCTCAATTGGTCTAGTCTGTGCGTTATATACTATCTTCTTAATTGCAGAAGTATATCTAATGGTTAAATATAGTCGACTTGGTCCAAGCGCATTAAAGACCGGTCGTTACTATTTTGAACAATCAACTAAATAAGCAGGAGCCTAAATCATGATTGATTATGAATTTCTACGATTTGTATGGTGGATCCTCTTAGGTGTGTTGCTTATTGGCTTTGCAGTTACTGATGGATTCGATATGGGTGTTTTAACACTTCTTCCTTTCGCAGGTAAAAAAGAAGTGGAAAAACGTATTATGCTCAACTCTATCGCTCCACACTGGGATGGTAACCAAGTTTGGTTATTAACTGCCGGTGGTGCAATGTTTGCTGCATTCCCACTTATTTATGCGACATCCTTCTCAGGATTTTATATCGCAATGATCCTTGTTTTAGCCGCACTATTCTTCCGTCCGGTTGGATTGGAATATCGTGCTAAAGTAGAAAATCCGACTTGGCGTAAAGCGTGGGATTTAGGATTATTTATCGGTGGTTTTGTTCCTTCACTTGTTTTCGGTGTGGCATTCGGTAACTTATTGCAAGGTGTGCCGTTTGAATTTAGCTCTATCGTTCAAGTGAAATATACAGGATCGTTCTTCGAATTATTAAATCCATTCGCCCTTCTTTGCGGTGTTATCAGCTTAGCAATGTTAACAACACAAGGTGCTGCTTGGTTACAAATGAAAACAACTGCCGATTTACGTAATCGTGCAAGAGTGATTTCTCAAGTTGGTGCATTAGTTACTTTAGTTGCATTTGTATTAGCCGGCGTATGGTTATTATTCAAAGACGGTTTCGTTGTAACCAGTGCGATCGATCACAGTGCTCCTACATCACCATTCGGTAAAGAAGTGATTATGCAGGAAGGTGCTTGGTTCAATAATTACAAAGAAATGCCGATTCTTTGGATTTTCCCTGCATTGGCAGTTGTTTCCGCATTATTGAACATCGTGTTCTCTAAAGCGGATCGTTCCGGATTTGCCTTCTTATTCTCATCATTGACAATGGCTGGCATTATCTTAACTTGCGGTGTTTCAATGTTCCCATTCTTAATGCCGTCAGTGACTCATCCAGAAATGAGCTTATTATTATGGGATTCAAGCTCAAGCCAATTAACATTAACATTAATGTTAATCTTAGCTCTTATTTTTGTTGTAATCCTATTAAGCTACACCATCTGGTCATACATTAAGATGTTTGGTCGTATCGATGAAAACTTCATCGAAAATAACAAACACTCATTATACTAAGGAGAAAATTATGTTTTATGTAACTTGGGTTTTGGGCGTGTTATTTGCAGTCTGCTTAACAGCGGTGATCAATATCAGTATTGAGAAAACCGGTAAGTTTGATGAGTAATAATACGATATGATTCAAACACTGTATCAATTAACAAATAAGGGCTCATTTCGAGCCCTTTCATTCGTTCTCGCATTAATTCTGACAGCAACAATTTTTCTGTATACGGAACGCTTTGCATTGGATTATGGTGGTATTTCGCCGATTTATACGCTAATCATTTTTTGGAGCGTGGCAACGCTATGGATCCACGGTTTCGGTCTGGAAGTTTATAAAACAGTATGGAAGTTATTGTTTTTACCGATCTTTTCTTATATTGTTGCGATTATGACGCTCATATTTATCTATTTTATGTGATGGTAAAGAAAAATTTTTTTATGTTTAAGTCATCAATCCTATTGCAGTTAATTTGTGCGTTCATTAGAATAGCGAAACTTTTTTGTTATAGAGAAACAGATAGCAGTAGCAATGAAAAATAACTCTACATACCCAGTTCGCATCTATTATGAAGATACTGATGCAGGGGGCGTTGTTTATCATGCTCGCTATCTTCATTTTTTTGAACGAGCGAGAACAGAATTCTTGAGAGAAAAAGGGTTCTCTCAAAATGAAATTATACAACAGCAAGGTATTGCTTTTGTTGTTAAACAGATGGAAATTGATTTCCGCTACCCAGCTCGCCTAGACGATTTATTAATTGTCGAAACGACTTTAGTTGAAGTTAAAAATGCCAGTTTGGTTTTCACACAGAAGTTAATTCAAGAGAACAAACTTTATTGTTCTGCAATAGTGAAAGTAGCTTGCGTAAATATAAATCTCATGAAACCCACCTCACTTCCTCAAGAAATCAAAAGATTACTCAAAGATGAAAAACCGTGATAGACAGTTTATGGAGCATTAAATGTCTGAATTGAATTTTTTCGACTTATTTCTTAAAGCCAGTGTAGTTGTACAAATAGTGATTTCAATCTTAATCCTATTTTCAATTATTTCTTGGGCAATTATTATTCAACGCAGTAAGATTCTTTCTAAAGCATTAAAACAATCAATGACTTTTGAAGAACGTTTTTGGTCAGGCGAAGATTTGACTAAACTTTATGAAGGATTATCCAATCGCCGTGATGGACTTTCCGGCAGTGAACAAATCTTTTTTGTTGGCTTTAAAGAATTTTCCCGCCTTAAACAAGCTAATCCGAATGCATCAGAATCTATTATTCAAGGAAGTTCGCGTGCAATGCATTTAGCGATGAATCGTGAGATTGAAGATGTGGAAAATACAGTGCCTTTCTTAGCGACAGTTGCTTCAGTGAGTCCTTATATCGGGTTATTCGGTACAGTATGGGGAATTATGCATGCCTTTATGGCATTAAGTAATGTTAAACAGGCAACTTTGCAAATGGTGGCACCGGGTATTGCTGAAGCGTTGATTGCAACCGCAATCGGTCTTTTCGCAGCAATTCCTGCAGTAATGGCCTATAACCGTTTAAGTTTAAGAGTGAATAAACTTGAACAGAATTATGCGAATTTTATTGATGAATTTACGACAATTTTGCACCGTAAAGTATTTGGTCAAAGCAATTTTCATAATTAATTTTTCTTGATGTTGTAAGCAAAGAGGACATTATGCAATCTCGTCGTCAGGGTCGATCAATAAAGTCTGAAATTAATATCGTCCCGTTTTTGGATGTATTGTTAGTTTTATTATTAATATTTATGGCTACTGCACCGATTATTAGCCAAAGTGTGCAAGTCGATTTGCCGGATTCTACTGACAGTCAAACCGTTTCTAATGAAGATAAAACACCGGTTATTTTGGAAGTTGACGGCACAAATCAATATACGCTTTCTATTGATGGTGTAAGAAATGAAAATCTAACCGAAGAAATGGTTGTTCAAATGTCAAAAGAAGCATTTGAAAAGGATAATACAACACTGTTTCTTGTTGGTGGGGCAAAAGATGCACCTTATGAAGAAATTATCAAAGGGTTAAATTTACTGCATACCGCAGGGATAAAAAGCGTGGGTTTAATGACAGATCCGCTATAAAGATTAGGATAGTATTGTGCAATATAATCAACAACAGAAATTCAAAAAAGCAGTTTTGATTTCAATTCTTTTGCACATTCTGCTTTTTGGTTTACTTTTTATCGGTTCAAGACTGGAAGAAGTAAAGCCAATGGGTGGCGGTGAAGGCAATGGCGAAGTTTTAGGTGCCATTATGGTTG
The DNA here is from genome assembly GCF_000379785.1 of Gallibacterium anatis DSM 16844 = F 149. Lineage (GTDB taxonomy): Bacteria > Pseudomonadota > Gammaproteobacteria > Enterobacterales > Pasteurellaceae > Gallibacterium > Gallibacterium anatis. The sequence continues at coordinate 18,610 of NZ_KB903694.1, read as the reverse complement.
ATACTGGGGCTGCCGCTCAAGAATGGGGCAGATTACAGCAAGAGAAGAAAGGTAATCCGCCATCAAAACAGGAAATAGCTGATAAAGAAAGAGAGCAGCAAAGCAAAGAACAGGCTGAAAAAGAACGTCAAGAACAGCAAAAGGCTGAAGAAGCAAAAGAAAAGGCAGAACAAGCTGCGAGAGAGAAGGCGGAACAACAAGCTAAAGCAAAAGCAGAGCAACAAGCTAAAGAGCAAGCGGAACGTGAAGCTAAAGAAAAAGCTGAACAATTAGCGAAGGAACAAGCTGAAAAAGCAGCAAAAGAGAAAGCAGAAAAATTAGCGAAGGAGCAAGCAGAAAAGGCAGCTTTAGCTAAAGCACAAGCGGAAAAAGAGGCAAAAGAAAAAGCGGCTAAAGCAGCAGCTGAGGCTAAAGCGAAAGCTGAACAAGAAGCTAAAGAAAAAGCTGAAAAAGCAGCGGCTGAAGCTAAGGCTAAAGCGGAAAAAGAAGCTAAAGAAAAAGCTGAAAAAGCAGCGGCTGAAGCTAAGGCTAAAGCGGAAAAAGAAGCTAAAGAAAAAGCCGAAAAGGCAGCAGCAGAAGCTAAAGCCAAAGCCGAAAAAGAAGCTAAAGAAAAAGCCGAAAAGGCAGCAGCAGAAGCTAAAGCCAAAGCCGAAAAAGAAGCTAAGGAAAAAGCTGCAAAAGTGGCAGCTGAAGCTAAAGCCAAAGCCGAAAAAGAAGCTAAGGAAAAAGCTGAAAAAGCGGCAGCTGAAGCCAAAGCAAAAGCGGAACAAGCAGCAAAAGCTAAAGCGGCTGCTGAGGCTAAAGCAAAAGCCGCTGCAAAGGCGAAGGCAGATGCGGAAGCAAAAGCACAACGTTTAGCACAACAGAATGCATTGGATGATTTCCTTAATAATGGTGATATTGGTGGAGGCAGCAGTCGTCAAGGAAGCAACAGTAACCGTAAAGGGTCGGAAGGCTCCAGTGGCGGTAATGGTGCCGGTGAGGGAGATGTTGTCGGAGATCAATATACTGCGATTATTAAGCGTGAAATTCAACGCCGTTGGTTGAAAGATGCAAGTTTTGCTAATAAAGTTTGTACAGTACAAATTGAATTGGCGAGAGATGGAACAATTTTGAATTATCACAAAGTTTCCGGTCCGGATGATATCTGTACATCAGCATTGAGAGCGGTAGCCTTAACGAAGAAAGTGCCGGCGCCACCATCAGATGCTGTGTATAGAAAATATCAAAAACCGGTAATTGATTTTAAATTGAGATAGGTAATACTTGAGGAAGAGTGACCTTATGATTAAAAAAGTTGTATATAGTTGGATATTGGCAATAGCCTGTCTGTTAGTGCAGGCAACGCAAGTTTTTGCCGAAGTTAGAATCGTTATTGATGAAGGGGTGGATAGTGCGCGCCCAATTGCGGTTGTTCCTTTTAAATGGAACGGTCCGGGTTCAGCACCTGCCGATATTGCTGATATTATCTCTTCAGATTTACGTTTTAGTGGTAAATTTAATCCGATTCCGGTAGACAGAATGCCTCAGCAGCCGACTTCTGCCGGCGAGGTTAATGTTGAAGCTTGGTCAGCATTGGGTATCGATGCTATTGTTGTCGGACAGGTAACACCAGCAGGTGGCGGTTATAGTATTTCATACCAACTTGTTGATACTGTTGGGGCATCAGGTACACCGGGCGCGGTTTTATCGCAGAATTCTTATACTGTAACCAATCAATGGATTCGCTGGGGCGCACATACTGTTAGCGATCAGGTGTTTGAAAAATTAACCGGTATCCGTGGAGCATTTAGAACACGTATTGCTTATGTTATCCAAAATAATTCCGGCTCTTATGATTTACAAGTATCTGACTATGACGGTTACAATGCCTTTAATGTATTCCATAGCTCACAACCTATTATGTCACCGGCTTGGTCTGCAGATGGTAAAAAATTAGCATATAGCGTATTTGAAAAGAAAAAATCTTTATTGGTTTTGCAAGATCTTGCTAGTAAATCCCGTAAAATTATTGCATCATTACCAGGTCATAACGGTGCACCATCATTTTCACCGGACGGTTCTCGTATTGCATTTGCTTCAAATGAGGACGGTGTGTTGAATATTTATGTGATGGGTGTTGGTGGCGGTTCACCGGTGAAATTAACCAGTGGTAGCGGTAATAATACAGAGCCAAGTTGGTCGAGTGATGGTTCTTCCATTATCTTTACGTCTGACAGAGGCGGTGCTCCTGCTGTTTATATGATGGGTGCGAATGGCGGTGGTGCGTCATTAGTAAGCCCTCCAGGAAACAGCTACAGCGGTGAAATGTCTCCGGACGGTAAAGAGATTGTAATGGTCAATGGTAATAAATTGGTGAAAAAAGATTTAGAAAGCGGAAGTATTACAGCGTTAACTTCTACTTTCCTAGATGAAAGCCCGAGCTTTGCACCTAATGGAACTATGGTGATTTATAGTTCTACCCAAGGTGTAAGCAAAGTGCTACAATTAGTGTCCTCAGATGGACGTTTCAAAGCAAGGTTACCTGGTTCAGGGGGACAAATTAAATTCCCTGCCTGGTCGCCATATTTAACTCAAAATTAAGGAGAATAAAATGAAAAAATTAGCTAAAGTGTTAATGGTTGCAGCACCAGTATTAGCGTTAGCAGCTTGTAGCAGCTCTGATAAAGCAGCTGATCAACAAGGTAAACTTTACGGTAATATGACTGCGCAAGAATTACAACAACGCTACAACACTGTATATTTTGGTTTCGATAAATATGATATCCAACCAGAATATGCTCAATTATTAGATGCTCACGCACAATACTTAACAGATACTTCTTCAAAAGTACAAGTTGAAGGTCACACTGACCCACGTGGTACTCCAGAATACAACATCGCGTTAGGTCAACGTCGTGCAGATGCAGTTAAAAACTACTTAGAAGGCAAAGGCGTTCAAGGTGGTCAATTATCAACAATCTCTTACGGTGAAGAAAAACCAGCTGTATTAGGTCACACCGAAGCAGATTATGCTAAAGATCGTCGTGCAGTATTAGCTTACTAATCACATCTATTAGCAATTCTTTTGGAAAGCCCCGTTTGGGGCTTTCTTTTTTGTTTGAATTCAGCAAAATTATTTTTGAATCCAGTAATAGATAGTTGAGCCATCCTGTTTTATATCTAATACTTTATAGCCATAATTTTTGGCATCTACCGGAATGTTATTGATAGATTGAGGACAATCGCTGATAATTTCTAAAATTTCTCCCGGTTTTAATTGTTCCATCGCCTCTAAAGTCGCCACTGCCGGATATGGGCAGGGTTCGCCGTGAGTATCTAAACGGTAGGTTGGAATAATGATATCTTTTTTTGTCATAAATAAACTCCTAAATTGAAATTAATGATTCATTGCTAGGCTTTTTCTTTTTTGGTGGAAAAACTTTTCCCATAATAAAACGGATAAAAGTAAGAGGAAAAGCAGCGCATAGTTGGCTAATAATCCTCCAATTTGACCGAGACTTTCCAGCATATTGATTTTTGGATAGCTAAAAGCAAGTGATGGTGCAATATCGTCCCAAACAGCCGCGAGTAATACCGAACCGATGATGTTGCCTATACCCACGATCCAGAAATGCGTTTGTCCTTCTACCGCACGATACATCCAGCCGGTTTCACAACCGCCGGCTAATACAATACCGAAACCGAACAACAAACCGCCAATGATAACGTTCGTTCCACTCCAAGCAATAATTGGTGTTAATCCTGCCTGAATAAAGGCATAAGTTCCGAGCGTACTGGCTAACATTCCAAAAATAATAGCTTTTAGGATGAGAGTGCGACCGCTAATCCATAAATCGCGGAATGCAGAAGTGAAACATAATTGAGAACGTTCAATTAAAATACCGAATGCTAATCCAAATAATAAACCAAAGCCTAATTTGATTGATACGTTTAATAAAATGTAGATAGAAACTATTAGGGCAGCAATAAAGAAAAGTATTCCTATATTTAATCGTTGCCGTTGTTTGCGTTCATCTATTTTTACCCTAGTTGCTTGTGAAGCTTTAATCAATTTGACTGGTGTTCTGAAAAGTGGAGAAAGGCTGACTTTTACCCCGATATAAGTGCCGATAGCGGTAGCTACAGTGAAAAACCAAGCGTGTAATGAAAATTGAGGAATACCGGTGAAAAGCGAGGCGAGATTACAGCCCATTGCCAATCTTGCACCGAAACCGGCAATAATGCCACCAATTAAAGCTTGGCATACTCTGATCTTATTTTGTGGTAGGCGTAATTTAATATTGTTCGCCCAAAGTGCAGCAACAAAAGCACCTACGAACATTCCAATAATGGTCACACCGCTAACACGCGTGAAAATATTACCGTCCATTTTTATTAACTGGAAATATCCCCAGTCGCTGATATCAACGCCGAACCATTGTAAAATATGCCCTCCCCATTTGGTGAATTCGCCGGTAACCGCCCAATAAGTGCCGGTCAATCCGAAGTAGTAGGCGGATAAAATACCTGTTGCAATCACAGCAGGTACAGGGTTCCAGAATTTAATTAGATAGTTTTGTTTGAATGTTTGCCAAAACATTTTATCTCCTAATAGAAAAATAAAATAATTTCGCAAATAGGTGTGAATAGAACGAAAGCTTTACTGCTTAAATGAGGAAAAATTTCGTTATCCGGCACACAAACTTGCGATACCTTAGACGAAATACTTCAGATTTTGCTATGTAATAAGCAACTTAAAGTAGATCAGATAGTGGGAGAATTTAATTCTCCCATTGATAAAGTTCCAACGGTAAACCGTCCGGATCTTTAAAAAACGTAAATTGCTTACCGGTGAGTTCATCAATGCGTACCGGTTCACATTCAACATTGCGTTGATTCAAATATTCAATAGCTTGTTGAAGATCGTCCACTTTAAAAGCAAGATGACGTAACCCACAAGCTTCAGGCGTTGTCGGTCTTGGTGGTGTTATTGGAAAAGAGAACAACTCAATTTGACTGCCATCGCGAAAACGCAAATCCAATTTATAACTCTGTCTTGCTTGGCGATAAGTTTCCGCAATCACTTCAGCACCAAGAATATTGATATAAAAATGTTTGGAAACTTCATAATTGGAAACAATTAAGGCGATATGGTGGAAACCTATTAATGGCGACATTACTCCTCCTGCTGTTCATTGTCACTGAGTCCAAGTGATTTGGAAAACAGCTGTAAACTCTTTGTTTCGCCGGCTTTAACTAATTGCTGCATCACTTGGGTTGGTGTGTGTAATAAACGATTCATTAATTTATAGCTTAATTCTTGCATTACTTTTTCGCTATCAGTGCCTTGTTGTAATGAAGTTAATGCTTTTTCAAGCAGCTCCAAACGAATTTGCTCTGCCTGTTGACGATAATTTTTTATCAGACTTGAAGATTGATGAAGTTTTAGCCAAACAAAGAAATCAGCGCACTCTTCCTGAATAATATTTTCCGCTTCAACGGAAGCTTGTTCCCGTTGTTGCATATTGTGCTGAATAATATTTTGCAGATCGTCAACGCTATAATGATAGACAGATTCAAGCTCACTTACTTTATCTTCAACGTCGCGAGGAACAGCAATATCAACAATCAACATTGGATCAAATCGGCGTTGTTTCTGTGCCACTTTGACCATTTCGTGTGTAATGAGGATATTTGGACTGCCGGTAGAAGTAATCACAATATCAGCAAGATTTAGCCCTTGTTGGAGTTGATCCAGCGATAAAATATCCATTTGCCCGCCAACACGCGCTGCCAATGCCTCCGCGTTAGCAATGGTGCGGTTAGCAATCATAATGTGTTTTGCGCCGTGCTGAAACAAATGACGGCTGACCAATTCGATAGTTTCACCGGCACCCACTAATAAAATGCGTAAACGTTTAAAAGAATCAAAAATTTGTCGCGCTAAACTACAAGCGGCATAAGCAACAGAAACGGCACTGCCGCCGATTTCGGTTTCAGTTCTCACTCGTTTGGCGGTAGAAAAAGTTTTTTGAAATAGGCGCGAAAGTTCGGTAGAAATAGCAGAATGTTGCTGCTGATAAAAATTCTCGCTGAATTGAAAGGCCTGTTTCACCTGCCCTAAAATTTGCGGTTCGCCAAGGATTAATGAGTCTAAACCACAGGCAACGCGCATTAAATGTGTGACACATTGTTGGTTTTGTTGGATGTAAATAGAGCGCTGTAATTCTTCTTCAGTGATCCGGTGTAATTGGGCAAACCAGCTTTTGACTTGTTGTAGCCATTGTTGATTTTGTTCGTTATCTTCCTGTGGCGAAATATGGCGGTTGTGCAAGTAAATTTCAGTGCGGTTACAGGTGGATACAATAACGGCACTCTCTGCTAATTCGGATTGTAACTGTTGTAATGCAAGTTGACGTTTATCATCATCGAATGAAACTTTTTCACGTAAAGCCACGGTTGCGGTTTTATGGTTAATACCTAATACCAAAATTGCCATAAATCACTCTTTTACTAGCGGAACACCGCTATTCCCACATTTAAAAAAACGAAAAATAAAACAGAAAGATTTTAAATAATCTGCTAACAACTAGCAAATAAAAGCAGGAATTTTTTTGATTTGATAGCAAAAGATACCTAATAGGTATTATATTGAAAGAGAAGAGATATTGATTAGACGATCAATATCTCCTCTTTTTTTAATGAGCAATTTTTGTGAATTCGTCAAAAAAAGTCGGGAATGTTTTTGCCGTACACTCCGGTTCTAAAATCGTGACCGGTGTGTTAGAAAGTGCGATTAAGGCAAAACACATTGCCATTCGATGATCGTTATAGGTTGCAATTTCTGCGTGTTTAAATTGATCCAAGGCAAGCGGTTGGATACGTAAGAAATCTTCTCCTTCTTCAACTTCAGCGCTAACTTTTCTAAGCTCGGTTGCCATTGCAGTTAAACGATCGGTCTCTTTTACACGCCAGTTATAAATGTTACGAATAACGGTTTCACCTTCAGCGAAAAGTGCAGTAGTGGCAATTGTCATTGCAGCATCCGGAATATGATTCATATCCAAATCAATGCCGTGCAATGCGTTTTTTTCTATTTCAACATAGTGATCGTGCCAACGTACTTTTGCCCCCATTTTTTCAAGAACATCAATAAATTGAATGTCTCCTTGAATACTCTTTTTACCAATACCATTGACTTTGACCTTGCCTTTTATTGCAGCCGCCGCCAAGAAGTAGGAGGCAGAGGAGGCATCACCTTCAACCATAAAAGAGGATGGTGATTGATACTGTTGGTTACCCTTCACGAAAAATATCTGGTAGTTATGGTGTTGCACTTGCACTCCGAAAACAGACATCATCTTTAATGTAATATCGATATAAGGTTTGGATACCAGATCGCCTACAATATGAATTTCGCTATCCTGTTTTGCTAATGGAGCCGCCATTAATAACGCAGTAAGAAATTGAGATGAAATAGCACCATTGATTTCAATTTTGCCACCGTTTAATCCGTGATTGCGAATAGCAAGCGGCGGATAACCTTCCTGCTCTAAATAGTCTATTTCAGCCCCCATTTGTCGCAAAGCATCAACCAAATGTTGAATAGGGCGCTCTTTCATTCTCGGCTCACCGGTTAAGACAATTTCACTAGGCTTAGCGTTATCAGAGGCTAAACAGAGTGCTGCGGTTAAAGGACGCATTGCTGTGCCGGCATTTCCTAAAAATAAACTCAATCCATTTTGCCATTCAAAAGCACCGGCATTGCCTTGAATTTCACAGACAGTTTTGTCTTCGGATAATTGATATTGAACACCTAATGCTTTTAGTGCATTCAACATATGGCGGACATCATCGCTATCCAAAAGATTAGTGATTGTTGTTGTTCCCTTTGCTAGGGCAGCTAATAATAATGCTCGGTTGGAAAGGCTTTTCGAACCGGGTAGTGTAATTTCTCCGTCAATATAAGCGATAGGATTCAATGTAATGGAATTCATAAATAGCAATGTTCCTTTTAATTATCAATTAATTCGCTAAAATCTCAGTTAATGCATCGATAAATGCTTGATTTTCTTCCGGTAAACCAATGCTGATACGCAAGTGATTAGGCATTCCGTAACCGGCAATAGGACGCACAATAATGCCTTTATGTAGCAGCGCATCGTAAATAGGCAAGGCAGGTTGTTTAAAATCAACCGTAATAAAGTTACCTTTGGATGGAATATAATCCAATCCTTGCTTTTCAAAGAAATCCACGAGCAGTTTCATTCCTTGTCGATTATTTTCAGCCACTTTATTGACGAAATCATCATCATTGATCACGGCAGTAGCTGCGGCTAGAGCAAGACTGTTGCAGTTAAACGGCTGACGGACACGATTAAATAAGCCGGCAATTTCAGGGTTAGAAACAGCATAACCGATACGAAGGCCGGCTAAACCGTATGCTTTTGAAAGCGTTCTACACACCACTAAATTGGCATACTTTTTCTGTAATTCGAACGAAGGAACACGTTCGGTAGGATCGGTGAATTCAGTGTAGGCCTCATCAAGTACCACAATAATATGTTCCGGTACTTTTGCTAAAAATTGATCAATTTCCGCTGTTGTAAGGAATGTCCCTGTCGGGTTATTTGGGTTAGCAATATAAATTAGTTTAGTTTTGTCAGTAATATGCGCTAAAAATTGAGGCAAATCGTGACCCCAGTTTTTTTCCGGAATGACGACTGCTTTAGCGTTAAGTGCCTGTGTTACTAAAGGATAAACGATAAAGGCATATTGCGAGAAAATCACCTCGTCCTGTTCACTGACAAAGGTGTGTGCAATTAATTCAATAAGATCGTTTGAACCGTTACCTAATGTAATTTGTGACGGATCAAGACCAAATTTTTTTGCTGCCGCTTGTTTAAAGTAAAAACCGTTGGAATCAGGATAACGTGTAAGTTGGTTGAGTTCATTTAAAATGGCTTGTTTGGCAACATCAGAAAAACCAAAAGGATTTTCGTTGGAAGCCAATTTAATAATATTATGAATGCCTAATTCTCGTTCCAATTCTTCTATTGGTTTTCCTGCTTGATAAGGAGATAACTGTTTAACGCCAGTGTTGGCAACATCTAAGAATTTCATATGATTTCCTGTGATTAATTATTGATTTTCTTTAGCAAATTTTTCCATAAAAGCAATTAAGGCTTCTACGCCGGCAATCGGCATTGCGTTATAAATGGAAGCACGCATACCGCCCAGCACTTTATGACCTTTTAATGCTCTTAAACCGGCAGCATTGGACTCACTGACAAATTTTGCATTTAATTCATCATTATTGGTGGTGAAGGTCACATTCATTAATGAACGATTTTTGGCGGCAACGTTATTCTGATAAAAATTGCTTTGATCAATATAACGATAGAGCAATTCTGCTTTGGCACGATTTTTTAATTCAACCTGTTCAATTCCACCATTCGCCAATAGATGTTCGAATACTAATGAGCAGAGATACCACGCAAATGTTGGCGGTGTATTAAACATAGAATCGTGATCGAGTAAAATTTGATAATTCCACACTGATGGCGTGCTACGACGTGCTTTACCGATAAGATCATCGCGAATAATGATTAATGTGATCCCTGATGGTCCCACATTTTTTTGCGCACCGGCATAGATCATACCGAATTTGCTGATATCAACTTTGCGAGAAAGAATATTTGATGACATATCCGCAATTAATGTGGCATTGCCAACGTTAGGAACATCAAAGATTTCCACTCCACTGATAGTTTCATTCGGGCAGTAATGCACATAATCGTATTGTTCGGCGATATTGCTGAAATCAAGATCAGTTACGGCTGTTTTACCGTTTTCTTCCGTTAAAATATTGATTTCATCTACATTGCCGAATAATTTTGCCTCTTTTGCTGCCGCTGTTGACCAGTGACCACTGGTTAAATAAAGCGCTTTGCCATTTTCGGAAAGTAAATTCATTGGAATCGCCGCAAATTGCCCTCTGGCACCACCTTGAGCAAACAGAATTTGATAATTATTAGGCACATTGAATAGTTTGCGTAAGTCTTCAATAGAACGTTTTGCCAATGCCATAAAATTAGCACCACGATGGCTGACTTCCATTACTGAAGTGCCGAGAGATTCCCAGTCAAGCAGTTCTGCTTGGGCACGTTGTAAAACTTCCTTAGGCATCATTGCCGGACCTGCACTAAAATTAAATACGTCTGTCATATTTATTCACCTTCTTGTTTATTTTATTCATACAAATGTGCTTAGTTTTAACACTAGAAATGTGAATTATCAATCGCTTTCTATCCGGTTTATGAATTATTGAGCAGACGTATTTGATCCAAGTAAGAAAACCGTCACATCTTTTTGACGATACCCTAAAAAACCGCTACAGTAGGCACAGAATGTTTTATGTATCAATAAGAGAGTCAACTATGGAAAATGTAAGCAAAAAATGTTTTGAAGATGTGTTGGAGTATGTGCGTATGTATCGTCAAAAGAATAAACTTTTGCGTGATATTGCCGATAATGATCGCAAAATTAGAGATAACCAGAAAAGGGTGTTATTACTTGATAACTTAAATCAATATATCACTGATGATATGTCGGTAGCGGATATTCGTGCCATTATTGCCAATATGCGTGATGATTATGAGTCTCGTGTGGATGACTATATGATTCGTAATGCTGAAGCGTCAAAACAACGCCAAGAAATCAAAAAAGCAATGAAAGAGCAGAGTCGCTTACACGCAGAGATGCTGAAGAAAGATAAAGAGTAGCAAAACAGAAGCTATACGCTGAAAATACGAAAGAAAAACCTGTCTTGGTTCATCAAAACGCTTTGTTGTGCGGAACATAAGACGGGTTTTTTATTTGTTATCTGATGATAGCGTACGTGAAAATATTATTGTTAATTGAGAGAAAAGAAGAGAACTTATAGAAATAGGAAAGGTAAAAAGAAAGGGCGTCATAGGCAGATAGGACAAAAGAAAAGGGCTGAAAAAACAGCCCTTTTTTGATCTTGAATTGTGCAAAATCGTATTAACGTTTTGAGTATTGTGGACGACGACGTGCTTTGTGAAGACCCACTTTTTTACGTTCAACACGACGAGCATCACGGGTTACAAATCCTGCAGCACGTAATGCTGGGCGTAATGTTTCATCGTATTCAATTAACGCACGAGTAATACCGTGACGAATTGCACCTGCTTGACCAGAAATACCGCCACCTTTAACAGTGATATAAAGATCGAATTTATCTGCCATATCAACTAATTCTAATGGTTGGCGAACAATCATACGTGATGTTTCACGACCAAAATAAACATCAATTTCACGTTGATTAATAGTAATTTTACCTGTGCCCGGTCTTAAAAATACACGAGCTGAAGAGCTTTTGCGGCGGCCTGTGCCGTAGTTTTGATCTGCCATAGTCTAAACCTCGTGATTAAATATCTAAAACTTGTGGTTGCTGTGCAGCGTGATTATGTTCGCTACCTGCATACACTTTCAATTTACGGTACATATCGCGACCTAAAGGACCTTTAGGTAACATACCTTTAACTGCGATTTCAATCACGCGTTCAGGACGACGAGCAATCATTTCAGCAAAAGTCGCTTGTTTAATACCACCAACATAGCCAGTGTGCCAGTAGTAAAGTTTATCAGTTTTTTTACGACCGGTTACGGCTACTTTTTCTGCATTGATAACGATGATGTAATCACCTGTATCAACGTGTGGAGTATATTCAGCTTTGTGTTTACCACGCAAGCGACGTGCGATTTCTGTAGCTAAACGACCTAAAGTTTTACCTGTCGCATCAACTACATACCAGTCGCGTTTTACTGTTTCTGGTTTTGCTACAAAAGTTTTCATTAATTTCATTACCAAAATAATAATTTAACACCCTGTGCCCAAGAATTTGAACACACCTTTTCGCTTGTCGTCATACCCCTTCGAGTAGATTTTAAGCATAAAAAAATTACACGGCGGGAAAACCAATGTAATTAACAGGGTCGCAAGATTATACAGTAAGCAAAATTAAAAAACTATTTAAATTTTATTTTTTATGGTTTATTTTCGGATTTTCCGCATAATGAAAGCTGACGTGTTAAAGTAATCATCTCTTTGCCATATAAAAAGGAGTAATAAATAGATGAGTGTTAAAATTTTGCATAACCCACGTTGTTCGAAAAGCAGAGCAACATTGCAATTATTAGAAGAAAAGCAAGTGAAGCCTGACATAGAGCTTTATTTGCAACATCATTTTTCATTGCAGGAGCTTGAAGATTTGATGCGTAAATTAGCGATTGATGATCCGAGAAAAATGATGCGTACAAAAGATGAACTGTATAAATCATTAGGTTTGGATCAGCTTGATCCAAATGTGGAAGCGCAACGGCAACAATTATTACAGGCAATTGTGGAACATTCCGCTTTGTTGGAACGTCCGATTGTCATAAATGGTAATCAGGCACGCATCGGTCGTCCACCGGAACAAGTGTTGGAAATTTTATAGTCAACTCGTTAATTTTTTGTCATAATACCGCCGCTTTAATCAGCGGCGTTTTTATAATTTTATTATGGAGATATATGATGAATATGAAATATCAGCACCAACGAGGTGACATTCAAGAGAGTGCGATGAAAGCACTGGTGACGGATAAACTGTTCAGAGCTCGAGTTGAGCGTAACCGTAAAGGCAAAGGCAGTTATCAACGTAAGGCGAAACACGTTAAACGCAATTATGAAAATGCAACGATAAACATTTTATTTTAAAGTCTTTATCGCTGCATTTTTGTTTTGTCTTCCCCTCTTATTTCTTAAAAAAATTTCCATTTTTATAAAAAGAAGCTTTTCTTATACCGATAATGTGAGTATTCTTAGTCGTCCGGCATTTTGTCGGACAAATGAAATATAACAAGTTATGTTTATTTTAAGGTTATACAATATGAAAAAACTTCTTTTAGCTTCTATGCTGATGTCCGGAATGGCATTTGCAGCACCTGTTACTCAAGTTAATCCAAATACAACCACTCACACCTATGAATTTACTAATAGTTACGATCTTGTTGTGCCTAAAGGTGCTCAAGGCGAAACAAATTTGTGGGTTCCATTGCCTTTCGATAGTGATTATCAGACTTTAAAATCCGTTGAATTTGAAGGTAATTATCGTAATGCCTATGTGACGGAAAATAACCAATACGGCGCAAAAACATTGTTTGCAAATTGGGATGAAAAAGCGGATAAACGTCTGCTTAAAGTGAAAATGGTGATCGAAACTAAAGATCGTGAACCGATGGTTACCGGTGCATTGAAAGATTATAAAGTTCCGGAAAAGATTGAATATTCAGTTGATGTTCAACCCTATTTAAAAGCAACATCTCATATCAAAATTGATGGTATTGTTAAAGAATATGCCGATAAAATCGTTGGCAATGAAAAAAATCCATTGAAAAAAGCAGAATTGATCCACGAATGGATCGTCAACAATATGGAACGTGATAATTCTGTTTTAGGCTGTGGTGACGGTGATGTTGAAAAAATCCTAACAACAGGCGTATTAAAAGGTAAATGTACTGATATTAATTCAGTATTTGTTGCGTTGGCTAGAGCTTCCGGTATTCCGGCACGAGAAATTTTCGGTATTCGTTTAGGCGATGCACCGAAAATGTCAAAATATTCTAAAAAAGCTTTTGGCAGTGCTAAAGACGGTGTTGCGAATGAAAATGGCGGTCAACATTGCCGAGCTGAATTTTATTTAGCCGGTTACGGCTGGGTGCCGGTCGATTCTGCTGATGTGGCGAAAATGCGCCTAACTGAGAAAAAATCAGTGCAGGATGCGGATACTCAAGCGGTAGCGAAATATTTATTCGGTAACTGGGAAGCAAACTGGGTTGGCTTTAATCACGCGCGTGATTTTGATCTCTATCCGGCACCTGAGTTGAAACCAATTAATAACTTTGGTTATCCGTATGCTGAAGTAGGCGGGGATCCGCTTAACTCTTTTGATGCTAAAGAGTTCGGTTATGAATTTATCTCAAAAGAAATTAAATAATCGTTTCTTTGCAAGTTGTGTCACTGCTGTGGTTGCAGCAGTGACCTCAACGTTATGCTGCATTGCACCCTTGATTTATTTAGTTTTCGGTGTTTCTTCCACGTGGCTAATTGAACTCAATCAATATGATTATTTGCGTATTCCGATGCTGATTATTTCATTGGCAGCATTCGGTTACGGTTTTTGGTTACTGATGTTTTCTAAAAAAATTATCTGTACTAAATATTTATCGCGCAAATGGCTAATGATTTTATATTGGTTAGTGTTTGTCATTATTTTATTTTTTCTCACTTATCCGACTGTCTTACCGTGGATTTTAGAAAGGATGGCTTAAAGATGAAAAAATTTTTTGCAGTATTGTTATTTTTAATCTCGTTATGTGGTTACAGTTATGCAGACGAACAGTCGGTAACAAATAATCAAAGAGAGCTGACGATGCAGGTTGATGAGATGAATTGTCAGTTGTGTGTTTATTTGGTGAATAAGGAGTTGCGTTCAATTGAGGGCGTTTTGAAGACCAAAGCGGATATGAATGCACACACGGTAAAAGTGATCACAACCGATAAGGTCAGCAATGAGCAGTTGATTAAAGCAATGGAAAAATTGCACTATCGCGCAAAAGTGCTGTAACAAATGTTGTAATTGTTGAGAAAATGGGCAAAAAGCCCATTTTTTGCTTAAGAAACAGGGAGTTTTAATTCCCTAAATTGCATTGACATTCCATCAATCATCAATAATCTGCCACATAAAATATCGCCGATATTGAGCAGTACCTTAATTGCTTCTAACGCCTGAATAGAACCGACAATGCCGACAATCGGCGATAAGACGCCGGCTTCGACACAGCTTAAAACATTCTCGCCGAATAATTGACTTAAATTGCGATAGCTCGGTGTGCCGGGTTGATAAGTAAAAACAGTAATTTGCCCTTCCATTCTGATTGCCGCTCCGGAAACAAGCGGTTTTTGTAATTGTTGGCAAATCAGATCAAGCTGATTGCGGCTTTCGACATTGTCAGTACAATCCAACACGACATCAACAGTCGCAATTAATTGTTCCAACTGTTGCGAAGTCATTTTCTGATTAATCGTATTAATTTTAATAAGCGGATTAATTTGGGAAAGTGCCATTTTAGCCGATTCGACTTTCGGCATATCAATACGCTGATCGGTATGCAAAACCTGACGTTGTAAATTGGATAACGACACTTTATCGAAATCCAGCAGTGTTAATTCGCCGACACCGGCGGCAGCAAGATATTGTGCTGCAGCGCAGCCCAAACCTCCCAGTCCGACAATCAACATTTTACCTGCTTTTAATTTTTCCTGACCATCAAAGTCAATCGCTTTCATCACAATTTGTCGGTTATAACGCAACATTTCGTGATCAGTTAATTCAATTTTCATTTTGTCTGTCAATTTATGAGAAAGTTAAATGGTTCGATCATTACGGTTTCGCCGGCGGCAACATTACCGCGTTCCTGTTCCAAGACGATAAAGCAGTTGCTTTGGACAAACGAACTGAACATATGTGAGCCTTGGAAACGAACCGGTGAAACTTCAATTTGACCTTGTTCGTTAACTTGATAGAAACCGCGTTGAAAATCTAAACGACCGACACCTTTTTTCAATGGTTGTGCCGCAATGGCCGGTAATTTTTGTGGTGCTTGCCATTGGCTAAACCCGCTTAATTTGGCAATTGCCGGTTGCACTAATTGATAAAAGGTGACAAACGCCGAAACCGGATTGCCCGGCAAACCACAGAACCAAGCATTTTCCAATTTGCCAAAAGCAAAAGGTTTACCCGGTTTAATCGCCAATTTCCAGAAATTAATATTCCCCAAGCGTTCAAGTACATTTTTAGTAAAATCGGCTTCGCCGACAGAAACACCGCCGCTGGTAATAACCAAATCTGCCTGTTGTTGCGCATCGCGGAATGCTTGCTCAAACTGCTGTTCATTGTCCGGTAAGATGCCGAAATCGAGTATTTCACAATTTAAGCGTTGCAGCATTAATTTAACTGCGAAACGGTTGGTATCATAAATTTGCCCTGCTTGCAGTGGTTGCCCAACCGGAACCAATTCATCTCCGGTGGAAATCACAGCTACTTTGACTCGAGGGAAAACTTTCACTTTTTCAATGCCCAGTGAAGCAAGTAATGGCAAGGCGACCGATGTCAGTTTTGCACCTTGAGCTAGAACTTCTTCACCCTGTTTGACATCATCACCGATACGGCGAATATTCTCGCCCAATTTAGGAAGTTGTTGGAAAGTCACGCTACCGTCAGCATTGACAATCACTTTTTCCTGCATTACCACCGCATCAGCGCCTGCAGGGATCATTGCTCCGGTCATAATTCTTACTGCGCCGCCTTTTGTCCATTCACCATTAAAAGGTTGTCCGGCAAAGGCTTTACCAGCAATTGTCAGTGTCATAGATTGTTGCAAATCAGCCATTCTTACGGCGTAACCATCCATTGCGGAATTATCAAAAGCCGGCACATTAATCGGTGAAATGACAGCTTCGGCACAAATACGTTGATCTGCCTGATCAAGCGCAATAGTTTCAATTTGTGCTTTATTCGGCGTTGGCAGCTGTTGCAAAAGTAAGTTTAATGCTTGTTCAAAGGTTAATAAATCAGCCATAAATTTATCCTTTATAAATAATGTTGGTGCATTGTAACGTAACTTAGATCATTTGTTTAGGTTAAGTTGATAAGCCTTTCTGGGTATAATTTGTGGTAAATCATAAATTTGTAAATAGATTTCATCTCGCTATTGCAATCGTTGCTTGTTGTGGGAAGATGTAGATCCAATTTAACTTAGGAGGCGTTATGTATTTAGAGAGCATTCCAATCGGAACCATTTTTTTCATTATTTTAGTGATTGTGGTGTTAGTTTCAGCGGTAAAAACTGTGCCACAAGGCTATCACTGGACGATTGAACGATTCGGGCGTTATACCAGAACATTAACACCGGGATTGAATATTATCGTTCCGTTTATTGATCGTATCGGTCGTAAAATTAATATGATGGAGCAGGTGTTGGATATTCCCTCACAAGAGGTGATTTCTAAAGATAACGCAAATGTATCGATCGATGCGGTTTGCTTTGTGCAGGTGATTGATGCGCGTAATGCGGCTTATGAAGTGAATCATTTGGAACAGGCGATTATTAATTTAACCCTGACTAATATTCGTACTGTGTTGGGCTCAATGGAATTGGATGAAATGTTATCGCAGCGTGACGCGATAAACAGTCGTTTATTGGCAATTGTGGATGAAGCGACCAATCCTTGGGGTGTGAAAGTCACCAGAATTGAAATTAGAGATGTGCGTCCGCCAAAAGAGTTGATTAATTCAATGAATGCACAAATGAAGGCGGAGCGTAATAAACGTGCGGAAATTCTTGAAGCAGAAGGAGTGCGTCAAGCTGCAATTCTTCGGGCGGAAGGTGAAAAACAGGCACAGATCTTGCAATCTGAAGCAGAAAAACAGTCTAGAATTTTGCAAGCAGAGGGAGAACGGCAGGAAGCTTTTTTACGTGCGGAAGCACGTGAACGTGAAGCGGAAGCAGAAGCAAAAGCAACACAAATGGTGTCTGAGGCTATTGCAGCTGGTAATATTCAAGCGGTTAATTACTTTGTTGCTCAGAAATATACTGAAGCTTTACAACAAATTGGACAAGCGGAGAATAGCAAAGTGGTATTGATGCCGTTGGAAGCGAGCAATTTAATGGGATCAATTGCTGGTATCAATGAATTGTTAAAACAATCGGGAACACAAAAATGATGGAATGGTTAGCGCAATGGGGAGCAATTCATTGGTTGGTACTCGGGTTTGTGCTGTTGATTTTGGAAATTGTTGTCCCCGGTATTTTCTTTTTATGGTGGGGGATTGCGGCATTAGTATTGGCAATATTGAGCTATTTTTTTCTACTTTCATTAGTGGTTGGCGGCATACTATTTGCAGTGATAGCCGTGCTCGCCAGCTTATGTTGGTGGAAAATTCAGAGTAAGCGTAATCAACAGAATATTGCCGCTGAATTGCTGAATCAAAGAGGATTAGCAATGTTGGGGCAACAAGGTGTCATTACTGAGGTGGCTACGGATCATATTGCTCGTGCCAAGTTTGGCGACAGTAGTTGGCGGGTGGAAGGGGACCAATTACACCAAGGCGATATTGTTGAAGTGGTATCAATCAAAGGGATTACTTTGGTAGTGAAAGTCATTAAAAATTAAATAAAAAAACGGCGATAGATATCGCCGCAGACTGCTGACAAACCCATCTTTCCAAAATCATTTGATAAAAATGGGGTTGTTTTTTTACTTTGTCGCTTTTCTCTTGCTTTTCCTTTCAGATAATGGTGCCAGCGGTCATTTTCGCTGATTGTTTTACCCATGCCTCAAACAAGTAAAATTGACGCCATAAATAAGACAAAATAGCCCATACCACCAGGGCAATTTTCTTGATATTTTGTGCCATTGCCGCAAGGAAGCATTGCATTTGCACTTTGGATAATCCTCTATAACGAGCATAGCGATGTCCGTGATGTTGTTTGGCATCCG
>NZ_KB903693.1 GCF_000379785.1 Gallibacterium anatis DSM 16844 = F 149 | reverse complement strand
TTTCGAATCAGAAGTTTACGTATTATCAAAAGAAGAAGGTGGACGTCACACTCCATTCTTCAAAGGTTATCGTCCACAATTCTATTTCCGTACAACTGACGTAACAGGAACAATCGAGTTACCGGAAGGCGTGGAAATGGTAATGCCGGGAGATAACGTGAAGATGACAGTAAGCTTAATCCACCCAATTGCGATGGATCAAGGTTTACGTTTTGCGATCCGTGAAGGTGGCCGTACAGTAGGTGCCGGCGTGGTAGCGAAAATCATCAAATAATCAGATTGACAATAGAGAGTAATCCAAACCCGTCTTCTAGGCGGGTTTTTTTATGAATACAGGATTATATTTATTACCTTAAATAAGGAGATGTAAATGAAGTTTTTATTATTAAATGGTGGAAAAGCATTTGGACATTCTCAGGGTAAACTGAATACAACATTACATAACACCGCAAAAGAAACTCTGCTTGCGTTAGGTCACGAAGTGCAAGAAACCATAATTGATGCTGGTTACGATATCAATCAAGAAATTGAAAAATTTTTATGGATGGATGTGGTGATTTGGCAAATGCCCGGTTGGTGGATGGGTGAACCGTGGATTGTGAAAAAATATATTGATGAAGTCTTTACTTTTGGTCACGGAAAATTATATCAGAGTGATGGGCGTCATCGGGTAAATCCGACAGAAGGTTATGGCACCGGTGGTTTGTTGCAAGGTAGAAAACATATGTTGTCATTAACTTGGAATGCGCCGATTGAAGCATTTGAACGTGAAGGTGATTTTTTTGAAGGCAAAGGCGTAGACGGTGTCTATTTGCATTTTAGAAAAGCAAATGAGTTTATTGGTCTTTCACCATTGCCTACATTTATTTGTAATGATGTTATTAAAAATCCAAATGTGGAACAGCATATTACTGAGTATAAAGCACATTTAAATAAATTATTTGCTAAATAAAATCAGAGAGGATAAAGTCTTGAATAGGCTTTATCTTTTTTATTTTGAGCTGATAAGGAGCAAATATGAAATTATGGTATTCACCAATGAGTCCGTTTGTCCGCCGGGTTATGATAGTGTTAAAACATCACCATTTATTGGAACAAACAGAACTCTTACCTGTAAAATTATCATTTGATGCCAATTCACCGCATAACAAAGACAATCCTTTAGGAAGAATTCCCGCTTTACAGCTTAATAATGGCGAATGGTTATTTAATAGTTTCTTCATTGCAGAATATTTGGATAGTATTGGCTTACAGAAGAAATTATTTCCGCAAGATGAACATCGTTGGAAAGTATTAAGCTGGCATTATTTAGCAGACGGTATATTTGAAAATACGATGCCGATAGCTGCAGAGCGCCGACTTCGCCCAGAAAATGAGTGGTGGGTATCAAGACACCAACAAATACAAGAAAGAAATATCCGCAGTTTTCGTTATTTAGAAGAGCGAGTTGATGAAATCGGCACAGAACTTAATATAGGAACAATCAGTCTTGTGTGTTGTCTTGATTTCTTTTTATTTAGACAAAATGTTGTCGGAATTAATATAAAAGAGATTGCGCCTAAATTATCTGCTTGGTTAGAGTATATGAACACGCATTATGAAGTATTATCCTCAACTAAGCCGGTAATGAATAAATAATTTTTATCTCATTTTCAGATAAGAGATAAAAGAGAAAATACTTTTATCTCTTATTTTTAAGCAAAAAATAAATATGGTAATAAAAGAGAATTTTAGTCAATTTGTTCAACAACAGTTATTGCCTTTTGTTGAGCAATTTCCTATGCAATATATTGAAGCAAATCAGCAGAAAAAAATAGCGTTTAGGCATTTTATTCATCAAGCACATCAAAAATTAATTGTATTGGTAAATGGTCGTGCAGAAAATATTTTAAAGTGGAGCGAAGTTGCCTATGATTTTTATCAACAAGGGTTTGATGTGCTGTTATTTGATCATCGGGGGCAAGGATTTTCTGATCGTTTATTAAAAGATCGTGAAAAAGGATATATTGATCGTTTTCAATATTATTTAGATGATATGGATTTAGTGATACAAACCGTTCTGCAACAAAAAGTGTATGAAAAACAATATCTTTTAGCACATTCAATGGGTGGTTTAATTTCAACTTGTTATTTGGCTAAATATCCGCATCAATTTAATAAAGTGATTTTGTCCGCACCATTTTGGGGATTAGCGCAGAAAACAGTAAAAAGAGATGAAATTATTGTTGCAATAATGACATTACTAGGATTTTCTCAACATTATGTGTTTGGTAAAGGTGCATATAAAGCGGCTGATTTAGCAATAACACCCTTGAGTCATAGTACAGAAAGAATGGCTTTTATGAATGAAATTGCTGAAAAATATCCGGACGTTCGGCTTGGCGGACCAACATTTTCTTGGGTACATCATTGTATTATTATGTTTGCAAAATTGAAGGGGCTTATTGCTAAAATTACAGTGCCAGCTCTTATTTTGCAGGCGGAACAGGATTTAATTGTTTCTAATACAGCAATAAATGAATTTTCGAGCTATTTCTCTGATGTAATATTAAAAAATATTGAGAAATCAAAACACGAAATATTATTTGAAACAGATGAAATTCGTCAATCCGCCTTTAAAGAAATTATGGCTTTTCTTGCTAAGGATTAAAACCTCGTACAGCAATAATTAGCACCGCTAGATAGAAAAGAATAAAGCAGATTGCTAATAGATAATAGGCTAATTTCGGTTTTCTTAAATGCAGTTTATAAATTATTCTGGCTAAAATAAATAGTAATAGCGGGTAACTCCACATAAAAATAGACATATTATTAATTTCTGTCTGTGATAATGTTGGATTGTTTTTCAACGAAGGCGATAATAATAAAGATAATGGCCATAGGAAAGCCGGAATACAGAAAATAGCAATAGCCCAAGAAAATTTAGAAAAGCCTTGAGGAAAATTATTTTTTCGATTACGCATAATAATGAAATGTAGATATTAGTGATCAATGCTAGCAGTATAACGAATTTTATAAATAAGAACTAGGATTAACGTTATGTATTACCTTTTTAGTACCTCTCAGCAACAGTTGGCAATCCGATTTCAGCAGTTTATTCGACAACAATATCAACAGCAAATTGAAATAAAACAGGAAAAGGGTGTGTTTCATCTGTTTATCTCTGAGCAGAGTGAGCAAATGGTTGAGATTAAACAGGCTGCCGAGCAGTTTTTAGCGAATCCGGAGGCTGAACAGTTTTACCGCGCTGATTGGCAACAAGAGAGTCGGATCTCTTGGCGAGAACTATGGAAACCATTATTGGTAACAGGTTCTCGTTTTAGGTGGCAGCGATTATGGCAGAATAAATTTTGTGCGTTGGTGACTTTAATCTGTATTTTGGTATTTGCGTTAACTTATACCGACTGGCAGCAACAGATCTTTTTCTATTTCCATTTTCCGGTATTTCCGGAGCAACAATTTGAGCTTTGGCGTTATTTTTCGCACAGTTTAGTGCATCTTTCTCCGGTACATATTTTGTTTAACTTGATGTGGTGGTGGATTTTCGCCGGTTTGATTGAGCGCTATCAAGGCACATTTAAGCTATGCAGTCTTTACGCTATTTCGGCAGTTACAAGCGGTATTGCTCAATATCTTTCGTCCGGAGCAGATTTTTTTGGCTTATCCGGTGTGGTTTATGCCGTGTTAGGCTATGTTTTTGTCGAAAATTATTTTGATCCGAATAAGCGCTTCGCCATTCCAAGTGGATTCGGTTTGTTTTTAGTGATTGGGATTGTATCCGGTTTTTTTGCGCCTTTAGTCGGGGTTGCGATAGGTAACAGTGCCCATATCGCCGGATTAATTACCGGATCTATTTTAGCCGGCATTGATGTTTGGCGACAAAAAACGGTGAAATAATTTTTTCACAAAAATTTAATGAAAAGATATTCAATTTGGGTAGAATGACAACCAATAATTACAATAATGTGAGGCAGTTATGAAACAAGCAATACGCCACAACCGGATTATTGAGTTAGTAAAATTACACGGTTATATCAGCACAGAAGAGCTCGTTGCTGAGCTTGATGTTAGTCCTCAAACAATCCGCCGCGATCTCAATGAACTCGCGGCACAAAATCAAATTCGCCGCCATCACGGTGGTGCCGCCTCTCCTTCCAGCTCTGAAAATAGCGATTATGCTTCGCGTAAGACCTTGCTTTCTCAAGAAAAAGATTGGGTAGCCAAATGTGTTGCACAACATATTCCGAACGGTTCATCGCTATTTATTGATATCGGGACTACGGCGGAAGCGGTGGCACGTGCATTATTGAACCACGAAAATTTGCGTATCGTGACCAATAATTTAAATGCAGCGCATATTTTAATGGAAAAAGAGAATTTCCAAATTATTATTGCCGGCGGCGGTTTACGTCCGGACGGTGGCATTATCGGCGAAGCGACAATGCAATTTATTGCGCAATTCAGGCTGGATTTCGGTATTTTAGGTATTAGTGCTATTGATCGGGATGGTTCATTACTTGATTATGATTACCACGAAGTACAGGTGAAACGTACTATTATTGAAAGTTCGCGTACCAGCATTCTTGTCACAGACCATTCTAAATTTTCCCGTAATGCGATGGTTCGATTAGGGCCAATAACAATGTTTGATTATCTGTTTACTGATAAACCCTTGCCGGAAGAAATGGCAAAAGTGGTTGCAAACAGTAGTCTGGTGGTTGAAGTTTGTCCACGTCCGGAATAAAGATACTATTTTATGAAATTATTAAATAAATGGCGCAGTTATATTCAGTTAATGCGTTTGGATAAGCCTATCGGTTCATTTTTGTTATTATGGCCGACATTGTGGGCGTTATTTTTAGCCTCGAACGGTATGCCGGATGTTAAGATTTTGTTCATTTTTATCTTAGGTGTGGTCTTTATGCGTTCGGCAGGTTGCGTGATTAATGATTATGCGGATCGTCATATTGATGGCAAGGTCAAGCGGACTTCACAACGGCCGTTAGCTACCGGTGCGGTGTCAGAAAAAGAGGCAAAAATATTATTTGTGCTATTGATACTGCTCTCATTTTTCCTCGTTTTGCAACTTAATCTCTATGCGATAGCGTTGTCTGTCGCGGCGGCGGTATTGGCGTTTATTTATCCGTTTATGAAGCGTTATACGCATTTGCCGCAACTCTTTTTGGGGGCGGCATTCGGTTGGTCGATACCGATGGCATATGGTGCAACAGCGGCTTCGTTGCCGTTATCCTGTTGGTTGCTGTTTTTAGCGAATTTGGCGTGGACAATCGCTTACGATACACAATACGCGATGGTGGATCGTGATGATGATTTGCGTATCGGTGTGAAATCGACCGCCATTCTGTTTGCGGAATATGATAATAAAATCATTGCGTTATTGCAGATCGCTACCTTGGCTATTCTGGTTTATCTTGGGGTGGAACAGCAGTTGTCGAATGGTTATTTTATCGGTTTATTACCGGCGTTGGCTTGTTTTATTTATCAGTGTCGGCTGACAAAACGGCGCACGCGTGAGGAGTGCTTCAAGGCGTTTTTAAATAATAACTATGTCGGAATGTGGATTTTTATCGCCATTTTAGTTGGCATTTTAGGATAAATGAAAAGGGGATTATTTCCCCTTTCTGATCCAATAACGATACGGCGTTTGTTCGATTTCACTTTGTAACAGCGTATGTTCCATAAATTGACAGAACCCCGGAATATCGCGTGTTGTTGCCGGATCATCGGCAATAATAAGCAAAACTTCTCCATTCTGCATTTCACGAATTTTCTTTCTTACCAACATTACCGGTTCCGGACAACGTAATCCTTGTGTATCAAGTGTTTGATTAATTTCTAATTCGGTCATATGATTGCTGCTGATTATTAATAAAGGCAGTAATGATACTGCATTTTTACGCAATATGGGATAGTGGAGTAAAGAATGGAAACGTTATTTAATGCTCATTTGGCACGCATTCAGACTATTATACAGGAAGCTTTATCCAGCTGTCGGCTTGATGGTGTGTGGATTTATGCCGGTCAAGCGGATTATTATTTTGTGGATGATCAAACCAAATCTTTTCATATTAACCCGTATTTCAATTATGTTGTGCCGATGCCTCAAGCTGAAGGAAGCTGGTTGTTTTTAGACGGTTACAGCAAGCCGAAACTCTATTTTTATCAGCCGAAAGATTACTGGTATTTTGTTGAAGCCTTGCCGAAGGCGTTTTGGTGTGAACAGTTTGAATGGCAAGTTTTTACTCAGCCGCAACAGATGCAGCAAGAGGTGAATAGTCGCAAAAACTGTGCATTTATCGGTGAAGATGAGGCGTTGGCGAAATCACTCGGTTTTTATTCGATTAATGATCGTAAATTATTGAATATTTTGAATTATTATCGCGCTTATAAAAGCGAGTATGAAATTGAATGTATTTTTAGGGCACAGAAACCGGCATTATTAGGGCATCAAGCGGCTAAACAGGCGTTTGAGCAAGGGAAAAGTGAATTTGAAATTAATGCAGCGTATTTACAGGCAAGTCAGCAGTCGGATTTAAATGTGCCTTACGGTAATATTATCGCCTTGAATGAACACGGCGCGGTGTTGCATTATAATCGCTTATCTCACCAAGCACCGGAAACTGCCAACAGTTTCTTAATCGATGCCGGCGCAAGTTATCTTGGTTATGCTTCAGATATTACACGTACCTATCAACAACAAACACAACCCATATTTGCTGAATTGTTGTACGGGATGGAACAGATTAAGCGCGATATTATTGCCGATTTGTGTGTTGGGCATAACTATTTGAGCTATCACACTCAATTGCAACAACGAATTGCAGAATTATTAGTGGAAAGTGAATTAGTAAAATTACCGGCACAACAGATTTTTGATTTAGGCATCAACCGCGCATTTTTGCCGCACGGTTTAGGGCATCTTCTCGGTTTGCAGGTACACGATATTGGTGGATGGCAACAGAATAAAAGAGGGGCTATTAAACGTCCTCCGGAGGTATATCCGAGTTTGCGTTGTACCCGAGAGTTGGCTGAAGGAATGGTGTTGACGATTGAACCCGGTTTCTATTTTATTGATTTATTATTGCAGCCTTGGCGACAAAGCGAATATGCAAGCAAAATTGATTGGGCAATGATCGATGTTTTAAAAGTGTTTGGTGGTATCCGTACAGAAGATAATATTGTGATGAGAACTGAAGGTGCGGAAAATTTAACCGTCAAAATGGAACAACAATTAGGACTGTCGTAAAAGGAGAATTATGCAATACCCGGTGTTAAAGTCTGCGGTCACCTTTAGTGAGGAAATCAAAAAAAGTCGATTTATTACCTATCTACAGCCGGTATCGGGAATGGAGGAGGCGAAACAGTTTTGGCAGCAAATACGGCAGCAACATCCTGATGCGCGTCATCATTGTTGGGCTACGGTTGCCGGCACCCCGACCGATTCGCAACAGTATGGCTTTTCCGATGATGGTGAGCCGTCCGGCACTGCCGGTAAGCCAATGTTAAATTTATTGCTGGGCAGTGGTTTAGGCGAAGTTTGTGCAGTCGTGGTGCGCTATTATGGCGGCATTCTGCTTGGTACCGGTGGATTAGTGAAAGCCTACGGTAATGGCGTACAGCAAGCTTTAAAGCTGGCGGAAACTACAATTAAGATTGAGCGCAAATCGTATCTTATTATTTGTGAATATGCGCAATGGGCGTGGTTGGAAGCACTGTTGAAACAGTACGATGCACAAATTAGCTCGCAACAATTTACCGATCAGGTCAGGTTACAGCTGGCGATCGCTGAACAACAGGTAGAACAGTTGGCGTGGCACATTAATGAACGTTCCGCCGGGCAACTGACATTACAGTTATTGGAAGACTGAGATATTTTTATGAAAACATTGATTTTATATCTTACTCACGATGGGCAAACCCGAAAAATTGCTGAAGCGATTGCTGCCAAGTTAAATGGGCAATCTGTATTGGTCAATTTAGCGGAAAATATGCAGATTGATCTTACACCTTATGATCGCGTTGTTATCGGCGCGTCTATTCGCTATGGGAAATTCAGCGCTCAATTGTATGATTTTATTCAGCAGCATCATTCTCAATTACAAGCGAAAAAAGGGGCGTTGTATACTGTCAATTTAACTGCAAGAAAAGCGGATAAAAACACACCGCAAACCAATGTTTATACGAGGAAATTGTTGGCGAAAATTAATTGGCAACCACAGTTGGTTCAGGTATTTGCCGGCGCATTGCTTTATCCACGTTATGGCTGGTTTGATCGGATGATGATTCGTTTTATTATGAAAATTACCGGTGGCGAAACCGATCCGACAAAAGAGATTGAGTATACCGATTGGCAACAGGTTGCACGTTTTGCGGAGCGCTTACAGCAACTTTGAACAGACAATAAAAAACCGCCAAATTGGCGGTTTTATTTTTAATCCAAAAAAATCATTAAGCTAATTTTTTGATCTGTGCAGATAGTTTAGATTTGTGATTTGCTGCTTTATTTTTGTGGATTAAGCCTTTAGAAGCCATTCTATCCACAACTTTTTGCATTTCAACAAAAGCTGCTTCTGCAACTGCTTTATCGCCAACGGCTACTGCTGCATAAACTTTTTTGATATAAGTACGCATCATTGAGCGGCGACTTGCGTTATGTTGACGGCGTTTTTCAGATTGAATCGCACGTTTTTTTGCTGACTTGATATTAGCCAAGGTCAAACTCCCAAAATTTCTAATTAATTACACTAAAAATGAAAGGCGTAAAATATGCCTATTTTTTAAGCCTTTGTCAATCAATTTATCGCTTGATGCCGTAAATTTGCTTCGAGAGTAAGCAAGGCAATAGCTAACTTGCTTTAGTGAGACACAACCAAAGTAAGCCATTAAAAGGCGGCGTGATTTTAACAGTTTTTCCGGTGAGAATATAGCTTAAAAAGTAAAAATATATACAATGTGCAGTAATTTTTATGAAGTCAGACCGAATTGTGGTGGTTATTTTGAGCAAAGGATTATTAAAATCAGGTATCGTTGTTAGCAGTATGACATTGCTTTCACGCGTGTTGGGCTTAATTCGTGATGTGGTGATCGCGAATTTGTTGGGAGCCGGTGTCGCCGCGGATGTCTTTTTATTTGCAAACCGTATTCCTAATTTTTTGCGCCGTCTGTTTGCTGAGGGGGCATTTTCTCAGGCATTTGTGCCGGTGTTGGCGGAATATCAGCAAGAGGGAGATTTGGATAAAACCCGTCAATTTATTGCCAAAGTATCCGGCACTTTGGGGGGCTTGGTTACCGTTGTAACTTTATTCGCAATGATTGGTTCGCCTCTGGTCACTGCGGTTTTCGGTACTGGCTGGTTTATGGATTGGTTGAACGGTGGTGCGGATGCGGAGAAATTTACCCAAGCCTCACTATTATTAAAAATCACCTTCCCTTATTTATGGTTTATTACGTTAGTGGCGCTATCCGGCGCAATTCTTAATACTATCGGCAAATTCGGTGTAATGTCGTTTTCGCCGGTGTTGTTGAATGTGGCGATGATCGCCGCTGCGCTCTTTATTGCACCGAGATTGGACAATCCGGACATTGGTTTAGCGATAGGGATTTTCTTGGGCGGGCTGTTACAATTTTTATTTCAACTCCCTTTTTTAAAACAGGCGGGATTGTTGGTAAAACCGAAATGGGCGTGGAATGATGCCGGCGTGAAAAAAATCCGTACGCTAATGATTCCGGCACTGTTTGGTGTATCGGTCAGTCAAATCAATCTTTTGCTGGATACCTTTATCGCCAGTTTTTTAATGACAGGTTCAATCAGCTGGTTATATTACTCTGATCGTTTGTTGGAATTCCCTTTAGGTTTGTTCGGTATTGCGATTTCAACCGTTATTTTGCCGACCTTATCACGCCATCACGTCAATAAAGATAATATGCAAAGCGAGCAGGCCTTTCGTCAGACGCTGGATTGGGGCGTACGGATGATCTTATTGCTCGGCGTACCGGCAATGGTCGGTATTGCGTTATTGGCACAGCCAATGTTATTGGTGCTGTTTATGCGTGGTAATTTCCTACTTTCTGATGTGCAGGCGGCATCTTATTCATTGTGGGCATTCAATGCCGGATTGTTGAGTTATATGCTCATTAAAATCTTAGCAAACGGTTATTATGCGCGTCAGGACACCAAAACGCCGGTGCGTTACGGTATTATTGCGATGATCAGTAATATGGGATTTAATTTATTGGCGATCCCTTTCAGTTATGTCGGCTTGGCAATGGCATCAGCAATGTCTGCTACATTGAACGCTTTTCTGCTTTATCGTGGTTTATCGCGCCAACAGGTCTACCATTTTTCCGCACGAAGTTTATACTTTTTCTTGAAAGTGGTGATTGCTGCCGTGGCAATGGGCGCTCTGTTGTTTTACCTCACACCGGATATCACTGCTTGGCAAACAATGACAATAATGTGGCGAGTCGTTTGGTTAGCCGGTCTGATCGTAGTTGCTGCCGTCTGTTATTTATTGTCGTTGCTGTTATTAGGTATCAGAAAACGTGATTTGTTGGCACAGTAATATGAGTATTTTGCAATCTTTGTGGATGATTTTTGCCAGTGCTTCTTTTGCAGCAATGGCGGCATTTGTTAAATTGTCGTCAGAAGAAGGGGCAAGTTTGGGCGCAATTATTTTTACGCGAGGATTGCCGTCAGTCATATTGATTTGGTTATGGGTAATGCTGGATCGACAGCACCGCAGTTTTAGAACGCCACGTTTAAAATCGCATTTAGCGAGAAGTATTTTCGGTGTGATGTCTATCTGGTGCGGCTTCTATGCTTATGCCCATCTACCGTTGGCAACAGCAGCAAGTTTAAACTATACCACCACACTTTTTATCACTTTTTGGACCTTGTTGACGACAGTGGTTGCACGCAGTGCGCTACAGGTGTTGGCTGTCTGTTTGGGTTTTATGGGCGTATTAGTGGTGTTGCGACCGAGTATTAATGCACAGGATTGGTGGGCTATTGTGGTAGGGCTATTTGCCGGCTTAAGTGCAACTGGTGCAGTGCTGACTGTTAAGCGGCTCGGACAGGCGGGCGAACCGGTGTGGAGAACAGTATTCTATTTTTCTGTTTCAGTAACCGTTATCGGCTTAGTCGCGTTTTTATTTTCCAATAATTATATTGCTGATTTAAATGCCGGTTTTTATTTATTAGGCACCGGTGTTTTCGGCTTATTGGGGCAGTTAGGCTTAACGCGATCATTCAGTTATGGCGCAACGGTGTTAACCGCCACTTTGCAATATACGGCGATTATTTTTTCCGCACTATTAAGTTTATGGTTGTGGGATACAGAAATTGATTTATTAAGTTGGCTTGGTATGTTGGTGATCATCCTTTCCGGCGGCTTATGTGCTTATGCCACTAAAAGATAGGCGGACGCTGCTGTTTTACACTATTTAACAATCTGCGTATAATACCGGCATTTTTGTAACCTTTTCCAATAGCAAACAGATCATAATGCGATTAATTCGAGGTCTTTATAATTTACCCACTTTCCCTAACGGATGTGCGCTGACCATCGGCAATTTCGATGGTGTACATTTAGGGCATCAAACCATTTTGCGACATCTCAAGCAGGAAGCGCAACAATTAGGATTGCCGACTGTAGTGATGTTATTTGAACCGCAGGCAAAAGAGTTTTTCTTGAAACAGAAAGCACCGGCTAGGCTAATGCGATTGCGTGATAAATTAACCGCATTGGCTCAATTCGGTATCGATTATGTTTTCTGTGTTCCTTTCAATGCCGCCTTTGCACAACAAAGCGCAGAGCAGTTTATTCAACATTATTTGATTGAAAAATTACGTGTTAAGTTTTTAAGCGTTGGCGATGATTTTCGTTTCGGCATTAATCGTAGCGGTAATTTTGCAACCTTACAAAAAGCCGGCAAACAATATGGTTTTCAAGTGGAAAACAATGCCAGTTACTGTTTAGCACAACAGCGTGTGAGCAGTACTGCAATCCGTGAGGCGTTGGCACAGGATAAATTGGAACAGGTTGAGCAGATGTTAGGACGACCTTACAGCATTTTAGGACGAGTGGTGCACGGCAATGAATTGGGCAGAACAATCGGCTTCCCAACCGCCAATATCGGATTGCATCGTAATGTGAACCCGATTCAGGGGGTCTATGCGGTGGAGGTTAAAGATAAGGCAAACCATCATTATTATGGCGTTGCCAATGTTGGAAATCGCCCTACCATTAATAGTTTTAAACCGTTGTTGGAAGTACATCTATTTGATTTTAATGGTGATCTTTATGGGCAAACATTGGAAATTTTCTTTAAGTTGAAATTACGTTCGGAAATTAAATTCCCTTCATTTGCGGCATTACAACAACAGATTAAGTTGGATGCAGAAAATGCGAAACGTTATTTTCAACAAAATCGGCAAAAATAACGGAAAATTTTGATAACTTTGTTTGCATAGCGATCTAAAAAAGGCTATAAAAGAGCGTTTAAAGATGAAAATAACGGCAGCTCTGCCGGAAAAATTTAGCAACTTTGATTTAACTTTATTAATTACGGAATATTCTAATGTCTAAAGATACAACTGATTACAAAAGCACGTTAAACCTGCCTGAAACAGGTTTCCCAATGCGTGGCGATTTGGCGAAACGTGAGCCGGCTATGCTAAAAAATTGGTATGATAAAAACCTTTATCAAAAAATTCGTCAAGCAAGTAAGGGCAAGAAAACCTTTATTTTACACGACGGTCCTCCTTACGCCAATGGCACAATTCATATTGGGCACGCAGTAAATAAAATTCTTAAAGATATTATTGTTAAATCAAAAACTGCCTTAGGTT
Source organism: Gallibacterium anatis DSM 16844 = F 149 (assembly GCF_000379785.1). GTDB lineage: Bacteria > Pseudomonadota > Gammaproteobacteria > Enterobacterales > Pasteurellaceae > Gallibacterium > Gallibacterium anatis. Next base: position 66,509 of record NZ_KB903693.1, on the reverse strand, counting down.
ATGACTCTCCTTATATTCCGGGATGGGACTGCCACGGATTGCCGATCGAATTGAAAGTAGAAGGTTTGGTCGGTAAACCGAATGAGAAAGTGAGTGCGGCGGAATTCCGTGAAGCTTGCCGTGCTTATGCTAAAGAGCAGGTGGAAGGTCAGAAAAAAGATTTTATCCGTTTAGGTGTGATCGGCGATTGGGATCACCCTTATTTGACAATGAATTTTGCGATTGAAGCCAACATTATCCGCACTTTGGCAAATGTGATTAAAAACGGTCATCTTTATAAAGGTTCTAAACCGGTTCACTGGTGTTTGGATTGCGGTTCAGCCTTAGCCGAAGCGGAAGTGGAATATTACGATAAAACTTCACCGTCTATTTATGTGCGTTTTAATGCGGTGGATGAAGATGCCGTGTTGGCGAAATTTAATTTGAGCGAAAAAGGTGAGGGCAAAATCTCTGCGGTCATTTGGACAACCACACCTTGGACATTGCCGTCAAACCGCGCTATTGCTTTACATCCTGAATTGGAATATCAGTTAGTGCAAGTAAACGGTGAACGCTTAATTCTCAACACCGAATTGGTAGATAGCGTAATGAAAGCCATTGGCGCAACCGATTATCAAGTGTTGGGTGTGGCGAAAGGACAAGATCTTGAATTATTACAATTCCAACATCCGTTCTATGATTACAGCGTGCCGTTTATTTTAGGTGAGCACGTTGGTAATGATGCCGGTACCGGTTTGGTTCATACCGCGCCGGATCACGGTCAGGACGACTTTATTGTCGGTCAAAAATATCAATTACCAATGGCAGGATTAATCGGTAATGATGGCAAATTCAACAGCCAAGCGAAATTCTTTGCCGGTGAAAACGTGTTCGATGCCAACCCATTGGTGGTGAAAAAATTGGAAGAAGTGGGCGCATTGTTGAAGCTGGAAAAAATTACTCACAGCTATCCGCACTGTTGGCGTCATAAAACCCCAATTATTTTCCGTGCGACACCGCAATGGTTTATCGGTATGGAAACCAAAGGGTTACGCGCGCAAGCATTGAAAGAGATTAAAGGGGTGCGTTGGGTGCCGGATTGGGGGCAAGCTCGTATTGAAGCGATGGTGGAAAATCGCCCTGACTGGTGTATTTCCCGTCAACGTACTTGGGGAGTGCCATTAACACTGTTTATCCATAAAGAAACAGAAGCATTGCATCCACGTACATTAGAATTAATTGAAGAAGTTGCAAAACGCGTGGAACAAAAAGGTATCCAAGCGTGGTGGGATTTGGATATTAATGAAGTATTGGGTGAAGATGCCAAAGATTATCAAAAAGTGCCGGATACCCTTGATGTGTGGTTTGATTCCGGATCAACCTATTCTTCAGTAGCGAAACATCGAGCTGAATTCGGCGGTAATGACGTTGATATGTATCTGGAAGGTTCGGATCAACATCGTGGTTGGTTTATGTCTTCATTAATGTTATCAACTGCAACAGATAACAAAGCACCTTACAAACAGGTGCTTACTCACGGCTTTACCGTTGATGGACAGGGTCGCAAGATGTCAAAATCAATCGGAAATATCGTAACTCCGCAAGAAGTAATGGATAAATTTGGCGGCGATATTTTGCGGTTATGGGTTGCATCAAGTGATTATACTGGTGAAATTGCAGTATCGGATGAAATCTTTAAACGAGCAGCAGACACCTATCGTCGTATTCGTAACACTGCGCGTTTCTTATTGGCAAACTTAAACGGCTTTGATCCTAAGCGTGATATGGTTCAACCAGAAGAGATGATCGTTTTGGATCGTTGGGCGGTTGCTTGTGCATTGCAGGCACAAAATGACATTAAAGAAGCCTACGATAATTATCAATTCCACGAAGTGGTGCAACGTTTGATGCGTTTCTGTTCGATTGAAATGGGTTCATTCTATTTGGATATCATTAAAGATCGCCAATATACCACGAAAGCGGACAGTTTAGCGCGTCGTAGCTGCCAAACTGCGTTGTACCATATTGCAGAAGCGTTGGTGCGTTGGATTGCGCCGATCCTCTCCTTTACTGCCGATGAAATTTGGCAATATTTGCCGGGTGAACGCAGCGAATTTGTCTTTACGGAAGAGTTCTATCAAGGTCTATTTGCTTTAGCGGATGACGAAGAGATGAATGATGCTTACTGGCAAGAAGTGTTGAAAGTGAGAGCCGAAGTTAACCGTGTGCTTGAACAGGCGCGTAATGATAAAGTGATCGGTGCGGCGTTGGCAGCGGAAGTAACACTTTATGCAAATCAGCATTATCGTGAGTTATTGGCGAAATTAGCGTCTGAATTACGTTTTGTGTTGATTACCTCAAAAGCGGAAGTGAAATTGTTAGAAGAGGCGGACGTTGCTGAAGGCGAATTAAAAGGTCTAGCGGTGAAAGTGGTTGCTTCTAAAGATGAAAAATGTCCTCGTTGCTGGCATTATTCCGATACTATCGGACAAAACAGTGAACATCCGCATCTTTGCGCACGTTGTGTAGAAAATGTGGCAGGACAGGGTGAAACCAGACAGTTCGCTTAATTTTTAATGTTGTTTGAATGAGATAATCACTGTTAAGCATTGCTTGGCAGTGATTATTTTTATGCAAAGGAGCAGATCTCCTAAATTAAATAGCTTCTGCCGCCGTAGATGGCGGAAAGCTCAACCACAGAGGAGTTTTTGATGCAAAAACAGGCAAATGGTTTGATTTATTTATGGCTGAGCGTTGTCGCCTTTATCTTGGATTTATTCACTAAATGGTTAGTGGTTTCGCATTTTGAACTGTATGAAAGCGTCAATATTCTGCCGATTTTTAACCTGACCTATGTCAGAAATTATGGCGCGGCGTTTAGCTTTCTTGCCGATCATAGCGGTTGGCAAAAATACTTTTTTGTCTTAATTGCAGTTGTGATTTCAGCATTATTACTCTTTTGGCTGGCAAAAACGCCACGCCAAAAAATCTTGGTGAACAGTGCTTACGCTTTAATTATCGGCGGTGCATTAGCCAATATGACGGATCGTCTTTATCACGGTTTTGTGGTCGATTTTCTTGATTTTTATTGGCAAATTTATCACTATCCGGTGTTTAATGTTGCAGATATTGCAATTTGTGTTGGGGCAGGATTACTGATCCTCGATTATCTGAAGAATGAACGCAAACAGGTAAAAGGAAAGGACGAATGAAAATTATCTTAGCAAATCCGCGAGGTTTTTGTGCCGGTGTAGATCGCGCTATCAGCATTGTGGAATTGGCGTTGGAAATTCACGGCGCACCGATTTATGTACGTCACGAAGTGGTACATAACCGTTTTGTGGTGGATGGTTTACGTCAGCGTGGTGCGATTTTTGTTGAAGAGTTAAGTGAAGTGCCGGACGGATCGATTGTGATTTTTTCGGCACACGGTGTTTCTCAGGCTGTGCGCCAAGAGGCAAAAGAGCGAGATTTAAAAGTGTTCGATGCAACCTGTCCACTAGTAACAAAAGTCCATATGCAGGTCGCAAGAGCAAGTCGAAAAGGGACAAAAGCGATTTTAATCGGTCACGAGGGGCATCCTGAAGTGGAAGGCACAATGGGGCAGTATGATAATCGCGAAGGCGGCATTTATTTAGTGGAAAATGTGGAAGACATTGCCGGCTTGCCGCTTTCTAATCAGGACGATCTCACCTTTATGACGCAAACGACCTTGTCGATCGATGATACGGCAGAAGTGATTGAAGCCTTAAAAGCAAAATATCCGGCAATTCAAGGGCCTCGCAAAAATGATATTTGTTATGCAACCACCAATCGCCAACACGCCGTTAAGGAGCTGGCAAAGCAGTCTGATTTGGTGATTGTCGTTGGCTCAAAAAATTCATCAAATTCCAATCGTTTGGCTGAACTGGCTTCGCGAATGGGGGTATCATCCAAATTAATCGATGATGCTGCCGACATTGATCCTCAATGGTTGGAAAATATTAATGTTATCGGTATTACCGCCGGAGCATCCGCGCCGGAAGTGTTGGTTCAGTCAGTGGTGAATCGTTTATTGGAACTCGGTGCGACAAGCGTTGAAGAGCTGGAAGGTTGTGAAGAAAATACAGTGTTTGAAGTGCCGAAAGAGTTGCGAATTACCGAAGTCAATTAACAAAAACGATACCGTTGTTATCTTCAATTAACAACGGTTTTTTCTTTTTATTAAATGGTGTGAAATTGAATGAAGTATCACTTCATTTTTTTTATTTTTTTAAGTGATCGCTATCACAATTCTAATAATCTATGTTTTACTTCATTTTTATGGGCTTCTATACTGAAACGGATTAACAAAGATTAATCAATCTTTGTATTTTTGTCTTAAAACTAAACAATGGGGATATTGTTATGAGTATGTTATCTTATTTACAAAAAATAGGTCGAGCTTTGATGGTGCCGGTCGCCGCATTGCCGGCAGCCGCTATTTTAATGGGGATAGGCTATTGGATTGATCCGGACGGCTGGGGAAGTAATAGTGCTTTGGCGTCTTTGTTGATTAAATCAGGCGCGGCAATTATTGATAATATGTCGTTGTTATTTGCGGTCGGTGTGGCTTTTGGTCTTTCTAAGGATAAACACGGCTCAGCGGCATTATCAGGTTTAGTCGGTTATTTAGTGGTGACCACGTTGCTTTCTCCTGGTGCGGTTTCTCAACTACAAGGTATTCCTTTAGATCAAGTGCCGGCAGCATTCGGTAAAATTAATAACCAATTTATCGGTATTTTGGTTGGTATTATTTCTGCGGAACTCTATAACAGATTTTCTCACGTTGAGTTACATCAAGCATTGGCATTCTTCAGTGGTAAACGTTTAGTGCCGATCGTGGTCTCTTTTGTGATGATTTTAGTGTCATTTGTCTTGCTTTATGTATGGCCGGTGATTTTTAACGGATTGGTCAGTTTTGGTGAATCAATTCAAGGTTTAGGGGCAACCGGTGCCGGTATTTATGCTTTCTTCAATCGTTTATTAATTCCTGTCGGTCTACATCACGCCTTGAACTCTGTGTTCTGGTTCGATGTTGCCGGAATTAATGATATTCCTAACTTCCTTGGTGGGGCGAAATCATTGGCGGAAGGTAAAGCGGTGCTTGGGCAAACAGGTATGTATCAAGCCGGTTTCTTCCCAATTATGATGTTCGGTTTGCCGGCAGCAGCATTGGCGATTTACCATAGTGCGAAACCGTCTAAAAAAGCATTGGTCGGTTCAATTATGTTTGCAGCGGCATTGGCATCATTCTTCACCGGTGTTACTGAACCGTTGGAATTCTCCTTTATGTTTGTTGCGCCGTTGCTCTATTTAATTCACGCACTATTGACCGGTATTTCCGTATTTATTGCAGCAACATTCCACTGGATTGCCGGTTTCGGATTTAGTGCCGGATTGGTGGACTTAGTGTTGTCTTCTCGCAATCCATTGGCAACAGAGTGGTATATGTTGATTGTGCAAGGTCTTGTGTTTGCTGTGATTTACTATCTATTGTTCCGCTTCGTGATTAAAGCATTTAATTTAAAAACACCGGGACGTGAAGAAGATAGTGCAGATAGCGCCGGTGTTACAACGAAAAATGCCGCAAGCCAAGATAATGAACAGGCAAAAGTTGAACGCGCACAAGCATTTATCACCGCGCTTGGCGGTAAAGGTAATATCAAAGAAATCGATGCCTGTATTACTCGTTTACGTTTGATTTTAGTGGATCGTAATAAAATCAACGAAGCGCAGCTCAAAGCATTGGGTTCAAAAGGAAATATTAAATTGGGCGATAACGCCTTGCAGGTTATTTTAGGACCGGAAGCAGAGCTTGTTGCCGATCAAATGAAAAAACTCTAATCGTTAGCGTAAGATGATGAATAGCAACGTTAAAGTCGAAAGGCTTTAACGTTGTTTGCATTTAGGCAAGTGAAAAATCAATTTCACCATTGTTGCCGATAAAACGGACTTCAGGCTGTAACACCACACCAAAACGTTCGGCAACGTTATGACAAATATAACGGGCAAGTGCGACCACATCCGAACCGCTTGCTCGTTCTTTGTTAATGATGACTAATGCTTGTTTATCGTGCACCGCCGCACCACCTAACTGATAGCCTTTTAATCCGCAACGATCAATCAACCAACCGGCAGCCAATTTGACTGAACCGTCCGCTTGAGGATAGTGAGGAATATCCGGATACTGTTTTTGCAACCATTGAAATTGTTCCGCAGAAACCAATGGATTTTTGAAAAAGCTGCCGGCACTGCCAATTTTTTTAGGATCAGGCAATTTCGCCTGTCTGATGGCACAAACTTGTTGAAAAACCGCTTTAGGGGTGAGCTGTTGCGGATCTAACTGTGCCAAGTTGCCGTAATGTAAAATCGGTTGCCATTGTTTGGCTAATTTAAAATAGACCGCAATTACGGCATAGTAATCACGATATTGATGCTTAAAAATGCTTTCACGATAACCGAATTGGCATTGATCGTTTTGCAATATAAAAGTTTCGCCGCTGGCAAGATCAATCACCTCAACCGCTTGGCAGATATCTTTCAACTCTACGCCATAAGCCCCGATATTTTGCACCGGTGCCGAACCGACACAGCCCGGAATTAAAGCTAAATTTTCCAATCCGCCGATATTCCGTTCAACACAATAACTGACAAATTGATGCCAATTTTCACCACTGCCGACTTTAAAATAGTGGAAATCCGCATCGGTGTGATATTGAATGCCTTTAATGCGATTTAACAGCACCACGCCGGAAAAATCTTCGGTGAACAATACATTGCTTCCTTCACCCAACAGTAAAACCGGTAATTGTTGATGTTGAGCCTGTTGCCATAAATACGATAACTCATCAACTTGATCGACCTGATAAATCTGTTTCGCAGATGCCGGAATGGCAAAAGTGTGATAAGACTGTAAATTTGTACCAAGATCAATCATTTAGCTAACCTAATAAAATAATTAACCAGACTAGCCCACAAGTTACCATTGCCACGAAAACGGCGGCGGAACCGAGATCTTTAGCACGACCGGAAAGTTCGTGATACTCCTTGCCGACACGGTCAACAATGGCTTCTAAACCGCTGTTAAGCAGTTCAATCGCGAATACCATTAATACGGAAGCCACCATTAAGGCGATCTCAATTTTGCTCTTCCCAAGCCAAAATGCGAGAGGAATCAAAATGATAGCAGCGCCGACTTCGTGGCGGAATGCGGCTTCGTATTTAAATGCGGCACGTAAGCCCTGCATTGAATATTTTGCGGCTTTAAAAAAATGAGTTAATCCAGTGTATTTTTGCATAATGTTCCTTAATTCGTGATGCGTTTTGCTTCGATGACATCATCCAGTTTTGCCAAACGAGATAAAATTTTGCTTAACATTTGTACATTGCTGAGTTCAATTTGCATATCAATGGTCGCAATTTGACGTTTGGTGTCGCTACGGCTACTCACGCCTAAAACACTCACTTTTTCGTTGGCTAAAACGGTTGTAATATCGCGCAATAATCCATTGCGGTCGCTGGCAATAATCCGAATACCAACGTGAACACCATAAGAATAGCTATCTCCCCAAAGTGCTTCTACGATGCGTTCTGGATTGTTCGCCTGTAATTCCGCTAGCTGTTCACAATCGGAACGATGAATGGAAATTCCCCGCCCTTGAGTAATGTAGCCAACAATATCATCGCCCGGAATCGGTTGACAGCAGCGGGCGATATGATGCATTAAATTGCCGACACCTTCAACGACAACGTGTCCTTTTTTCTTCTCTTTCTGTTGCTGAATATTGTTAGCGCTTTTATTAGAGATATGTTTTAGAATCTCCTCATCAATTTCTGCATTTGATGGTTTCAGCAATTTTCCTTGGAGGAAATTGATTAATTGGTTTAATCGAATATCGCCGCCACCAATACCGGCATAAAGATCATCCAGATTACGCAAGTTGTAACGTGGCAAAGCGTACTGTTCGATCTGTTTCTGTGTTAAACCGATACGATTCATTTCACTTTCCAACATTTCGCGACCGGCAGGAATATTTTTATCGCGATCCAGTTTTTTGAACCAAGCGTGGATTTTCGCTCTGGCACGAGCGGTATGCACGAAACCAAGATTTGGATTGAGCCAATCGCGACTTGGATTTGGATTTTTTTGCGTGATGACTTCAATTTGATCGCCCATTTGTAGTTGATAAGTGAAAGGCACAATTCTTCCTGCCACTTTTGCTCCTATACAGCGATGCCCGATTTCACTATGAATACTGTAGGCAAAATCTAACGGCGTTGAACCGGTTGGTAAATCAATGACTTCTCCTTTGGGAGTGAAGACATAAACTCGATCATCAAACACCTGACTACGCATTTCAGCAAGCACTTCGCTAGAGTCAGCCAAATCATCCTGCCACGCTAATAATTTTCGTAACCAAGCGATTTTTTCTTCATAGCCGCTACGACCGGCAGTTGCGCCCTCTTTATATTTCCAATGTGCTGCTACACCAAGTTCGGCATCATCGTGCATTTTTTGTGTACGAATTTGTACCTCGATCGGTTTTCCGCCTTTACCTAATACAACAGTGTGGATAGATTGATAACCATTAGGTTTAGGGTTAGCGATATAATCATCAAACTCTTTTGGTAAATGTTTAAAATGGGTATGGACAATACCTAACGCGGCATAACAATCCTGTAGTTTCTGTACGATAATGCGCACTGCTCTAACATCATAAAGATCACCAAAAGCGAGATTTTTTTTCTGCATTTTACGCCAAATACTGTAAATATGTTTTGGTCGCCCATAAACCTCAACTTCCGAAATGCTCTCTTTAAGGTAGGCGGTCAGTTCTTGTACGAAATCTTGAATATATTGCTCACGATCTAAACGGCGTTCATGTAGTTGATTAGCAATATGGCGATATTGATCCGGATGCAAATAACGGAAGCAGTAATCTTCCAATTCCCATTTCAACTGCCCGATACCCAAACGATTCGCCAATGGCGCATAAATATTGGCGCACTCTTTCGCCGCCAACACTTTATCTTCTTCACTGACGCGGCTGTCAGCGGTGCGCAAAAAGGTAATGCGTTCGGCAAGTTTAATCACGACACAGCGGAAATCTTCCACCATCGCTAACAGCATTCGCCGAATATTATCGATTTGCACGCTATCTGAACCACGATTAGTATTGAGTTGACGAATATTGTCCATTTCAAAAACACCGTGAACTAATTTCTTGATGGTTATGCCGAAATGTTCTTGTAAATCATCGAGGGAAAGAATTTTGTTCTCAAGAAACGGGAAGAACAGTGCTGCCAACAAGGAGTTGTCATCCATATTCAATTCCGAAAGGATAGATACCATTTCGACACTGTTGGAAAGAATGTCCTGCGCGTGGTCATTATCCGCAATTTTAGGATGAAGATATTGCCACGCTTGCATCAATAAACCTCTGGTACGATCCGCTAAAGTAAGCGAATTTAACCAATCTTCAAAAACAAAATGACGTAAATTTGTTAAATGTGTTTCTCTTACTGCGACCATCTTCTTCTTCCTGTTTTATTGAAAACACTATTGCATTAATCATACCGCCCCAATGATGTGAATATCAAACTGATCGGACAAACTTTTCGCCCTCAAGCAGACACTTTTATTATCAAATGGAGTAGTTCTATTTGAGTCTATTTTGCGAGAAAAGTTTAAATTTATTTTGAAAACAGCGTGATAGATTCTAAATGTCCGGTTTGAGGAAACATATCAATCATTGCGCTTTTCTCTAAATGGTAACCGTTTTCCACCAATATTTTTGCATCACGCACCAAAGTTGCCGGATTGCAGGAAACATAAAGTATTTTCTCTGCCTGCAGTTCAATAAGGTGATTTAACACGAAAGCCGCACCGCTACGAGGCGGATCAAGCAAGATTTTATTAAATTTTTCTTGTGCCCAAATTTGATTGGCAAAGGGTACGCTTAAATCAGCTTGGTGAAATAACGCATTGGTAATCCCATTCTGTTGTGCGTTGTAACGCGCTTTTTCCACCATCTGTGCCACGCCCTCAATACCGACAACGCGTTTACTCTGTTGTGCCAACGGCAAAGTGAAATTTCCCATACCACAAAAGAGATCCAATATCTGATCATCTGCTTGCGGATCAAGCCAATGCAACGCAGTTTGTACCATTCTTTCATTAATTTGTTGATTCACCTGAATAAAATCACGAATATCAAAAAAGAGTTTTAATGCGCCGATATGGTAATAAGGTCGTGCTTCTGTCCACGCTGAAACCTGTTGTTCTTGCTCACTCACGAACAGCATTAGCTGATATTGTTGCCCAAATAATTGTAGCTTTTCGGCATCTACAGCGTTTAATGCACCTAAATGACGTAAAAACAGTGCAATGCCATTGTCGGCGGCAACCAATTCGATATGCCCCAATTTTCTCGGTTGTTGCCATTGTTGCAGCAGTTGTGTAAGCGCTGGCAACAGTGCCGATAATGCCGACACCAGCACCGGACATTGGTTGATTTCAACCAGCTGATTACTCTGTTTTTGCCGAAAGCCGAGCTTAATTTGCTTGGTAGTCGCGACATATTGCACGCTCAATCTGGCGCGGCGGCGATAATGCCACTGTTCACCGCTTATCATTGCTTCAATTTTTACTTCAGGAGCAATTTTTTGTAACTGTCGCATTAATGCCTGTTCTTTGGCTCGGCGTTGCATTTCAATCGGAATATGCTGCATTTGACAACCGCCGCACTGCTGATAATACGGGCAGCGAGGCTCAAGGCGTTGTGCCGATGTTGTCAGACGCTTGGTCGCCTTGCCGACACCATATTGGCGCTTTTCTTCTTGTATCGTGAACTGCACTTTTTCGCCCGGCAGCGCATCTGCAATAAACCAAGTTTTGCCCTCAATTTTGGCAATGCCCAACCCTTGATAATCCAAAGATTCAATTAACGCCGTTTTGTTTTTTGCAGATGTTTTTGTTGTAGCTTGATAAAAGAGAACCATAATTTATTCGTTAGGGTATAAAATATTTAAATGTTGTTGAAATAATTCCCGACTTTTCAAAGGTTTACCGCCTAAAAACGGTTTTAATGCAATGCGAGTAAAGCGTTTAGCCGCTTGTAAGGTCTCTTTTTCGTTAAAACTTAAATTAGCAAACGCCTGCAGATCTCGTCCGTAAAAAGTGAAATTATTTTTGATTAATGAAGCGATAAAGCCTTTTTCTTCCCGATATTGATAAGTCATTTCAGCGGCAACCGGCTCACCGCTGCCGGCACAATGTTCAAAATCTATGCCGTAGCCAAGTGCTTTTAACAACATAAATTCAAACCGGCGTAATGTTGCTTCCACTTGATCACCATTTGCCACCAATCCGGTCAGACAACGCAAATATTCGTGGAACAGCTCCGGATAAGCGGTTTCCTGTTCCAGAGTTCTCACCAGCAATTCATTGACATAAAAACCGCTGTATAACGCGACTGTCTGCATCGGTAAGGTAACGGAAATTGCTTCCGCTTTGGTCAATATTTTTAACGTTCCTCGACCGCTCCAACGCAACAGCAACGGCGTAAACGGTTGTAATAAGCTCTTTAACGGAGAACGTTTTGCACGTGCGCCTTTTGCTAAGAGCGTGATACAACCATAATGTTCAGTAAACAGATCCACCAGCAAACTGGTTTCGCTATATGCCCGGCGATGTAATACAAAGCCACGTTGCCAATTATCGATGATACACCTCATAGAGAAGAAAAAACGATATTTATTTTAACAGAAAACATTGTGTATTAAGTTGAGAAAGAACTTTTTTATAACAAATTTCTATATAAATGATTAATTTGTTATTAGACGTCCGGCAATCTATATGGATAAATATAACGCACAACAAATCATCTTCAGTGTTAGTAATAAGGAAAAAATATGTTAAGTGGATTAATTATCGGAGTTTTGCTCGGCTTTGTGCTGCAACGAGGTCGATTTTGTGTAACAGGCGCATTTCGGGATTTATATGTGAGTAAAAATAGTCGTATGTTTACTGCATTTTTAATTGCTATTGCGATTCAGTCTATCGGCTTATATACCTTGCAGGCATTTGGAATGTTCACTGTACCACAAGGTTCGTTAGCGTTAAATGCTGTCATTATCGGTGGTTTTCTTTTCGGTGTCGGGATTGTTTATGCCGGCGGATGTGCGACCGGAACGTGGTATCGTGCCGGTGAAGGCTTATTTGGCAGTTGGGTGGCGTTATTGACCTATGCTTTATCAGCGGCAGCAACAAAATATGGTTTATTGAAAGGTGTTAATCAGGAGCTAAAACAGAATCCATTTCCTGATCACACCATTGACCAAACTTTAGGCATTTCAGCGTGGTGGTTGGTGTTGGTTTTGGTGGCAGTAACGGTGTGGTTGACTTATAAACAGTTGCGTAAGCCGAAAGTGAAAGTGGCGACTTTGCCGGCAAAACGTTCCGGTCTTGCCCATCTATTATTTGAAAAACGTTGGCATCCTTTCTTTACTGCGGTTTTAGTTGGTGTGATTGCGTTATTGGCGTGGCCGCTCAGTACTGCGACCGGTCGCCATCACGGTTTGGGCATTACCTCACCGACAGCCGGCTTAGTGCAATTTCTCACCACCGGCGATAGCCAGTACATTAATTGGGCAACTTTTTTAGTGCTTGGTATTTTGCTCGGCTCTTTTATTGCGGCAAAAGGTGCCAATGAATTTAAATTCCGTATTCCGGATCAAACCACGATTATTCGCAGTGCTTTTGGAGGAGTGTTAATGGGATTTGGAGCCAGTTTAGCAGGAGGTTGCTCAATTGGAAACGGTTTAGTCGAAACGGCAATTTTTTCTTGGCAGGGCTGGATTTCATTAATTGCAATGATATTAGGTACTTGGTTTGCTGCTTATTTCACCATTATTCGTCCAAGAAAAAATAAGGTATTAAAACCACAATTAGCTTAATTACAACTTAATGACAAATAGAAAAGAGGAAATTTATTATGCGTGTTGAATTGGAAACTTCAGGTTTAGTTTGCCCATTCCCATTGGAAGAAGCAAAAGAGGCGATTGCCAAATTAAATAAAGATGATGAATTGGTTATCACCTTTGATTGCACTCAAGCGACCGAATCGATCCCACAATGGGCTGCCGAATCAGGTTATCAGGTTATAGAATTTGAGCAACTCGGTGAAGCTTCTTGGCGAATCGTAGTGCAGAAATAAAAATATATGAAAACCAGCACACCCATTAAGGATGTTTTCTTAATGGGTGTTTTAGTAATAAATTCAATATCTTACATTAATTAATTTTTTATCTTGCATAGATTGGGTTGCAGCTGAAGCAATGCAAATTGCTCTTGCCGGGAGTTCACAAAGAATGCTGTTTTTATGCTGTTGTAAATGTTCAAAAATACTTTGGGCTTCTAATTCTACAGCACGAGTCAGCCAATAAGGACAATGTTCGTTAGGTTGGCCATATTTTTGGATGCCTTTGCTGCTTTCTCTTAAAGAAAGATCCGCTTCGAATTCATTATACATATTAAACTGTTGGCGTTTGCCGTTAGCAAAAGTGAGGGTCACGGTAGAAGTGAAGAAATTAATCATCATTGAACCGAGTTCGCCGTGAATCGCAATATCCCATTTAGGCAAGCGATACGCTGTTCCCATTTCTAAAGATCCGAAAACGCCATTTTTAAATTGTAGCAATAATTGAATAATATCGTGATGGTCAGGCGTTTCTAAATGTGCTCGATTAGTAGATTGTGCAAAAACAGCTTCAACTTCACCAATTAACCAAGCAAGTAAATCTAATTCATGTATTTCATGAAAGAGTTTTCCTCCAGTTAGTTGAATATCATTTTTCCACCAATCTTTTTGAAAAATAGGATTTATCCAGCGTTGGCGATTTGCTCGTACTACCGTTATTTTTCCCAATGTTTGTTGTGTTAATAATTGTTTTGCTTGTTGTAAGCCTGGTAATACACGCAAACAGTGTCCAACAAAAAGCGGTACATTATTTTCTTTTGCCATTTGTATCAGTTGATGGGCATCTTGTTCATTAATCGTGAAAGGTGTTTCAATAAATACGGCACAACCTTTTTGAATGGCAATTTCTGCAAGTTGGCGATGGCTATAATTGTAGGTGGCGATAAGCACGAGGTTGACTTTCTGTTGAGTAAGTAATGTATTTAAATCGGCATAGGCTTGTGTTTTGTATTGTTCGGCGATGTTTTGTGCTAGGTTTATCTGTAAATCGGTTACACCAACCAATTTTGCGGGTAATTTATTAAATACAGAAGCAAGTTGTTGACCGAAGAAGCCACAACCAACAAGAGCAACATTAATATTGTCCATTTTCTTTTTCCTTTTGTTGTAAGCGTTGACGTAGAGTACGAAAATAAAGTAGTACGGCGTGTTGGAAACGATTAATATCGCGTGCCTCTACAGCATCTACCCATTCACGATAGTGCAACGCTACCTCTTGAGCTGAGAGAGTTATAGTTGGCAAGTTTTCCTCTTGTAAATTGAATATTTGCCAGAAAGCGTCTAGATATTGTGACAAAAGTGGATTATTTATTGCTTGATAGGTCTGTAGTTGAATTTTATATTCTAGTTCGCTAGAGAATAGGTTTTGTCTGGCCAATTGTTGTAATTCTAAGCTTAACTGTTGCAGTTGATCGACTTCGGTGTCACTAATATTGGCAATAGCAAGCGGAGCAAAACCATATTGCAGGATTTCTCGAATATCTAAGATATCTAATAAATATTTAATATTATTTTGCAGTTGTAATTGTGTATGAAAAGCAAGGCTTTGAATCATTGGTGTGAGTGAAGATTCGCTGATAAAAGTCCCTACACCGTGCCGAATATCTAAAATATGTAAGGCTTCTAAGGATTTAACAGCTTCTCTTAAACTGGAGCGACTGACGTTTAAATATTCCATTAACTCATTTTCAGTAGGCATTAGATCGCCTGCTTTTAAGCCTTTATTAAGAATTAATTGTTTAATATCTTCTTGTAATGCCAGATTTTTTACTTTTTTTTCTGATTTTTTCATTTTTGTGATCTTTATCGCAGAAAATTTATGCAATTTAAGACATCATATCTCTAAATATTAGAGATATGATGTCTTATCTCTATATTGTTTAAATAGTAGCTTATTTTTAACTTTTTGTCAGTTAAATATTAAGTTAAAAACGAAGAAGGATACGTTATGGCAACACTTTCTTTATCACATATTTATAAACGTTATCGTAATGGCTTTGAAGCAGTGAAAGATTTTAATCTGGAAGTGGCGGATAAAGAGTTCATTGCGTTAGTTGGACCTTCAGGTTGTGGTAAATCAACAACATTAAGAATGATTGCCGGGTTGGAGGATATTTCCGAAGGTGATTTTTCTATTGACGATCGTCGTGTGAATGATGTTGAGCCGAAAGATCGCGACATCGCAATGGTGTTTCAATCTTATGCACTTTATCCGCATATGACGGTTTACGAAAATATGGCGTTTGCTTTGAAATTACGTAACGTTGATAAAGCGGAAATTGACCGCAAAGTGCGTGAGGCGGCAAAAATTTTAGGCTTGGAGGAATTACTCGATCGTAAACCGAAAGCCTTATCCGGCGGGCAGCGGCAACGTGTTGCTTTGGGCAGAACGATCGTGCGTTCACCGAAGGTCTTTTTGATGGACGAACCCCTTTAAAATTTAGATGCCAAGTTGCGCAGTAATATGCGTGCAGAAATTATCCGTATCCATAAAAAACTGAATGCGACCACGATTTATGTGACTCACGATCAAACCGAAGCAATGACAATGGCAGATCGTATCGTCGTGATGAGCGCAGGAATTGTACAGCAAATCGGTACACCAAAAGAGATTTATGATAATCCTGCAAATTTGTTTGTTGCCGGATTTATCGGCGCACCGACAATGAACTTTTTAAAAGGTCGGTTGGAGAATCATTCTTTCGTTACTTCGGATCATTATCAGCTAGCTATTCCTGATGAAATCTGGCAACAACTCGTGGCATTAGGTCAAGAGGGGAAAGAGGTCGTTTTAGGTATTCGTCCGGAGAATGTTTCTAATGAGCCGTTATTACTCGGCTCTTATCAGAATGCGAGAGTTTCAGCACCGGTATATGTCGCAGAATTGTTAGGTGCAGAATATATCGTACATACCAGTTTGGGCAATCAACCGATAAAAGCGATTGTTCATTCGCGGCAAAAAATTGAAATGGAGCAGCAAATCACACTTGCGTTTGATATGAAGCGAGCACATTTCTTTGATCCAACCACAGAGCAAGCCTTGTTGTAATCGCTCTTAACATATATGAGGTGAGTTATGAAATTAAAAAAATTATTAACTGTTGCAGCATCTGTGGTGTTCGCCACATTAGTGCTTAATGGCTGTAAAGATGAAAAATCACAAACTGCCAATACAAACGTGAGTACAGAGCCATCGGAATTAGCCGGTGATATTACGATGTGGCACTCTTTTACACAAGGACCGCGCTTAGAAATTATCCAGCAAGCTGCGAATGAATTTATGCAAAAAAATCCAAAGGTCAAAATTAAAATTGAAACCTTTTCCTGGAACGACTTTTATACCAAGTGGACAACCGGATTGGCTTCAGGCAATGTGCCGGATTTGAGTACCGCATTACCGAATCAAGTGGTTGAGATGATTAATGTTGAGGCATTATCTCCAATTAATGATTTGATTGATGATTTAGGTAGAGATAGATTTTCCGCAGCTGCAATCAATGAAGGGACTGTAGGAGAGAATAATTACTCGCTTCCTTTGTATTCTCACGCACAAGTGATGTGGATTAGGAAAGATTTATTAGAGAAAAACGGATTGTCTGTGCCAAAAACGTGGGATGAGTTGTATCAGGCAGCTAAGGCATTAACAAAAGATGGAGTATATGGTCTATCTGTACCAATGGGTACCAATGATTTTATCGCAACTCGCTTTTTGAATTTATACGTGAAAAGCCGTGGCAGTAGTTTGCTTACTAAAGATCTAAAAGTGGATCTCACCAGTGAAATTCCACAAGATGGTATTAAATACTGGGTGAAAATGTATAAAGAAACTTCACCGAAAGATTCTATTAATTACAATGTATTACAACAAGCCACTCTGTATTACCAAGGAAAAACCGCATTTGACTTTAATTCCGGTTTCCAGATTGGCGGTGTTCAAGCGAATACACCACAGTTATTAGATTTTGTTGATGCTTACCCAGTACCAAAAATGAATGTGAATGATCCTGATTATGGTTTGGAAACAGCGAATATTCCTTTAGTGGTTTGGAAACATTCAAAACATCCTGAAATTAGTAAAGCCTTTATTAAAACACTTTATGATAAAGATCGTTATATCAAATTCCTTGCTTCAGTTCCGGTAGGAATGTTGCCGGCGCTTAAAGATATTGCGAATGAACCGGCTTATAAAGATAACCCAATGGTGAAGAAATTTGCTCACGCAGAAAAAGTGATTTCCGATGCAGTACAAACCGGCACCGCAATTGGATATGAATATGGACCAACCGTACAAGGCGGTTTATTGACAAATCAGCACATTATTGAAGCAATGTTCCAAGATATTGTGGTTAATGGTACAGATCCGATGGTAGCCGCTAAAAAAGCAGAAGATCAGCTAAATACTTTATTTGAAACGGTTGCTCAATAAATTCTAGGGTGGTTATCGCCGCCCATTATCCTCAAAGTAGATACAGATTCTCAATAATTGGGAAGGGGGCTTTATGTATCAAAAAAACTATACAAGGTGGATTTTTGTCCTGCCTGCGATGATAGTGGTATCGGTATTATTCATCTATCCATTCTTATCAAGCATTTTTTACAGCTTTACCAATAAGAATTTGATTATGCCGAACTGGAAATTTGTCGGGTTTGATAATTATGTGGCGGTCATTAACGATCCGAGTTTTTGGTTGGCATTTTCTAATTCGATCTTATGGACAATATTTTCTTTGGTTGGGCAAGTATTAGTGGGATTTGCGTTAGCAATGGCATTACATCGTATTCGTCATTTGCAATGGTTATACAAAATCTTATTAATTATTCCGTGGGCATTCCCAACTATTGTGATTGCTTTTTCGTGGCAATGGATTTTAAACGGCGTATATGGCTATTTGCCGAATATGATTGTGAAACTCGGCTTAATGGATATTGCGCCGCACTTCCTTTCTGATAGTACTTGGGCATTTATTAGCCTTGTGTTTATTAATGTTTGGTTCGGTGCGCCATTAATTATGGTTAATGTGCTTTCTGCCTTACAGACTGTGCCACAAGAACAATATGAGGCAGCCAAAATTGATGGCGCAAATGCGTGGCAAGTGTTCCGTCACATTACTTTACCGCATATTAAAGTGGTGATTGGATTGCTGGTAGTTTTACGCACGGTTTGGGTATTTAACAATTTCGATATTATCTACCTCATCACAGGGGGCGGTCCAGCAAACTCAACAATGACTTTACCTATCTTTGCCTACAATATGGGCTGGGGAACCAAAATGCTCGGTCGTTCTTCAGCGGTAACAGTGCTGCTATTTATCTTCCTATTACTTGTTTGCTTTATCTATTTCAAAGTGATTAGCCGTTGGGAAAAAGAGGGGGAATGAAATGAAAACGAAAAAATCGATTTTAGGTGATATTGTTGCACATCTGTTTTTATTAATCGCAACAGTGGTTGCAGTGTTTCCTCTAGTCTGGATTATCATTTCTTCTATCAAAGGTAAAGGCGAATTAACCAGTGAACCCACCCGTTTTTGGCCAAAAGTGTTTACCTTGGACTATTTTGAACACGTGATTAACGACTTACATTTTATCGTTAATATTCAAAATAGTTTGGTTATTGCTTTGATTACAACATTAATTGCTATCATCATTTCAGCAATGGCGGCTTATGGCATTGTTCGATTTTTCCCGAAATTGGGGGCAATAATGTCAAAATTATTGGTTACCACCTATATTTTCCCACCAATTCTGTTAGCCATTCCTTATTCCATCGCCATGGCGAAAGTGGGGCTGACCAACACAATGACGGGGCTTATCGTGGTGTATCTCTCATTTAGTGTGCCTTATGCCGTTTGGTTGTTGGTTGGATTTTTCCGAACCGTTCCTATCGAAATTGAAGAAGCTGCGCGGATTGATGGTGCAAATAAATTTACCGTGTTTTTCAAAATTGTATTGCCATTAGTTGCGCCCGGCATTGTAGCAACGGCAATTTATACCTTTATTAATGCGTGGAATGAGTTCTTATATGCTCTTATTTTAGTAAACGATACGAGCAAAATGACAGTAGCGGTAGCATTACGTTCATTAAATGGTGCAGAGATTTTAGATTGGGGCGATATGATGGCGGCTTCTGTCTTGGTTGTGTTGCCGTCCGTGCTGTTCTTCACCTTTATCCAGAACAAAATTGCAGGTGGGCTTTCTGAAGGCTCAGTGAAATAAACTTATATCTATTCTTTTAGGAGAAATAAAATGACAAATTATGCTGTGATTGGTGTCGGCTATTTTGGTGCAGATTTAGCCAGAATTATGAATGAAAATGATGATGCAAAAGTGGTGGTTGTTTATGATCCAGAAAATGGTAAAGCAGTCGCTAAAGAATTAGGTTGTGAAGCAGCCGATTCGTTAGAGGATGCAGTATCTCGTGCGGATGTGGATTGTGTGATTGTGGCAACACCGAATTACTTACATAAAGAACCCGTATTACTTGCAGCAAAATATAAAAAACACGTTTTTTGTGAAAAGCCTATTGCACTAAGTTATCAAGACTGCGATGAAATGGTCAGAGCCTGCGAGGAGAACGGCGTAGTCTTTATGGCAGGGCATATTATGAATTTCTTTAATGGCGTGCATCACGCTAAAGAGTTGATTAACCAAGGTGTGATCGGGAAAGTACTTTATTGCCATACTGCACGTAATGGTTGGGAGGATGTTCAGCCTTCTATTTCTTGGAAAAAAATGAGAGAAAAATCAGGCGGACATTTATATCACCATATTCACGAATTGGATTGTGTTCAATTTTTAATGGGGGGAATGCCGAAAACGGTTACGATGACAGCAGGAAATGTCGCTCATCAAGGAGAACAATTTGGTGATGAAGATGATATGTTATTCCTCAATCTTGAGTTTGATGATGGCAGATTTGCTGTATTGGAATGGGGATCAGCTTTCCGCTGGGGAGAACATTATGTGCTGATTCAAGGGGAAAAAGGTGCGATTAAATTGGATATGTTCCATTGTGGTGGCACCTTACGCGTGGACGGCAAAGATAGCCATTTTTTGATTCACGAAAGCCAAGAAGAAGATGATGATCGTACCAGAATTTATACCAGTACAGAAATGGACGGTGCAATTCAATATGGGCATCCCGGCAAACGTACACCGCTTTGGCTTAATTCCGTAATGCGTAAAGAAATGAAATACTTAAATGACATTATGCACGGTATGAAGCCAAGTAAAGAATTTGAAAAATTGCTTACTGGAGAGGCAGCAAGAGCGGCGATTGCCACTGCAGACGCTTGTACTAGATCCAGATATGAAAATCGAAAAGTGGAATTAAGTGAAATTCTTAACGGATAACAAATAAAGTTTCATTGCGTTAATTTAATAGCCAACAATACCTCTGAGTTGTTGGCTATTTTTTTATGATTTTATTCTATTATTGATTAGTTTCGGATAAGGTTTTATTCATCAATGCTCGATTAAATTGTTTATTCCAAACAGATACAACAATGGCAGCCATACCATTACCGATCAGATTGACAATAGCTAATCCCGTACCTACAAATCTATGAATACCGAGTATTAGTACCATTCCGGCAACCGGTACTATTGGCAATACAATTAATGTACTGGTTAGCATTACAAAAGCTGCACCGGTAACACCAGCAGCTCCTTTGGATGTCAACATAGCGACAATAAGAAGAATGATTTGATTGGTGAAACTGAGTTCTGTATTTGTCGCCTGTGCAATGAAGATAATTGCCATAGTCATATAAAGATTTGTTCCATTTAAATTAAAGGAATAACCTGAAGGTACAACAAGTGCAATAACAGATTTAGGGCAACCTAACTGTTCTAATTTTTCCATAAGGTGAGGGAGGACGACCGATGAAGAACCTGTACCTAAAATAATGAGCAGTTCTTCTTTAATAAATTTGAGGTAAGAGAATAGACTGATACCACAGAATTTAGCAATGATGCCATATACAATGATAACAAATAGAATGAGTAAAAGATAAAAACCTAAAATGAATTTGGCTAATGGAATTAGGGATGATAAACCGTAAGCCCCAATTGTATAGGTAATCGCACCAAAAGCCCCTATAGATGATAATTTTGAAATCAAATGAACATTGTGGAAAAATACTTTTGAAATACTATCTATAAGGTTAAATACCGGTTTACCCTTTTCACCAATAACAGATAAAGAACAACCAAATAAAATAGAGACAAGTAAAATAGCCAAAACATTACCGGAAGAAAAAGCGCCGACAAAAGTTTGTGGAATAATATTCATTGCAAAATCAGTAAGATTTACATTTTTCGCACTATCAGTATATTTGGTTAGGCTAGAAGTATTTAAACTTGCAGGATCTACATTGAATCCTATTCCTGGCTGAATAATATGCCCCCAGATTAGACCAATGATTAATGCAATAAAAGACATTACAAAGAAATAAATTAGTGCTTTACCACCAACTTGCCCTAATTCCCTCATATCTTTCATCCCAGCAATACCAACGACAATAGTACAGAAAATGATTGGTCCGATAATCATTGCAATCAGTTTTATAAAGGCATCACCTAAAGGTTTAAGTTTTACAGCAAAATCAGGTGCAAAATAGCCTAAAGCAATTCCAGCTAAGATACCAACAAGTACTTGGAAATAAAGTTCTTTATAAAATGGTTTCTTGTTCATAGTAACAATTCCTTAAATTAAGGTAATAGGAATTCATCGTGACAAATAGAATTATTTGTCACTGATTTATTGTCATTAACTTAGTGGTTTTTCTTGTAGAGAAAAGCCTACTTTTCTTCCGGCCAATACAAACGCATTGGATTATCTACCAACAATTGTTGGCGTTCTTGTTCTGTAGGTGCAATCTGTGCCACATAGTCAACGAGTAAACCATCATCCGGCATATGATCTTTTAAGTTAGGATGAGGCCAATCTGTACCGAAAAGAACACGATCCGGGAACTCCTCTATTAAGCGACGGACAAACGGAACAACATCACGATATGGATGATGTTCACCATTGAGTGCTTTAGGTCCGGATTTACTCAATCTTTCGGGGCAGGATACTTTGCTCCAGAAATTTTTATGCTCACGCATCAGTTTGACAAAAAGTTCGAAATCCTCTCCGTCAACAGGTTTGGTTACATCAGGGCGACCCATATGATCAACCACTACCGTTGTCGGTAGACTGGTGAAAAAGTCCCAATATTCTTTTAAATCTGCTGCTTCAAAATAGATCACAATATGCCAACCGAGAGGTGCAATCTTTTCTGCAATCTCCATTAAGGTATCCTTTGGTGGAGCGTCAACGAGGCGTTTTACAAAATTAAATCTGACACCTCTTACGCCGGCTTGATGAAGCTCATTGAGTTGTTCTTTGGTCACATCTCGTTTCACTGTTGCTACACCACGTGCTTTTCCGTTAGCACTTTTTAGGGCATCAACCAATGCTCGATTGTCAGCACCGTGACAGGTCGCTTGAACGATAACATTGCGCTCAAAACCTAATAGATCGCGCAAAGCAAATAGCTTCTCTTTCGGTGCATCGCAAGGCGTATATTTTCGTTCCGGAGCATAAGGGAAAATCTCTCCCGGACCAAAAACGTGACAATGTGCATCTACCGCACCTTTAGGGAGTTTTAATGTTGGTTTTGATGGATTAGGGTGGAATGGTAACCAACCTGGGGTGACTTCAAATTTCATTCTGTACTCCTTAATCAATATATTTCAAACCGGCTTTTTCGAGTTTTTCACGCATATTGTAGAGATCCAACCCTAATACGCCTGACTGGAATTTAGGGCGTTTCAACGCCTCGTTGTCTTCACGTTTTTGTGCTGCTTCTGTCACTTCTGCCGCTTTTGCCGCCGGGATGACAACAACGCCGTCGTGATCCGCCACCACAACATCCCCCGGATAGACAACCGCACCGGCACAGATAACAGGCACATTCACTGAACCCAATGTTGCTTTAATGGTTCCTTTTGAATGAATGGCTTTGCTAAACACCGGGAAATCCATCTCTTCAAGTTCTTTAGTATCACGAACGCCACCGTCAATAATTAAGCCCTTACAACCTTGTGCTCTAAAAGAGGTGGCAAGCAGCTCACCAAAAAAACCGTCTGTTGAATCGGAAGTGCAGCCTGCCACGACAATATCACCCTCTTGGATTTGCTCGGCAGCAACGTGAAGCATCCAGTTATCTCCCGGTTGTAATAATACCGTTACCGCTGTGCCACAAATTTTGGCGTGAGGATAAATCGGACGCATATAAGGTTTCATTAATCCGACTCTTCCCATTGCTTCGTGAAGCGTAGCAACACCGAATTTAGACAATTTTTCTACAACGGATTTATCCGCACGTTGAATATGACGTTTAACAATACCTAGTTGATTTACTTGAATTTCCATTGTTTATTGCCCTCTTGATTTGAGTAATGCATCCAATCTTGGGAAAACACGGCGAGCGTTGCCTTCGTAAATTTGATGTTTTTGTTCATCAGTCAAATGACTCGCCTCAATATAACGTTTGGTGTCGTCAAAATAGTGTCCGGTTAATGGATCAATATCACGAACTGCGCCAATCATCTCTGAAGCAAACAATACATTTTTATGAGGAATAACATCTAACAGCAGATCAATTCCCGGCTGGTGGTAAACGCAGGTATCAAAGAAAATATTGTTTAATAAATGCTCTTCTAGCACCGGTTTTTTCAACATCATTGCCAATCCGCGGAATCGTCCCCAATGATAAGGAGCAGCGCCGCCACCGTGCGGTACGATAAAACGTAAATTAGGGAATTCTTTAAACAGATCGCCCTGTAAGCACTGCATAAAACTTGTTGTGTCCGCATTCAGATAATGAGCCCCGGTGGTATGGAAACAGTGATTACAACTGGTGCTGACGTGAATCATTGCTGGAATATCATATTCGATCATTTTTTCATAAATCGGATACCAATACGGATCAGTTAATGGCGGTGAAGTCCAATGACCACCGGAAGGATCAGGATTTAAATTAATACCAACATTGCCATACTCTTTCACACAGCGATCAATTTCTGCTAAACAAGTTTCTGTCTGCACCCCCGGAGATTGCGGCAACATGGCAACCGGCACGAAGTGATCCGGAAATAGTTGGGATACGCGATAACAAAGTTCATTACAAATTGCTGCCCACGTGGCTGAGATATTGTAATCTCCGATATGGTGCGCCATAAAACTGGCTCGAGGCGAAAAAATCGTAATGTCTGAACCACGTTCTTTCATAAATTTAAGCTGATTCAATTCAATACTTTCTCGAATTTCATCATCACTAATTTTTAGATCCGATACTTTCGGCATTTCTGATGGATTGGTAATGCCGGCGATTTGTTTATTTCGCCACACTTCTAATGCTTTCGGTGCAGTGGTGTAATGGCCGTGACAGTCAATTATTAAGCTCATTTTATGCTCCTTTTTGCCAGATTTTGCTTGGGATCATTGCTTCACCTTTCATCAGTAAACGAGCAGTACGTAATAATGCAGCACTGGTTACATTACCGTTTTGATCGAGAGAGAGTGAAACAGTAAATTCTCCACTAGGGTGTTCGACAGAGAAATTTGGATTGATAGATAAATTAATATTTGAAAAACCGTAAGCAACACTGTTAGGCGTTACACACGCAGTAGCAATGGTTACTGCAGCAAGAACACCAATTGCTTCGTGGCAAACGTGAGGAATAAAACAGCGAGTATGAATATGTCCATTATGAATTGGAGCGTTAATTAGACACATCTTAGGGTAATTTTTTTCAGTAACATCACCTAAGCCCATCTTTTCCCCAGCTTGTAAGCGTAGATTTTCTAAGATATTTTTCAATTCAGTATCTTGATTGAGATCTGTTACTTTTTCATATGCGCTTCGATTAACATCTTTTGCCCGAATCAATACCATTGGCATACCGTTATCGATACAAGTTGCCTCTAAATCACCGAACCCAGCAATTTGAAATGTATCTTTAGTATTAGCGGTAGGAAATAAAGCACCACAAACAGATCCTTCAGTATCTAGAAATCGAATTTGAATCGGTGCAGCAGTATTCGGTACACCATCAATGTGAGTATCTCCATCGTAATTTACATTGCCGTCCGGAGTTTGAACCGTAATATCGGCAAACATTCCGGTATTTAATGTGAGTACGCGTGCAGTTGTTGTATCTCCTTGTATTGGAATTAACCCTTTTTCTAAAGCAAACGGCACAACTGCCGCCAGCATATTGCCACAATTTGGTTTTGTATCGACGGTGTCTTTTTCAGGTTGTAATTGGGCAAATAAGAATTCAATATCGACATTAGGCTGTTGGCTTTTTCTAATCATTGCCACTTTTGTTGTGAGAGAGTGAGCGCCGCCTAATCCATCAATTTGTCGTTTATCAGGAGAACCCATTACAGCGAGCAAAACTTTATCTCTGGTGGCTATATCAGTTGGTAAATCATTAAATAAAAAGAAAGCCCCTTTTGAAGTCCCACCTCGCATTAACATACAAGGAATGGAAGTCTGTTTTGTCATTTTTAATCCACCTCTCTATCTATGTTATCTGGAATGAGTTCATTTTATGGACTCGAATAACTATTAAAAAGTTGATAAACTGTCTTCCTGTTATAACTAATTTGATAGGTATTCAGGTGGAATTAAAGCAATTACTCTATTTTGCTAAAGTAGCGGAATTAAACAGTTACACTAGGGCAGCTGATGAGCTTGATGTTGCTCAACCTTTATTGAGCCGTTATGTACGCCAACTGGAGGTTGAATTGGGCAGAAGTTTATTAATAAGAAATGGACGCGGAGTGAAGACAACTGAAGCAGGACAGATTTTACTCAAGCATTGCTACCAAATTAGTCATCAGATAGAAATGTTGAAAGAAGATCTAAGTCCAACAAAGGGGAAAATTAGAGGATCTATTGCTTTAGGCATTCCACCTACACTTTCTAAGTTATTGGCAAGAGATATTATTCGTCTATTTTATCAGAGGCTACCTGAAGCTAATTTAGTTGTTAATGAAGGTTTGACTAGAGATTTATTGGAGCGTTTGACTATAGATCGTTTAAGCGTTGCTTTATTACATAATCCGACTTTTTTAAAAAATATTGATTATGAATTATTGATTAAAGTGCAATTAATGTTAATTGCGAGAAAAGATAATCCTGCTTTAATCGGCAAAACTTTTATTACAACTGAGGATTTGGAAACAATACCTTTAGTACTTCCAAGCCAGAATAATACGTTTAGACAACTCTTCGATACAGAAATGGCAAAACTGCATAAGAAGAGCAATATTATTATGGAGGTGGATAGCAAGGAATTAATCTTGGATTTAGTGAATGATGGAATCGGCAACGCGATTTTATTACCAATGACACTTTCATTTAAAAATCAGTATGAAGATTTATGTGCTATTCCAATAAAAAAACCAGAATTACCTTGTGATCTTTATATGGCTGTCAGTAGTAAAACTATCCCGAGCCGATTACAAATAGAACTTATGAAAATTATTCGAGAGGTACTGGATTACCATTTCCCGAATAAAAATATTTAAATCATCCCTGCCGTTAAACGTTGTAATAACCTGTCCATAGCACGATAACCCAAAGCTTCGGCGAGGTGAGCGCGTTGGATTTCAGTTTCTTCGGCGAGATCGGCGATGGTGCGGGAAACACGCAAAATACGATGATAAGCTCTGACGGAAAGTCCAAGTTTATTCAGGGCGTTTTCAAGAAAAATCGCATCATCTTGGTTTAATTTGCAATATTTTTCGATCTCTTTGCCGGATAAGTGCGCATTGATTTTTCCACTGCGAGAGAGTTGTTTCTCCCTTACTCGGATGACGATCTGTTTTAATTTTTCACTGCTGTTTTCGTCTTTAGGTAATTGTTGCAAAGTACCTTGTGGCAGTAACGGCACTTCAATTGACAGATCAAAGCGGTCAAGAAATGGACCGGATAACCGATTAAGGTAGCGCATAATCTGTTGCGGCGAGGTGCGGTTATGTGTGCCTTGGTAATGCCCTGTCGGGCTTGGGTTCATTGCGGCAATGAGTTGAAATTTTGCCGGGAAAGTGACTTTTGCCGCTGTACGTGAGATCACGATTTCGCCACTTTCCAGCGGTTCCCGTAAGGCATCAAGTACTTTGCGATCAAACTCAGGCAATTCGTCCAAAAAAAGCACGCCATTATGGGCAAGGGAAATTTCTCCCGGTTTAGGAATAGTGCCGCCACCAACTAATGCTGCCATTGACGCACTGTGATGGGGTGAGCGAAAAGGGCGTTGTTTCCAATAATGATAATCCAAACGATGTTGAACCAGACTGTTAATTGCAGCGGTTTCAATTGCTTCCTGTTCCGTCATTTCCGGTAACAAAGTGGTTAAACGACTCGCCAGCATTGTTTTGCCGGTGCCGGGCGGCCCTAAAAACAGTAGATTATGCTGTCCGGCGGCGGCAATGAGCAATGCCCGTTTAGCGTGTTGTTGCCCGATGATATCCGTCATATCTAATAAATGTGTGTTTTCAGAATGGGATAGTGGCGGTAATTGTTGTGCAATCGGTAATTTTTGTTGTTGATTCAGAAAGGCGACAACGTCCAATAATGAGGTGGCAAAGTAAGTTTGAGCATTGGCAACTAATGTTGCTTCTTGTGCGTTCTGTTTAGCAATAATTAATTCACGTTTTGCGTTATTCGCCGCCAAAATAGCCGGAATAACGCCTTGTACGCCACGTAAATTTCCGGTAAGTGCCAGTTCACCGACAAATTCGAAAGATTGTAACCGCTTAGCATCGATTTGCCCGGAAGCTGCCAAAATGCCTAAGGCGATGGGAAGATCAAAGCGCCCGCCCTCTTTCGGCAGATCCGCCGGTGCCAGATTGATGGTAATGCGTTGTGTCGGATAGACAAAATTAGCATTGATTAATGCACTGCGGACACGATCTCTTGCTTCTTTTACGGTGGTTTCCGGTAAGCCGACCAAGGTTAATCCCGGCGCGCCGTTACTCATATGAACTTCGATCGTGATTAATGGTGCCTGCACTCCGATAGAGGCGCGGCTGTAAACAACTGCTAATGACATAACATTCCTCAATGCAAAATAAGAGCAAGCATAGAGAAAAAATGCAAATACAGAAAAATGTTGTGAGCAATTTTGTGAGGCGGATCGAAAAAAGGAAATTTTGTCATAATGATGGACAGCTTGTTCTGCCCATCATTAATGAAATTATTTAACTTCTACGCCTTTTGCCTGTAAGTCAGCGTGATAGGATGAACGAACGAAAGGCCCGCAAGCAGCGTGTTCAAAGCCCATCGCTTTTGCTTTGCTTCTGAATTCGTCAAATTCACTTGGTGGCACATAACGTGCGACCGGCAGGTGGTGGCGACTTGGTTGTAAATATTGACCTAATGTCAACATAGTGACGCCGTTATCGCGTAAATCTTGCATTACTTGCAAAATTTCTTCGTTGGTTTCTCCTAAGCCAACCATTAATCCGGATTTGGTCGGAATATTTGGGAACATCTGTTTAAATTCGCGTAATAGGCGTAAAGACCATTGATAATCGGCACCGGGACGAACTTCTTTATATAGGCGAGGAATATTTTCTAGGTTGTGGTTGAAAACATCAGGTGGATTTTGCGCTAATTTTTCCAGTGCAACCTCGATACGCCCACGGAAATCCGGCACTAAAATTTCAATTTTAATGTTTGGATTTAAGGCGCGGATTTCTTTCACGCATTCGGCAAAATGACCGGCTCCACCGTCACGAAGATCATCACGATCGACAGACGTGATAACCACATAGCGTAACCCCATATCGTGAATAGTTTGTGCCAATTTTTTTGGTTCTTCCGGATCAGGTGGTAACGGTTTGCCGTGTGCTACATCACAGAACGGGCAGCGACGAGTACAGATTGCGCCTAAAATCATAAAAGTTGCAGTGCCGTGATGGAAGCATTCAGCCAGGTTCGGGCAAGAAGCCTCTTCGCATACAGAGTTCAAGCCGTTTTTACGCATTGCTTTTTTGATATTTAAGATTTTTTCGGTATTCGCCGGCAGTTTAATTTTCATCCATTCCGGCTTGGGTAACAGCTCTTGGTTCGGATCAATATTTTTTACCGGAATAATTGAAGTCTTAGCGGCATCACGATATTTAACGCCACGTTCCATTTTAAACGGAGTGCCCATATTTTTTCCTTATTGTGTGTTGTCCAGACCATCGACAAAAGTGAATTGTTGATAGCCGATTAAACGGGTGAAATGTTCGATTAATTTAGGTGCAACGTCGGCACAGGTAATAGGTTCTTTAACAAAATCTTGTAGTTGACACATTTCCAAGCCGGCATAGCCGCAAGGATTAATGTTATGAAACGGCGAAAGATCCATATGAATATTAAAGGCTAATCCGTGGAATGAGCAACCTTTGCGGATACGTAAGCCGAGAGAACAGATTTTCTTGCCGTTGATATAAACACCCGGTGCATCCGGTTTTGGATAGCCTTCAATGCCGTAATCAGCCAGCGTGTTCACTACGCATTGTTCCAGATCGGTAACTAAATCTCTTACTGAAAGCGGCGATTCTTTACCGGATAATTTATCAATCGCTTTGCGGCGTTTAATATCAACCAGAATGTACATCACTTGTTGTCCCGGTCCGTGGTAGGTAACTTGCCCGCCACGGTCGGATTGAACGATAGGAATGTTGGTTTTGGTTAGAATATGTTCCGGTTTACCTGCCTGACCTTGGGTAAACACCGGTGGATGTTGCACTAACCAAATTTCATCAATCGTATCGGCAGTACGCTGATCAGTGAATTGTTGCATACGGTGCCAAATCGTATCGTAAGGTTGTACGCCAAGCTGACGAATAATCACTTTTTGTTCAATCTGTTCTATTGTACTTCCCATAATGCGACCTTGGTTATAACACCATTTTGACCAATTCAATTTCAGCCAATTCTTTATATAAACGTTCCACCTGTTCAATATTTTGTGCGTTGATGGTGATCGAAACCGAGTGATATTTACCATTACGGCTTGGCTTTACAGACGGACTGTAATCGCCCGGTGCGTGCTGTTGTACGACGGCAAGGACACGATCGGTAAGTTCCGGATGTGCAAGCCCAACAACTTTATATGGGAAATCACACGGGAATTCGAGTAAATCTTTAAGTTTTGGTTGTTCTTGTTGTTGCATAATTTCCTCTCTTAACATTGATTTTATCTTTGGATGCCGATTAACCTTGCCATTCACGACAGCAAAAGGTCATTTTTAAAAATAGCTGTACAACGCTCTGAGCGTTATTCTGCAAATTAAAACATCCAACAGATAATGGTATTTAACCCACCCTAAATAAGGTGGGTTAGCAAAATTTCAAGTCGTGGTGTTAAAAAAGTGTTAAGGAAGACTTATCTAACTAAACATACTTTTTACTGTAAGCACCAGCCAGTCCCACGCTTTGCCAAAGAAACCGGCTTCTTCAACATTGTTCATTACTTGAAGATCGGCTTTTTGAATATCTTTACCATCAAGTTGATAAACGATAGAACCGACAACTTGTCCCTGTTTTAAAGGTGCTTCAAGGAATTTTTGATTAAGCTGATAACGTGCTTTAACCGCTTGGCTTTTGCCTTTTGGAATAACTAAATAAACATCGGAAAGTGTACCGAGCTTGATTTTGCCCTCTTTACCGTAATAAACCGGCTGTTCGGAAACAACTTGATTAGCAGCGAGCGGTTTCACATTCTCAAAATTGGCGAAGCCCCATTGCAATAGTTTTTTGCTTTCAATTTCACGGCCTTTAAACGAGTTGACACCCATAACCACCGAGATTAAACGCATATTATTGTTAACTGCGGAAGCGACTAAATTATAACCTGCTTCATCGGTATGTCCGGTTTTTAAGCCATCAACGGTGAGATTTTTGTCCCATAATAAGCCGTTACGGTTAGGTTGTTTAATGTTGTTGAAGGTGAACTCTTTTTCGGCATAAATATGATACTCTTCCGGCAAATCACGAATAATTTGTGCACCGATAAGTGCCATATCACGTGAGGTGGAGTATTGGTTTTCGTGATCAAGACCGTGTACGGTTTCAAAGTGTGTATTCTTTAAGCCGAATTGGTCAACATATTGGTTCATCATATTGATGAAGTTTGCTTGCGATCCTGCCAAATATTTTGCCATTGCCACGCAGGCATCATTTCCGGAGGCAATAATAATGCCACGATTTAAGTCGGCAACGGAAACTTGTTGATTGACATTCAAAAACATTTTGGATGATCCCGGGAAATTTTTCCCCCAAGATTCTTCGTCAATCGTTACCATATCGGTATTATGGATTCTTCCCTCTTTCAAGGCTTGACCGATAACATAACTTGTCATCATTTTGGTTAATGATGCCGGATAATGTTTCTGATCTGGGTTGAGTGCCGCCAACACGGCACCGCTATTGTAATCCATCAAGATATAGGTTTGTGCGTTAATTTGCGGTGGAGCAATATCATAAAGACCTTCCGCAAAAGCAACAGAGATACTGGAAAAACCGAGTAAACCGGCAAAGGCGAGTTTTTTCAGTTTTTTAGAATACAACGACATTTTTTCATCCTTACAACGTTAATTAGTAGCGATAAGTATAGAGTTGACTATCCTCCGTCTGTAAACGAGAAAAAGCGAGTTTGATGCTGTTTACTTTATCTTGGTCACGAACAGGCCCAAAGTGAATATTATATTTATCCCCCTCTTGGGTAATTTCTGTTTTGACATCATCAATGGCTAATGCAGAAATTAGCTGTTCAGCTTTCTCTTTGCTTACGATGTTATTGGCAGTCAATCTAAATTGTTTGCTTACCCTTTGGTTATTAACAATAACGCTGTTCTCTCCTTGTGTATTAAGACGGGAAGCAATAAGTGTTTTCCCACCTTTGCCGGAGAGATTACCGTTACGGTCAATAATTACCATATCAAGTTTTACATTAGCAACGCCGTGACCGGTCATTCCCAATTCTTTGGCAGCTGCTTTTGATAGATCAATAATCCGGTTTGAATGAAACGGACCTCGATCATTAATTCTGACAACCACTTTTTTGTGATTGCGTAAATTTGTTACCAACACATAACTGTTTAAAGGCAATGTTTTATGTGCGGCAGTAAACAGTTTCTCATTATAAACTTCACCGCTGGAGGTTCTTTGTCCCACAAATTTAGGATGATAAAAACTGGCTTTACCTTGCTTGGCATAGGTTTTCGCCTCTTTTGTGGTCACTGTGCGATAACGTACTCCTTTGACGGTGTAAGTTTTACTTTTTGTTTTTTTAGGATGATATTGCAGTTTCGGACCGGCAATACCATAAATTTTTTTCGTTTCGTTATGAATTCCTGTTTTGGCTATTGCAAAAGAACTTTGAAAAAGAAAAAGCAAAATAGCCAACATAGCAAAATGTTTCTTTAGTTTCATATTAAATATGTTCCCTAACTTTCTTTGATTGCTCAAATGGAAATTAGCTTCCATGAGAAAGCATTCGTCGATGTGTATGAATTGACATAATTAAGCCGAAACTAGCCATTAATGTCACAAACGATGTTCCACCGTAGCTGACTAGCGGTAATGGAACACCAACAACAGGCAAAATACCACTCACCATACCAATATTAACAAAGACATAAACAAAGAATATCAATGTTAAAGCGCCGGTCAAAATTCGACCGAAGGCGTCTTGTGCTTTCGCACCAATGATTAATCCTCTCCCAATAATAAATAAGTAAATGATTAATAAAACGATAATCCCAATTAATCCGTACTCTTCACTTAATACTGCAAAAATAAAGTCAGTATGAGGTTCAGGCAGAAATTCTAACTGAGATTGTGTTCCCATCATCCAACCTTTACCGAACAAACCTCCTGAACCGATAGCGATTTTTGATTGAATAATGTGATACCCTGCACCTAAAGGATCTTTTTCAGGATCAAGCAGGGTTAATACCCGTGTTTTTTGGTAATCGTGCATTAAGTAAAACCATAACACGGGAATAAAACCAGCAACGCCAATAACAGCTGTCGCTATTAACTTCCAACTCATTCCAGCAAGAAACACCACAAAAATGCCAGATGCAGCAACAAGAATAGAGGTTCCCAAATCGGGTTGTATTGCTACCAATAAAGTAGGTGCAATAATTAAGGCTAAGGCAATGATAGTATTGCCGAAGCTGGGCGGTAATTGCCGTTTACCTAAAAAAGTCGCCACCATTAACGGCACTGACAATTTTATCAGTTCCGACGGCTGAAAGCGAAACAGCCCTAAATCCAACCAGCGTTGTGCGCCTTTACTGGTTGTACCGATTAAATCTACCAAAATCAACAAGATAATACCGACTAAATATAAGTACGGTGCTAATTTTTGATAGAAGCGGGGCGGCAGTTGTGCAAAAACAAATAGCACGGTAAACCCCATTGCTACCTGCATTATTCGATTATCGAACATTTTTTCACTGCCACCTGAAGCACTGTAAAGCACAATTAAACCATAAATTACCACGATTATTAAGCCTAAAAGTAGCTTTAAATCAATGTGCAATCTCTGCCACAAAGTCGTTATTGTATGCTTTTCTGTCATTGTGTCGATACTCCGCTTGGATTAACTGGGGATGTTTGTGGTTGATGCGCAAAATAATAATCAAAAATTTGTCTGACGATAGGTGCGGCATTTCCTGAGCCTCCGCCAGCGTTTTCCATAATAATGGTTACAATTACCTCTGGATCATTAAATGGTGCATAAGCATTAAACCAAGCGTGATCGTGCAGGTGTTTAGACAAGTTTTTTGAGTTATAAGTTTCATTCTCTTTTAGACTGAATACTTGCGCTGTTCCCGATTTACCAGCCACTTTGTAAGGGGTACCGGCAAAAGCTTTACGAGCTGTGCCATTTGGGCTGTTGACTACGCCGTACATTCCCTGTTTTGCAATATTCCAATAAGCCTCATTCGGTTCGGTAATATCGGGATATTGATGTTTATCTTGATAATGTTCGACCTGATTACCGATAATTTCCTGCATTAAATGCGGAGTATTAACTTTGCCGTTATTAATCAGAATAGATAATGCTTTTGCTAACTGTAACGGTGTTGCCGTCCAGTAGCCCTGTCCGATGCCAACCGGGATAGTATCTCCTTGAAACCACGGTTTTTTATAGCGTTTCTGTTTCCACGTTCTGGTTGGCATTACACCGTTGGTTTCTTCTAAAATATCAACGCCGGTAGATTGTCCGAAACCAAATTTGGTCATCCAGTCTGATAGGCGATCAATGCCCATTTGATAAGCTACGTTATAGAAAAAAGTATCGGAAGATTCGGTAATCCCTTTGATAACGTTGGTGGCACCGTGTCCGGTTTTTAACCAATCGCGGAAACGTTTACTGGTATTGGGAATCATAAAATAGCCGGGATCATAAAAAGTCGTGTTTGGGGTAATAACACCCTCTGTCAATGCGGAAACGGCAATGAAAGGTTTGACGGTTGATGCTGGTGGATAAGCCCCTTGCAAGGCGCGGCTGTATAATGGACGTTCCGGATCATTCAATAATCGTTGATAATCTTGATAGGAAATGCCGTCTACAAATAGATTATTGTCATAACTTGGTGTGGAAACCATCGCCAAAATACTGCTGTCTTTGGGGTTCATCACCACAACTGCCGCTTTTTGATCACCAAGCAGATTGAAAATATAACGTTGTAAATCAACATCTAAGGTTAAGCGAATATTTTTGCCGGCAACAGCAGGTTGTTCACGTAATTTACGAATCACTTTACCTTGACTGTTCACTTCTACCTCTTCAAAACCGACTTGACCGTGTAGCTCATCTTCATAATAACGTTCAATACCGAGTTTGCCGATGTCGTGTGTGCCAGAATAATTGGCTTCTTTTTCTTCTTGTTTCAAGCGTTCAACATCACGGTCATTAATTCGTGCAACATAACCGAGAATATGTGTGAGTGGCTCGCCATATAGATAATGTCTTTTAAAATAAGGCCTTACTTCTAAACTTGGAAATGCATATTGGTTTACGGAAAAGCGCGCAATTTGATCTTCGCTTAAATCCGCTTTTAGTAAAATCGGCGTATAACGTTGTGAACGGCGACGTTCTTTTTTAAAGGCATCAATATCGTCATCAGTTAAGCCGACAATTTGCCGTAATTGATTGAAGGTTTCTTCCAGATTATCCACCTTTTCCGGCACGATATATAAACCGAAGAAAGTGAGGTTTTCTGCTAAGATCTTGTTATTTCTGTCGTAAATAATGCCACGAGTTGGGGCAATAGGTAGCAGTTTAATACGGTTACCGTTGGAACGTGTTTGGTAGGCATCATAATTCACGACCTGCAAATGATATAGGTTGGTTAAAAGTACACCGGTGAGAATCAGTACACCAATAAATGAAATTAATGCACGGCGCGCAAACAGATTGCTTTCTGCTTGATTGTCGCGGATGGTCTCTTTTTCCTGCAAAAATTTCATTAATTTCATCTGGATTACTCTCGATGATAAGGATGATTTGTGGTTAAACTCCAGGCGCGGTATAAACTTTCTGCAACTACAATGCGTACTAAAGGGTGTGGCATAGTGAGTGCAGAAAGTGACCAGCTGCGTTCAGCAGCCTGTTTGCATTCGGGGGATAATCCTTCAGGTCCGCCGATCAATAAACAGACATCACGACCGTCCTGTTTCCAGCTTTCAAGTTGTTGCGCCAGTTGTGGTGTTGTCCAAGGTTTACCTGGAATATCGAGTGTGACAATCAGGCTGTTTTTCCCGCAAGCAGCCAACATTGCTTCTCCCTCTTTCTCTAAGATACGTTTAATATCTGCGTTTTTGCCACGTTTACCGGCAGGAATTTCGATCAACTCCAAAGGTAAATCTTTCGGGAAACGGCGTTGATATTCGGTGAATCCTTCAGTGACCCAAGCTGGCATTTTGGTACCGACGGCAATTAACTGTAATTTCATTGTTATGCCCACAGTTTTTCTAATTGGTAAAGCGTGCGCGCCTCTTCTTGCATAATGTGCACCATCACTTGCCCAAAATCGACCACAATCCAGTCGCTGGTGTTAAAGCCCTCTGCACCGAAACTTTCAATCTGATGCTGTTTGCAATAAGCGATCAAATTTTCAGCCAGAGAGGCAACGTGGCGACTTGAATTGCCGGTACAGATCACAAGATCATCGGTAATCGGAGATTTTCCTTTTACATCAAGCACTAAAATATCTTTTGCTTTCAGATTGTCTAATTGTTCGACAATAGTTTCTAACACGTAAAAACCCTTTTCTGGTTAAAAAATAGTCCTAATTAAAATTTTAAGGCGCGAATTGTATCACGATCTTGCTTTGCGTGGAAATCTCCGTTTCGGCAGCGGCAACAGTGCAGAAGGATCGTAATGGCTGACCGGAATGGAATGTCCGATATATTGTTCAATCGCCGGCAGATTAACGGCGTAGTCTTCGCAGGCAAAACTGATGGAAATACCGTTTTCTCCGGCACGTCCGGTGCGCCCGATACGATGCACATAATCTTCATAATCATCCGGCAGATCATAATTGAAAACGTGTGTGACTTGTGGAATATGTAATCCTCTTGCCGCAACATCGGTCGCAACCAGAATATCCAATTGCCCATTCGAAAATTGTTCCAATAAAGCGAAGCGTTTTTTCTGTGGCACATCACCGGTGAGTAAGCCCGCCCTTAATTGATCGGCTAGCAAATATTGCCAAATTTTTTCACATTGATGTTTGGTATTGGCAAAAATGATACAACGTTCCGGCCATTCCTCTTCCAAAAGGGTCAACAGTAATCTCATTTTGTCCTGATTAGAGGGATAAAACAGCTCTTCTTTGACCGTATCTGCAGTTTTATAGGCGGATTCAATTTCAATGTAATGCGGATCATTCATATCTTCGAAAGCCAATTCGCGCACTTTAAAGGAGAGAGTGGCAGAGAATAACATTGTTAGGCGTTCACTCGGAGGCGGACAATGGCGCAAAATATAGCGAATATCGCGAATAAAGCCGAGATCAAACATTCTATCCGCTTCATCAAGCACCACAACTTGAACGTGATCGAGCGAAATAATGCGCTGTTTCATATAGTCAATCACACGACCTGTGGTGCCGATAAGAATATTCACGCCTTGTTGCAAAGCTTGAAGCTGTTTGTCATAGCCATCGCCGCCGTACGCTAAACCCAGTTTTAATCCGGTAGTTTGCGCAAAGTGTTGGGCATCGTGATAAATTTGTACGGCAAGTTCACGTGTCGGTGCGAGAATAATGGCAGCCAATGTGTGATGCGATGCCGGCTCTTGAATGAGTTTCTGAAAAAGTGCTGTTAAAAAAGCAACGGTTTTCCCTGTGCCTGTTTGTGCTTGTCCGGCGATATCTTTGCCTGCCAATGAGTAAGGCAAGGAATCTGCTTGAATCGGTGTGCAATACGTCATTCCCATTTTTTGCAAAGCCGAGAGAATGTTCGGATGAAGATTAAAATCACTAAATTTGGTTGAAGTTAAATATTGATGTTCCATAATAAATTAAAAAAATCTCTGCTGAATAGGCTGAATTCAGCGAGAAATTCTACTCTAAAACTGGACATTAGTCTTATTTAATGGTAACTTTGCGCCATTAAATTTTTTCTCATATCCAACTTTACAATTCGTTTTTTAATCTAATCTAACAACATTTCAGTCATTATGAATTTAACAGAATTAAAAAATATGCCCGTTTCTGAGCTGGTTAAATTAGGCGAAGAACAAATGGGGCTAGAAAATTTAGCACGTCTAAGAAAACAGGACATCATTTTTGCCATTTTAAAACAGCATTCAAAGAGTGGAGAAGATATCTTCGGAGATGGCGTTTTAGAAATTTTGCCGGATGGTTTCGGTTTTTTACGTTCCGCAGACAGCTCTTATTTGGCTGGTCCGGATGATATTTATGTTTCGCCGAGTCAGATTCGCCGTTTTAATTTGCGCACCGGTGATATGATTGAGGGGAAAATCAGACCGCCGAAAGAGGGTGAACGCTATTTTGCCTTATTAAAAGTGAATCAAGTCAATGACGACCGTCCTGAAATTTCCCGCAATAAAATCCTATTTGAAAATCTAACGCCGCTTCACGCTAATTATCGTTTACGAATGGAACGTGGTAACGGTTCAACCGAAGATTTAACCGCGCGTATTCTTGATTTGGCTGCACCGATTGGTAAAGGACAACGTGCATTAATTGTTGCGCCACCGAAAGCGGGGAAAACAATGTTTTTGCAAAACATTGCACAAAGCATCACTTATAACTATCCAGAATGTATTTTAATGGTTCTGCTGATTGATGAACGTCCGGAAGAAGTGACAGAAATGCAGCGTTTGGTGAAAGGTGAAGTAGTGGCTTCCACTTTCGATGAACCGGCGGCACGCCACGTTCAAGTAGCTGAAATGGTGATTGAGAAAGCAAAACGTTTGGTTGAGCATAAAAAAGATGTGGTCATTTTGTTAGATTCCATTACACGTTTAGCGCGCGCTTACAACACAGTCACTCCGGCTTCGGGCAAAGTGTTGTCCGGCGGGGTAGATGCAAATGCCTTGCATCGTCCGAAACGTTTCTTTGGTGCTGCGCGTAATGTTGAAGAGGGCGGCAGCTTAACTATTATCGCTACTGCATTGGTTGATACCGGCTCTAAAATGGATGAAGTGATTTACGAGGAGTTCAAAGGAACCGGTAATATGGAGCTTCACCTTTCTCGTAAGATTGCGGAAAAACGCGTCTTCCCAGCGATTGATTTCAATAGCTCAGGTACACGTAAAGAAGAGTTGCTTACTACTCCAGATGAATTACAAAAAATGTGGATTTTACGCAAAATTGTGCATCCTATGGGTGAAATTGAAGCGATGGAATTCTTAATTGATAAATTGTCGATGACGAAAACCAATGAAGAATTTTTTGAAGCGATGAAACGCTCTTAATCTTAGAAATAGATTGAAGAACCGCCTTGTTTAATCAATAAGGCGGTTTTTTTATTTGTATTTTGGGGAGAGATAGACTAATCTTCAGTTAAAATAACGACTTAATAAGTTGAATAAATTTATGGAATATCTCTTTCTTTGTCTGTTTAGTCTGGTAGCATTAATTTTTATCTATAATTCTCACTATCGCTGGACTTATCTCTTTGCCGTTTCACTATTTTTTTGTTTTTTTGGTTTAATGTTGATGTTTACCGCTCAATGGCAACGGGCATTGAATTTTTCATCCATTCTATTTGTGATCCTGATGCTGTTTCACCGTTTGAAAATTCATTATTATAAACAGCCATTATTGATTGCAGATTTTATCTTGGCATTTGATCCTCGAAATTGGGATACGCTTTTACATTATAAAAGTGCGATTTTCGCTATCGCCGGTTTATTGGCTTTGCTGGTTTATGCGGTTTTTGGTTTTTCCTCTGTTGATTCATTAGGTGTTGCCGGTCATTGCATCGGTGCGGTGTTGTTCCTTCTTTCCGGTGGAATTATGGCGCATTTTAATAAGCACCCTGATGCGATTAAAGTTTGGTTAGACTCCCTTCCGGATGATGGGCGTGATGTCTTTTTTAATTTACCGATGTCTATACGTGGTGTTTCTTTCCATATTCCACAGTTTGCAGGCAACGGTGAAAACTTTGTGCAAGAAATGGCAACTGTAGCTGATTATCCGCTTAAAAAGGAAAAACCGGATATTGTGGTTTGGTTACACGAATCTACGTTTGAGCCACAACAGTTTTCTTTTACTTCGGAACAATTGCCGTTATTAGTAATGTATCAACATCAGCAAGATACAAAGTTACATAGTTTATTGCGTGTTCATACCTTTGGTGGGGCAACGTGGAAATCGGAATTTGCGTTTCTTTGTGGTTTGCCGTCAACAGATTTTGGTGTAATGGCAAGTTCTGTGTTTTATTCTGTTGCGCCGCATACTCAATATAGTTTAATTAAAAATTTGAAGTCAGAAGGTTATTTTTGTGTAGCGTTAAGTCCTTTTACGAAAGGAAATTATAATGCACAGGCGGCCTATGATCATTTTGGTTTTGATCTGTTTTTACAGCCACAGGATTTAGGTTATCCGGCACCTTTATCGAAAAATCTGTGGCATATTGAAAGCAGTGAAA
This sequence comes from Gallibacterium anatis DSM 16844 = F 149, assembly GCF_000379785.1. Taxonomy (GTDB): domain Bacteria; phylum Pseudomonadota; class Gammaproteobacteria; order Enterobacterales; family Pasteurellaceae; genus Gallibacterium; species Gallibacterium anatis. Next base: position 26,050 of record NZ_KB903693.1, on the reverse strand, counting down.
TGGCGAAATATGCACAGATGATTTTAGAAAAACAGCATCCTTTGTTGGAACCTATTGATCAGCCGATGTTCGTTTACGTATTAACAATGAGAGAACACGGCCCATATTGTGCGGGTACAGAAAATAGTTATCAGATTGATGCTCCTTCACTATCAAAACACCATATCGGTTTGGTAAATGATTATGTACAACGGTTGGTTAGATTGGATCAATGTATGGAGGCGTTTAACCGATATCTGCAACAACGTGGTAAGCCTTATTTGTTAGGATATTTCGGTGATCATCAACCGAATTTCGAACAAAAGAAATTGACTTATCAAGCGTCGGTAGCGGATTTCCCATATCCGGATTACATTACGCAATTCACATTAAGAGCAAATTTTGATACCAATCCGATCCAACTGCCGAAATTATTAGATTTGGCTCAAGTTGGGGGAGTATTAATCGAAGCGGCTGGATTAAAAGCGGATAATTTTTTCCGCGCCAATATAACAATGCGAAAATTAAATGGTGCGTTGCAAGAAAGCGATAGTGATAACTTGCAACGCCTTGCCGATTATCGTCACTACTTGTATCAACAATTGAAAGTGGTGCAGTAGAGCATAATAATTACGGCATTAAATCGACACTGACATTCCCTTTTAAGTGGCAGCTGCAAGCGAGGACATAGCCTTGCTCGATTTCTGCGGCTGTCAATGGGCCTGTGGTGCTGGTTTCAAAATCACCGCTGATAACTTTGGTTTTGCAGGAGCCACAAATGCCACTGCGACAGGCGGCAATAATCGGCATTTTGTTCTCTTCCAATGCATTCAGCAAGGTCATTCCGACCGGTACAGAAAATGTTTGTGGCACCGGATTGGTAATCGTCAATGTGAGCTGTTTGCTGTTATCAAGCAGGCAATTTTCTGATGAGGAGTGGAATTGCTCCAAGAAAAAACGTTCCGGCGGCACACCAAGTGTTTCGGTCATTGCCTGTAAATCTTTCATATAGCTTTCCGGTCCGCAAGTTAAAACGGTATAGTCAGCAATATTTGGTACAATTTCGGATAGCATCTCAGGACTGATACGACCGGCAAGAAAGCCTTCTTCAATATCAGTTGTGGCATTCATAAATAGATTGAGTTGTGGATATTGTTGTTTCAGCAATTCCCATTCACGTTTAAAAATTACATCTTTTGGTGAATGTACGCTGTAAAGCACTTTAATATTGACTTCTGGACGATGCGCCAATAACCAACGCGTCATTGACATAATCGGAGTGACGCCACAGCCTCCGGCGACTAATAAATAATTATCTGCTTTAATTTTTGAACAGGTAAATTCACCCATAGGATCGGAAAGCCATAAGCTGTCACCAACTTTAACTTCAGAAGTGAGCCAATTAGAACCGACACCGTTGTTGATGCGGCGAACGGTAAGTGTAACGAAGCGGCTAAGTCCCGGCGTGGATGACAGTGTATAAGCTCTAGCAATATCCGGTGTATTTTTAATACTGACTAAAGCATATTGTCCCGCTTCATAAGGGTAAAAATCTTGTGTGATTAATGATAAGGTGTAAACATCATCGGTTTCTTGAACAATGGAATGCACAAACATTTCATTGGTACAAAGTGGATTTTGGTTAGACATAAATAATTCCTATAAAAAATGCGGTAGTTGATGTGAAGACATCAAGCCACCGCACTTTAATGAGATTAGTGAGCTAAAGCTTCTGCCATATCTTGTTCCGGTGTAGATAAACCGCGTAAACCGAATTTTTCATTTAATAATGACATTACATTATCGGTTAAGAATGCTGGTGCACTTGGGCCGGTGTAAATATTTTGTACGCCGAGAGCAAGCAGTGTGAGCAAAATCACGATCGCTTTCTGTTCAAACCAAGAAAGCACTAAAGTTAATGGTAATTCATTAACACCTACACCGAGTTTTTGTGACAAGTTTACGGCCAGCATAATTGCTGAATAGGCATCGTTACATTGACCGACATCCAATAAACGTGGCAAGCCTTCAATTGTGCCGAAATCTAATTTGTTGAAGCGATACTTACCGCAACCTAAAGTCAAGATAGCGCAATCTTCCGGCACTTTACGGGCGAAGTCGGTATAATAACTGCGTTCATCTTTGCTACCGTCACAGCCGCCTACGAGGAAAACGTGGCGTAATTTTTTCTCTGCAACAAGATTAATAACTGCATCGGATGCATCTAATAAAGTTTGACGACCGAAACCAACAGTGATTTGATGTTCCAATTCGCTATATGGGAAGCCGTCCATTTCTTGAGCTTTGGTAATAACTTGGCTGAAATCACGATCTTCAAGGTGAGTAACACCCGGCCAACCTACAATACTGCGAGTGAAAATACGATCGGCGTAATTGCCGACGTTTGGATCGATGATACAGTTAGAGGTCATTACGATAGGACCGGGGAATTTAGCAAATTCTTTTTGTTGATTTTGCCAACCACTACCGAAGTTTCCAACCAAATGTTTATATTTTTTCAATTCAGGATAACCGTGGGCAGGCAACATTTCACCGTGAGTATAAACATTAATGCCAGTGCCTTCGGTCTGTTCAAGCAAGGCTTTTAAGTCTTTAAGATCGTGTCCTGAAATAAGGATACATTTACCGGCAACCGGTTTAACATTAACGGTTGAAGGAACAGGATTACCGAAAGCTTCAGTTTCACCGCGATCCAACAATGACATTACTTGGAAATTCATATTACCAATGCCGAGCGCATTTTGTAATAATTCATCGAGATCTTTCGGTTGTGTGCCTAACCACGCCATATATTGGTGGAATTGGTGATAAACTTCATTGTCATATTGACCTAAAACGTGAGCGTGTTCCATATATGCCGCCGCACCTTTAAGACCATATAGGCAGAGCATACGTACACCGTGTAAATCTTCACCAATTTCTGCACGATCGATATTCAATGCGAACTCTTTTGCTTGTTGTGCCAATGCATCTACGGAGTTGCCTTGTAAGGTTAAATGAGCAAGTGGATGATCTAATTCAACAGCAGGATCAATTTCTTTACAGCCTTGAATTAAGCTGTCGCGATATTGCAATGCTTGTTGTGCATATTCAACGATGCGTTGAGAATCGAAGTTTACGTTAGTTAATGTAGAGAAAAAGGCTTTTGCCACAAATGAATCAACTTCGTGATCGATAATGCCTAATTCACGTGCTTTTAATGCCCAAGCAGAAAGGCTTTGCAAAGTTGCGACAAGTAAATCCTGTAAGTCTGAGGTCTCTGCCGTTTTTCCGCACATCCCTTGTGCATAGCTACAGCCGTTACCGACAGGGGTACGCATTGTTTGTTCGCATTGAATACAGTACATAAATCACTCCTAAATTTAGTCAAGTAAAAAATAAAAAATTCCGAACAATCGTCCGGATACAACGTTTTTGATATTAAAGTTTTTGACTTGGAACACAATAAAAGATTTAAATTAATTAAATCTTTTTTGATCTAGATACAAAAAACTACTCCTAAAAAAGTAGAATTGACATTTGTATAGAAGAGAAAAAGTTTTAGAAAACAGAAAAAACAGATATTTTCAGAAAAATAGTGAAAATATCTGTTAAATATGGAAAAGTGAGAATTTAATCAGGGTTAATAACCCAAAATTTGCCAGATTTTATGATCTGGTAGCATAATCGCCTTGGCAAATCCATTTGTAGGTTGTGAGTGCCTCCAATCCCATCGGACCGCGAGCGTGCAATTTTTGTGTGCTGACCGCCACTTCCGCGCCTAAGCCGAATTCACCGCCGTCAGTAAAGCGTGTACTTGCATTAAGGTAAACCGCAGCAGAGTCAACTTGTTGCGCGAATTGCATTAAGCATTGCGGATTTTGACTTAAAATACCGTCAGAATGTTGACTTCCATAGTGGTGGATATGGGCGATTGCTTGTTCAATATCTTTCACAATCACCACATTCAAATCATAAGACAGCCACTCTTCAGAGAGTGATTTTTCATCTAATGCATAAACGCGTTCACAGTGCTGTTGTAATATTGCTTTGGCAGTCGCATCTGCGTGGAAGGTGATTTGTGGCGCTTGGTTATAAGCCGCAAGTCGAGGCAAGAATGTTTCGGCAATACTTTCCTGCACTAATAATGTTTCCAGCGTATTACAAGTGCTTGGGCGTTGAGTTTTTGCGTTGTGGATCACTTTTAATGATTTTTCAATATCAGCACTTTCTTCTACAAAAAGATGACAAATGCCAATACCGCCAACAATCACCGGAATAGTGGATTGCTCTTTACACAGTTTGTGCAAGCCGGCACCACCGCGCGGGATAATCATATCGACATAACGATCCAGTTTTAATAGTTGTGTGATTAAGTTTCGATCCGGATCGATAATGGCTTGTACTGCGGTTGCAGGCAGTTGCGATTGGATCAAGGCTTGTTGGATGATCTTAACTAAAATCCGGTTGCTGTGGGTGGTTTCTTTACCGCCACGCAAAATAACCGCATTGCCGGTTTTTAAACATAAGCAGGCAACATCTACGGTCACGTTCGGTCTGGCTTCATAAATCACACCGATAACACCTAGCGGCACGCGTTTACGCTGGATACGGATGCCACTGTCCAACTCAGCGCCATCAATAATATTACCAACCGGGTCGGCAAGCGAAATAATATGTTTTACTTCGTGAATAATATTGTCCAAGCGACTTTCTGTAAGCAGCAGCCGATCGATTAATGCGTCGCTAAGCCCTTGTTGGCGAGCATTTTCAATATCTTTAGCATTGGCGGCAAGAATATCACTCTGACGATCTTTTAATTGTTCGGCAATTTTTGCCAATGCACTGTTTTTTTGTTGATGAGAGAGTGTCGCAAGCTGATAAGAAGCCTGTTTTGCCTGTTGTCCCATTTGTTGTAAATCTACCATTTCCACTCCTTATAATAAGACCAGATCGTCGCAATGCACCGCTACTGCACCGTATTCATAGCCGAGAATATCATTAATTTTGCTTGATTGTTCTCCTTTAATGCGTTGCAACGCATCGCTGTTATAACGCACCATTGCTCTGGCTAAAGGTTTGCCTTGTTGGTTTTGTAACAGCACCACTTCGCCACGAGAGAAAGTGCCTTCGACCAGACGAATGCCTGCCGGCAGTAATGATTTATGTTGTATCGTTAATGCTTGCTCCGCACCGTCATCAACTGTGATATGACCAGTAATCGGGGCAGCAAATAACCACTGTTTACGGCTTTCAATAGCGTGTGACGGTACGGTGAATTTTGTACCGATAGCTAAATTATTGGCTAAATCAAGAATCACATTTTTGCGGCCGCCGGGTGCGATAATGGTTTCGATACCGGAGCGAGTAGCAATATCGGCAGCGGTAATTTTGGTATACATTCCTCCGGTACCTAAGCCGGACACACTGCCGCCGGCGATGGCTTTGGTTTCTTCCGTGATTTTATCCACAATAGGAATCAGTTTTGCATTTGGATTACTGCGTGGGTCGCAATTGAATAAACCTTGTTGGTCGGTTAATAAATAGAGCTGATCAGCGTGTGCTAAAATTGCAGTTAATGCTGAGAGATTGTCATTATCACCGACTTTAATTTCTGCTGTTGCCACGGCATCATTTTCATTGATTACAGGGATAATCTGATTTTCTAACATTGCCATTAAGGTGTCGCGTGCATTAAGAAAACGCTCACGATCTTCAAAGTCAGCACGAGTTAACAGAATTTGCCCGATTTTAATATCATAAATTTGAAACAGTTGTTCCCAAGTTTGGATGAGTTGGCTTTGACCTACAGCTGCTAATAACTGTTTAGAGGCGATTGTTGCTGGTAATTGAGGATTATTAAGATAATAACGACCGGCGGCAACTGCACCGGAAGTGACAATAATGATACGATAGCCTTGCTGATGTAGCGTGGCACATTGACGCACGATTTCAAGCATATGTGGTCGATTCAGTTTTGATGAACCTTGAGTCAGTACGCTGGTGCCGAATTTTAAAACGATAGTTTTCATAGTAATGCGTGATTGATTTGAAAGCGATTAAGTTAGCATTAAACGCTTCAAAAAGCGAATAAAAGTCAATGTGTTTATGCTATAGACGACACACTCCCCAATGGGCTAAATTTTGTGCGATGTTTTTACTAGCGTATGTGCAAATTTGAGTTGTATAAAAATAAACCAAATTACCGCAACAATGGCAAGGAGTGCGCCGATTGAGCCGATATAACTCAATCCTAAATAATGCATTACTTGATTTCCGATCAATGCGCCTGCACCAATGCCGACATTATAGATTCCGGAAAAAATAGAGGTCGCGACATCAGTGGCATCGGGTGCCAGTTGTAAAACGCGCATTTGCATACCCAAGCCGAGCGCGGAAATACCGATTCCCCAGATAAATACCAGTAAAAATATTGCGGTTGAATGCTGTCCAAGTTGGTTCAATAGTGCGAGCGAGAACAGTAATATCAACATTGAGCTAAGTAAAAATTTAGTCGGATTAAGATGATAAAACAGGTTAAATAATAGGCTGGCGACTAAACCGGATAAACCGAAAATTAACAATACTGCTGTCGCCACACTGTCGGAAATATGGCTGATTTGTATCATAAAGGGTTCAATGTAGCTGTAGGCGGTGAAATGAGCAGCGATCACAATGGCAGTGAGTAGATAAATGCCCATTAACATTGGACGGCGAGCCAAGATCGGCAAACTTTCGATTGAACCGGCATTTTTACTTGGCAGATGAGGAAGCAATTTTGCAATAATGATCATAATGATTGCTGCAGCGATAGCGATAATGGCGAAAGTAGTACGCCAGCTTAACCATTGTCCTATCACTCTGCCTAGCGGCAAACCAAGAACCATTGCCAAGGCGGTACCCATTTCCAACAAACCTAATGCCTGAGTGCGTTTGTCACGCGGAGCAACGCGCATTACTAATGAAGCTGTGATTGACCAGAATATTGAATGGGTTAAGGCGATGCCGGCTCGGGAAAGCAACAAAATCCAATAGTTCCAAGCGCAGGCGGATAAAATATGGCAAGCAACAAAAACAATAAAGAGTTTGACGAGCAAACTGCGGCGCTCCAATGCTGAAGTCATCAACATACAAGGCAATGACATCAATGCCACAATCCAAGCATATACCGTAATCATCAAGCCAACTTCAGAAACCGGCATATGAAAACTGTCGGCAATATCACTCAAGAGTGCGACAGGAATATATTCTGTGGTATTGAATACAAAAGCGGCAAATGCCATGACTATGACACGAGTATATTCAATACGGCGAACAACATTTTTGGCTAACATCTAATTTAACTGTTCCTATTTTTTATTTATTGTCTTTCTTAGCGTCGGGCTAATAGTAGTACTTAATGAAAACTTCGTATACTGATTTTTCATTTATTCAGCGTGGAAAAGTGTAGCTTTAAAAAAGGTTTGATCTGGGTTAAGTGTTGTCAAGGAAAGTTTCTTTTATAATAGCGGCTCAAAATTTATAGGATAGAAAATATGGCTCAATTATCACAAGAAGATCAGCAAGAAGTAACGCGGCTTTGCGCTAAAGCAGCGTTGTTGATGTTGCAGTATGGTGCGGAAAGCATTTTAGTCGATCAAGCTGCGACCAGATTAGGCATTGCGTTGGGAATGGACAGTGTTGAATGTGCCTTAACGCCGAATGCGATTATTGTAACGACACGTTATCAAGATCACTGTATTACCACGACCAGAAGAAATTATGATAGCGGCATTAATATGGCGGTGGTGACACAGGTGCAGCGTATAGTCATTGCTGCGGAACATAAAATTTATGGTATATATCAAGTACATAAGAAATTAGAACAAGTAAAACCACTGAAATATAATCGTTGGTTTGTGGTGTTAATGGTGGGTTTGTCTTGTGCCAGTTTTGCCCGATTGGCAGGTGGTGATGTAATGATCTCCTTTATTACTTTTTGGGCTTCAGCAGTGGCAATGTTTGTTAGACAGGAGATTGGTAAACGGCACTATAATCCACTGATTAACTTTTCGGTAACCGCCTTTGTGGCTTCCTGTATTTCCGGTCAGGCACTGTTGCATAATTTGGGCAATGCACCAGAAATCGCTTTAGCGTCGAGTGTATTATTGTTGGTGCCCGGATTCCCACTAATTAATTCGCTTTCAGATGTATTGAAAGGCTATATCAGTATGGGCATCAGCCGATGGACGATTGCCACAGTGCTGACATTCGGTGCTTGTATCGGTATCGTGTTCGCATTAGCGTTGCTACATATCAATGCGTGGGGGTAATAATGGATATTTTATTAACATTGCTGGATGATCTTTTCTTTGCTGCCATTCCGGCGGTCGGTTTTGCCTTAATTTTTAATGTACCGCCTAAGGCTTTAAAATATTGTGCCACTTTAGGTGCGTTAGGGCATTGTTTTAGAACCGTATTAGTGAATTATTGTGATGTTCCGGTGGTTTTCGCTACATTTTTTGCGGCGGCATTAATCGGTTTTATCGGTGTCTATCTTTCACAACGTTTTTTAGCGCATCCGAAAGTGTTTACGGTTGCAGCGATTATTCCAATGATTCCCGGTGTTTATGCCTATAAAGCAATGATCGCGATTGTACAGATTAACCATTACAGCTATAGCGAAGCGTTATTGGCACAGGCATTGGAATATTTCATTAAAACCGGCTTTATCCTTGCTGCATTGGTATTTGGTCTGGCACTGCCGGGGCAACTTTTCTATCGTAGAAAACCGGTCGTTTAAGGATAAAATCTGCTTTTATGCCGTGATCAAGCAAAAATGAAAACAACAAATAATTTTTGTATGAAAACTAGCAATAAAGTGCTAGAATTGCGGGCTTAAAAATCTCCCTATAAGTTAGTTATTAGGTTTTAGTGGGTTTAGAATGAGTGTAGAAATCGAGAAAAAGAAAGCATCTGCATCTTCTTCTGTAGAGGATGGACTTAAAAGCAAAGGGCTTAATAGCACATTATGGATTATCTGTGTGATATTGGTTCTTATCGCCGCAGTCGGTAATATCTATTTTGGTGATCAATTCTCTTCTGTCGTGCGTGTTCCTGCAATGGTGGTGTTATTGTTGTTGGCACTGTTTGTAGCGGCAATCACTAATCAGGGAACTGTAGCAAGAACATTTTTAAAAGAATCTCGCATTGAGTTAAGAAAAATTATTTGGCCTACTCGCCAAGAAGCAACACAAACTACGTTAGTCGTAATGGGAGTAACGGTAGTTGTGTCTTTAATTTTATGGGGATTAGATTCTATCATTGTTTCTTTAATTAACTTTATCACCAACTTGAGGTTCTAATTATGAGTGAAAATACAACACAAAAACGTTGGTATGTGTTGCAAGCGTTTTCAGGTTTTGAATCACGTGTTGCGACCGTATTGCGTGAATATATTAAGTTGCACAATATGGAAGAGCTGTTCGGTGAAGTGTTAGTCCCAACTGAAGAAGTGGTTGAAAACGTTGGTGGGAAACGCAGAAAAAGTGAAAGAAAATTCTTCCCGGGCTATGTATTGGTTCAAATGGTAATGAATGATGACACTTGGCATTTGGTACGCAGTGTGCCAAGAGTGATGGGATTTATCGGCGGAACACCGGATCATCCTGCACCAATTTCCAACCGTGAAGCGGAAATGATCTTAAATCGTTTAGAACAGAGCAGCGATAAACCAAGACCGAAAACAATGTTCCAACCTGGCGAAGAGGTGCGTGTTAAAGAAGGACCATTTGCCGACTTTAATGGCACAGTGGAAGAAGTGGATTATGAAAAGAGCCGCTTAAAAGTGTCGGTGTCCATTTTCGGTCGCGCAACACCTGTCGAATTAGATTTTAGTCAAGTTGAAAAATTGAGCTGATTTTTTAACTGATTTACTTGAAAAACGCTATTTCTTTATTTAGAATGGCGTGCTTTTAAAACAACGGGGAGCCGAAAGGCGATATCACCCATAACGAGGAAATAAAAACTATGGCAAAGAAAGTTCAGGCCTACGTTAAGTTGCAAGTTGCAGCTGGTATGGCAAACCCTTCTCCACCGGTTGGTCCTGCATTAGGTCAACAAGGTGTGAATATTATGGAATTCTGTAAAGCATTCAACGCGCGTACTGAAAGCATTGAAAAAGGTTTACCGATTCCGGTTGTAATCACTGTATATGCAGACCGTTCTTTTACTTTTATCACTAAAACTCCTCCGGCAGCAGTATTATTGAAAAAAGCAGCTGGTATTAAATCTGGTTCAGGTAAACCGAACAAAGATAAAGTGGGTAAAGTAACTCGTCAACAAGTCCGTGAAATTGCAGAACTTAAAGCGGCTGATATGACTGGTGCAACAATTGAAACTAAGATGAAATCTATTGAAGGTACTGCACGTTCAATGGGCTTGGTAGTGGAGGACTAATCAATGGCAAAACTAACCAAACGCATGAAAGCAATCAAAGCAGCAGTAGATTCAACTAAAGCATACGAAATCAACGAAGCAGTTGCTTTATTAAAACAATTAGCAACAGCGAAATTCGTTGAAAGCGTTGATGTGGCTGTAAACTTAGGTATTGATGCACGTAAATCAGACCAAAACGTTCGTGGTGCTACTGTATTACCACACGGAACAGGTCGTTCTGTACGCGTTGCAGTATTTACACAAGGTGCAAATGCTGAAGCGGCTAAAGAAGCTGGTGCTGATTTAGTAGGTATGGAAGATTTAGCAGATCAAGTGAAAAAAGGCGAAATGAACTTCGACGTAGTTATCGCTTCTCCGGATGCGATGCGTGTTGTCGGTCAATTAGGTCAAATCCTTGGTCCACGTGGTTTAATGCCAAACCCTAAAGTGGGTACTGTAACTCCAAATGTTGCAGAAGCTGTTAAGAATGCAAAATCCGGTCAGGTTCGTTACCGTAATGATAAAAACGGTATCATCCACACTACTATCGGTAAAGCAAACTTTGAAGCTGATCAAATCAAAGAAAACTTACAAGCATTGTTGGCTGCATTAAACAAAGCAAAACCAAGCACAGCGAAAGGTGTTTACATCAAGAAAGTAAGCCTTTCAACAACTATGGGTGCTGGTGTTGAAATCGATCAAAGCAGCTTATAATCTGCTTTACTTTGTCGTAGGTTATCTCTATAATCTACGACCTTAACTTTTTAGTAAGATTCTGGTTGGTGCTTGACCTATTCAAGCCTCATCCAAGACCGTAGGGGAAAGCAATTTCTTAATTATCCTACGTAGATGGTGTACAGATAAGAATTTTTCTGCTTCTGGCACCGAAATTCGTCCCTTTCTGTTAAGTTGTCAGATAGGGTTTTTTATGTCTAGGAAACTAGATTGATGTATTTCAGGAGCTAAAAGCCAATGGCATTAAATCTTCAAGATAAACAAGCAGTTGTTGCTGAAGTAAGCGAAGTTGCCAAGGGTGCGTTATCTGCTGTTGTTGCCGATTCTCGCGGTGTAACAGTAGACAAAATGACTGAATTACGTAAATCAGCTCGTGAAGCTGGCGTGTATATGCGTGTTGTACGTAATACTTTATTACGTCGTGCCGTAGAAGGTAGCGCATTTGAATGCATGAAAGATACGTTTAAAGGTCCGACTCTTATCGCATTCTCTAACGAACATCCAGGTGCTGCAGCACGTTTGTTCAAAGAATTTGCTAAAGCAAACGATAAGTTCGAAATTAAAGGCGCAGCCTTTGAAGGTGAGTTCATCGAAGCAAAAGCTATCGATCGTCTAGCAACTCTACCAACATACGAAGAAGCAATTGCACGTTTAATGGGTACAATGAAAGAAGCTGCGGCTGGAAAACTTGTACGTACTATTGCGGCGATTCGCGATCAAAAAGAAGCTGCTTAATATTAGCGGTTTATTGGTTTAAAACTTTTACTTATTTTAGGAAACGATTGTTATGTCATTAACTAACGAACAAATCATTGAAGCAATTGCTGAAAAATCAGTAATGGAAATTGTAGAACTTATCTCTGCAATGGAAGAAAAATTCGGTGTTTCTGCAGCGGCAGCAGCAGTAGCAGTAGCAGCAGGCGGTGACGCAGCGGCAGCAGAAGAAAAAACTGAATTTGATGTTGTATTAGCAGAAGCTGGTGCAAACAAAGTTGCAGTAATTAAAGCAGTTCGTAGCGCAACTGGTTTAGGATTAAAAGAAGCTAAAGACTTAGTTGAATCTGCACCTGCAACCTTGAAAGAAGGTCTTGCTAAAGCAGAAGCTGAAGCTCTTAAGAAAGATCTAGAAGAAGCTGGTGCGAAAGTTGAAATTAAATAATTGATATTATTTGATTTTTAGCAAAAATGGCTGGTGATTTTATCATCAGCCATTTTGTGCCTTTCAGAAACTATGAGAAATTACCGTTTAACGCTCATAGTTGTAGTGAAAATGAAGTCAGTGATGACGGAATTTAAGTTATTGTTTTTTATATAAAACAATCCTAACGGTATCAATTTTACACTGCCACCTTGTATAATACAGCGAGAGTGTGTGGATTGTGGGTCTGAACAGCAAGCAGAGGAACCTATGGTTTACTCCTATACCGAGAAAAAACGTATTCGTAAAGACTTCGGCAAACGTCCGCAAGTTCTAAATATCCCTTATTTATTAACTATCCAAATAGACTCTTTCGAGAAGTTTATCCAGAAAGATCCTGAAGGTCAGCAAGGTTTAGAGGCTGCATTCCGTTCAGTATTTCCAATTGTGAGCAACAATGGTAATACTGAGTTGCAATATGTAGATTATAAGTTAGGTGAGCCTGTATTTGATGTTAGAGAATGCCAAATTCGAGGCACAACTTATGCAGCGCCATTACGTGTGAAACTACGCCTTGTTAGCTATGACAAAGATGCTGCACCCGGCACAGTAAAAGACATAAAAGAACAAGATGTGTATATGGGTGAAATTCCATTGATGACCGATAATGGTACATTTGTGATCAATGGAACAGAGCGTGTTATTGTTTCTCAGTTACACCGTAGTCCGGGCGTATTCTTTGATAGCGACAAAGGTAAAACACATTCTTCAGGAAAAATTTTATATAACGCACGAATTATTCCTTATCGTGGTTCGTGGTTAGATTTTGAATTTGATCCGAAAGATAATCTCTTTGCGCGTATTGACCGCCGCCGTAAATTGCCGGCAACAATCATTTTGCGTGCATTAGGTTATACAACCGAAGAAATTTTAAATTTATTCTTCGAAAAAATTGTATTTGAAATTAAAGATAATCAATTATTAATGACCTTAGTTCCGGACAGATTGCGTGGTGAAACCGCAACATTTGATATCGAAGCTAATGGTAAAGTGTATGTCGAACGTGGTCGCCGTATTACTGCGCGTCATATTCGTCAATTAGAGAAAGATGGTGTTACTCAGGTTGTTGTTCCACCGGAATACATTGTTGGCAAAGTTGCCGCTAAAGATTATGTAGATTTAACCACTGGCGATATTATTTGTCCGGCAAATGCGGAATTAAGTTTAGAATTATTGGCGAATTTAAGCCAAGCCGGTTATAACACGATCGAAACCCTATTCACCAATGATCTTGATTATGGTCCATATATTTCAGAAACATTAAGAGTAGATCCATCTTACGATCGTCTTAGTGCTTTAGTTGAAATTTATCGTATGATGCGTCCGGGTGAGCCGCCTACAAAAGAAGCGGCGGAAGGATTATTTGATAATCTCTTCTTCTCATCAGATCGTTACGATCTTTCTGCGGTCGGACGTATGAAATTTAACCGTTCTTTAGATATCCCTGAAGGCGAAGGCACAGGTATCCTAAGTAAAGAAGATATTATCCTTGTAATGAAGAAATTAATCGACATTCGTAACGGTCGAGGTGAAGTGGATGATATTGACCATTTAGGAAATCGTCGTATCCGTTCAGTGGGCGAAATGGCAGAAAACCAATTCCGTATCGGTTTGGTACGTGTTGAACGTGCGGTTAAAGAACGTCTTTCATTAGGCGATCTTGATTCTGTTACTCCGCAGGATTTAATCAATGCGAAACCAATTTCAGCAGCGGTTAAAGAATTCTTTGGTTCATCACAGCTTTCTCAGTTTATGGATCAAAACAACCCGCTTTCAGAAGTTACTCATAAACGCCGTATTTCTGCATTAGGTCCGGGTGGTTTAACCCGTGAACGTGCCGGCTTTGAAGTGCGTGACGTTCACGCAACTCACTATGGTCGTGTTTGTCCGATCGAAACCCCTGAAGGTCCGAATATCGGTTTGATTAACTCATTATCCGTTTATGCGCGTACCAATGATTACGGTTTCTTAGAAACACCATATCGTAAAGTAGTTAACGGTCAGGTAACTGAAGAAATTGAATATTTGTCTGCAATTGAAGAAGGTAATTATGTTATTGCGCAGGCAAACTCTAATTTGGATGAAAATTTCCGCTTTACCGATACTTTCGTTACTGCACGTGGTGAGCACGGTGAGTCCGGGTTATATCGTCCGGAAGAGATCCAATATATGGATATTTCAACCCAACAGATCGTATCTGTTGCGGCAGCGTTGATTCCGTTCCTAGAGCACGATGATGCGAACCGTGCTTTGATGGGAGCGAACATGCAACGTCAAGCAGTGCCTACATTAAGATCCGATAAACCGTTAGTCGGTACCGGTATTGAAAAAGCGGTTGCGGTGGATTCCGGGGTAACAGTGGTTGCTAAACGTGGTGGTTATATTCAATACATTGATGCTTCTCGTATCGTGGTTAAAGTAAATGAAGATGAAACCATTCCGGGTGAAGCTGGTATTGATATTTATAATTTAACTAAATACACCCGTTCAAACCAAAATACCTGTATTAACCAAGTGCCTTGTGTTTCTTTAGGTGAACCTATCGGACGCGGCGAAGTGTTGGCAGACGGTCCGTCAACTGACTTAGGTGAATTGGCATTAGGTCAGAATATGCGTGTGGCGTTTATGCCTTGGAACGGTTATAACTTCGAAGACTCAATGTTAGTTTCCGAACGTGTGGTTCAGGAAGATCGTTTCACCACTATTCATATTCAGGAACTTTCCTGTATTGCTCGTGATACGAAATTAGGTGCGGAAGAAATCACTGCGGATATTCCGAATGTCGGCGAAGCAGCATTAAGCAAACTGGATGAATCCGGTATCGTTTATATCGGTGCAGAAGTAAAAGGCGGCGATATTCTTGTAGGTAAAGTGACACCAAAAGGTGAAACACAACTTACGCCTGAAGAAAAATTATTACGTGCTATCTTCGGTGAAAAAGCGTCTGATGTAAAAGATTCTTCATTACGTGTACCGAACAGCACCACAGGTACTGTTATCGATGTCCAAGTGTTTACACGCGACGGTGTAGAAAAAGATAAACGTGCGTTAGAAATCGAAGAAATGCAGTTAAAACAAGCGAAGAAAGATTTAACTGCGGAATTGGATATTCTTGAAGCCGGTTTATTTACTCGCGTGCGTAATTTATTGTTGGCGAACGGATTTAGCGCCGATAAGCTTGAACAGATGGATCGTATGAAATGGCTTGAACAATCTCTTGCAGATGAAGAGAAACAAGCTCAGTTGGAACAGCTTTCCGAACAGTTGGATGAGTTACGCAAAGAATTTGATCATAAATTAGAGGTTAAACGTAATAAGATTATCCAAGGTGATGATCTTGCACCGGGCGTGTTGAAAGTCGTCAAAGTATATCTTGCGGTGAAACGTCAAATTCAGCCGGGAGATAAAATGGCAGGTCGCCACGGTAACAAAGGGGTTATCTCTAAGATTAATCCGATTGAAGATATGCCATATGATGAAAACGGACAACCGGTGGATATCGTGTTGAACCCATTAGGGGTACCATCTCGTATGAATATCGGTCAGATCTTGGAAACCCACTTAGGCTTTGCGGCAAAAGGTATCGGTGATCAAATTAACCGTATGATCAAAGAGAAACAGGAAGTTGCCAAATTACGTGAATATATCCAAAAAGCGTATGACTTAGGTGATGCTTGTCAAAAAGTGGATCTCAGCACCTTTACTGATGAAGAAGTGATGCGTTTGGCGCAAAACTTGCGTAAAGGCTTGCCTCTTGCAACGCCGGTGTTTGATGGTGCGGAAGAGAAAGAGATTAAAGGCTTGTTGGAATTAGCAGGTTTACCAACTTCCGGACAGATTACACTTTATGACGGTCGTACCGGTGAGAAATTTGAGCGTCCGGTAACTGTAGGTTATATGTATATGCTCAAATTGAACCACTTA
This sequence comes from Gallibacterium anatis DSM 16844 = F 149, assembly GCF_000379785.1. GTDB lineage: Bacteria > Pseudomonadota > Gammaproteobacteria > Enterobacterales > Pasteurellaceae > Gallibacterium > Gallibacterium anatis. Next base: position 9,798 of record NZ_KB903693.1, on the reverse strand, counting down.
GTTGACGATAAAATGCACGCTCGTTCAACCGGTTCTTATAGTCTTGTTACACAACAACCTCTTGGTGGTAAAGCACAATTCGGTGGCCAACGTTTCGGTGAAATGGAAGTTTGGGCATTGGAAGCATACGGTGCTGCCTATACCTTACAAGAGATGTTGACGGTTAAATCGGATGACGTGAACGGTCGTACCAAGATGTATAAAAATATCGTTGACGGTACTCACCAAATGGATCCGAGTATGCCTGAATCATTTAATGTATTGCTTAAAGAAATTCGTTCTTTGGCAATTAATATTGATTTGGACGACGAACAAGCTGAATAATCAAGTTCAAAATTAGCCCAAGTGCGGTATAAGCCGCACTTGAATTAAGTTTAACTCCGATGGGAGCAAATCTGTGAAAGACTTAGTTAAGTTTTTAAAAACACAATCTAAATCAAGAGAAGATTTTGATGTGATCAAAATCGGTTTGGCTTCACCAGATATGATTCGTTCGTGGTCATATGGGGAAGTAAAAAAACCGGAAACAATCAATTACCGTACTTTTAAACCGGAACGTGACGGTCTATTCTGTGCGCGTATTTTCGGGCCGGTCAAAGACTACGAATGTTTATGTGGAAAATATAAACGTTTAAAACATCGTGGTGTGATTTGTGAAAAATGTGGTGTTGAAGTTACTCAAGCTAAAGTTCGTCGTGAACGTATGGGACATATTGAACTGGCTTCACCTGTCGCACATATTTGGTTCTTAAAATCGTTGCCATCCCGTATCGGTTTATTATTGGATATGCCGTTGCGTGATATTGAACGCGTGCTTTATTTTGAATCTTATATTGTTATTGAAGCAGGAATGACCGATTTAGAAAAAGGTCAGTTGCTTACAGAAGAACAATTCTTAGAAGCGGAAGAGCGTTGGGGCGATGAATTTGAAGCGAAGATGGGTGCGGAAGCTATTCAAGCCTTACTTCGTGATATGGATCTTGAACATCAATGTGAAACATTGCGCGAAGAGTTACAAGAAACTAATTCAGAAACCAAACGTAAAAAAATTACTAAACGCTTGAAATTATTGGAAGCATTTATTCAATCCGGCAACAAACCGGAATGGATGGTGTTGACCGTATTGCCGGTATTGCCACCGGATTTACGTCCATTAGTTCCGCTTGACGGTGGTCGTTTTGCGACATCTGATTTGAACGATTTATATCGTCGCGTGATCAACCGTAACAATCGTTTAAAACGTTTATTAGATCTTATTGCGCCGGACATCATCGTGCGTAATGAAAAACGTATGTTGCAAGAATCTGTTGATGCATTGTTGGATAACGGTCGTCGCGGTCGTGCAATCACAGGTTCAAATAAACGCCCATTAAAATCATTAGCGGATATGATCAAAGGTAAACAAGGTCGTTTCCGTCAGAACTTGTTGGGTAAACGTGTTGACTATTCCGGTCGTTCTGTAATTACAGTAGGGCCATACTTACACTTGCATCAATGCGGTTTACCGAAAAAAATGGCATTGGAATTATTCCGTCCATTTATCTATGCAAAATTAGAAAGCCGTGGTTTGGCATCAACCATTAAAGCAGCGAAGAAAATGGTTGAACGTGAAGATGCGATTGTTTGGGATATTTTGGCAGAAGTTATTCGCGAACATCCAATCCTTCTTAACCGTGCACCGACTTTGCACCGTTTAGGTATTCAGGCATTTGAGCCGATTTTGATTGAAGGTAAAGCGATTCAATTACACCCGTTAGTTTGTGCGGCGTTCAACGCGGACTTCGATGGTGACCAAATGGCGGTTCACGTACCATTAACGTTGGAAGCACAGTTGGAAGCGCGTGCGTTAATGATGTCTACCAATAACATTTTATCTCCGGCAAACGGTGATCCGATTATCGTTCCGTCACAAGACGTGGTATTGGGGCTTTACTATATGACCCGTGAAAAAGTGAACGGTAAAGGCGAAGGAATGTTGTTGCAAGATCCACGCGAAGCTGAAAAAGCGTATCGTACTGGGCGTGCGGAACTTCACTCTCGTGTCAAAGTGCGTATTACCGAATATGAGAAGAATGAAAACGGTGAATTTGAAGCAAAAACCACATTGACAGATACCACAGTCGGTCGAGCTATTTTATGGATGATTGCTCCGAAAGGTATGCCATTTAGCTTATTTAATCAAACATTAGGTAAGAAACAGATTTCTAAATTGATCAACGAAAGTTATCGCCGTTTGGGAATGAAAGACAGTGTGATCTTTGCTGACCAAATTATGTATACTGGTTTTGCTTATGCAGCACGATCAGGTTCATCAGTTGGTATTGACGATATGGTTATTCCGGAGAAGAAATATGAAATTATCTCTTCTGCCGAAGAAGAAGTTGCTGAAATTCAAGAACAATTTAACTCAGGTTTGGTAACTGCCGGTGAACGTTACAACAAAGTGATTGATATTTGGGCGGCAGCTAACGAACGTGTTGCCAAAGCGATGATGGAAAACCTTTCAACAGAAGAAGTAGTCAATCGTCAAGGAGAGTTAGAAAAACAAGCATCATTTAACAGCATCTTTATGATGGCTGATTCCGGTGCGCGTGGTTCTGCGGCGCAGATTCGTCAGCTTGCCGGTATGCGTGGTTTGATGGCTCGTCCGGATGGTTCGATCATTGAAACCCCGATTACAGCAAACTTCCGTGAAGGTTTGAACGTATTGCAGTACTTTATTTCAACCCACGGTGCGCGTAAAGGTTTGGCGGATACCGCATTAAAAACGGCAAACTCAGGTTACTTGACTCGTCGTTTGGTTGATGTGGCACAAGATTTAGTCGTTGTTGAAGATGACTGTGGTACTCACGAAGGTATCGTGATGACCCCATTAATCGAAGGCGGTGATGAAAAAGTCAGCTTGAAAGAGTTGGTGTTGGGGCGTGTAACAGCAGAAGATGTGTTGCAACCGGGTACAGAACAAGTATTAATCCCTCGTAATACACTATTAGATGAAAAATGGTGTGAAGTGATTGATAAATACTCTGTAGACAGCATTAAAGTGCGTTCTGTTGTAACTTGTGATACTGATTTCGGTGTTTGTGCGAAATGTTACGGACGCGATCTTGCACGTGGTCACTTAATTAACCAAGGTGAAGCAATCGGTGTTATCGCAGCACAATCTATCGGTGAACCGGGTACACAGTTGACAATGCGTACTTTCCATATCGGTGGTGCGGCTTCTGCGGCAGCGAAAGAATCAAGCATTCAGGTTAAAAATACCGGTACTATCCGTTTAACCAATGCGAAATTCGTAACTAATCACGAAGGTAAATTGGTGATTACTTCACGTAATACCGAATTAACCGTGATCGATACTTTCGGACGTACTAAAGAGCATTATAAATTGCCATACGGTTCTGTGTTAAGCAAAGCGAACGGCGATGAAATTACCGCCGGTGAAACCGTAGCTAACTGGGATCCGCATACAATGCCGGTTGTTTCAGAAGCGCAAGGTTTCGTGAAATTTGTTGATATCGTTGATGGCCTAACCGTAACTCGTCAAACTGATGAATTGACCGGTTTGTCTTCTATTGTTGTTCAAGATGTCGGTGAACGTGCGACAGCAGGTAAAGATCTGCGTCCGGCATTGAAATTAGTAGATGCTCAAGGCAATGATGTCTTAATTCCGGGTACAGATGTTGCAGCGCAATACTTCCTACCGGGTAAAGCTATTGTGACATTAGATGACAATGCCGAAGTGAATATCGGGGACTCTTTAGCACGTATTCCACAAGAATCATCAGGTACTAAAGATATTACCGGTGGTCTTCCACGTGTTGCAGACTTGTTTGAAGCGCGTAAACCGAAAGAACCGGCAATCCTTGCAGAAATTTCTGGGGTAGTTTCATTCGGTAAAGAAACCAAAGGTAAACGCCGTTTGGTTATTACACCGAACGAAGGCGAAGCACACGAAGAGATGATTCCTAAATGGCGTCAACTTAACGTGTTTGAAGGTGAAATGGTTCAACGTGGGGATATTATTTCTGATGGTCCGGAATCACCACACGATATTTTACGCTTACGCGGTGTTCGTGCGGTTACTGAATATATCGTTAATGAAGTTCAAGACGTTTACCGCTTACAAGGGGTAAAAATTAACGATAAACATATCGAAGTTATCGTGCGCCAAATGTTGCGTAAGTGCATCATCACAAACCCATACGACTCTGAATTCCTTGAAGGAGAACAGGTTGAAGTGGCTCGTGTGAAAGTGGTGAACCGTAAACGTGCGGAAGAGGGTAAACCGTTAGTAGAATTCCAACGTGAATTGCTTGGTATCACTAAAGCGTCATTGGCAACAGAATCCTTTATCTCTGCGGCATCGTTCCAAGAAACAACACGTGTCCTTACTGAAGCAGCAGTTGCCGGTAAACGTGATGAGTTACGCGGCTTAAAAGAAAACGTGATTGTTGGACGCTTAATTCCTGCGGGAACAGGTTTTGCCTACCACCAAAGCAAAGCGAAAAAACGCGCTGCGGCGGCTAATAACGGCAATGAATTGGTAACGGAAGAACCAACCATTACTGCGGAAGAAGCGACAGCGAACTTGGCAGAAATGCTCAATATGGTAGAAGATTAATTTAACTCTGCTGCTAATTTCTAGTAAAAATACCGAATGGAGCAATCCGTTCGGTATTTTTTTATGCCGTTCAAATAATATTTAAATTTATAGAGCAGTATATAAAATGTTGCTTTATAATTTCTAATCTGTAAAAACTATGTTTTTTCCTATCACTAAATATATTAAGCACTGAGTAATCCGTTTGGGAGTTTTTGATGAAGTTAGTATTAATTGATTATGAAAATGTTCAGCCGGAAACGATAAATATTTTGTTACCGGAAGAGAGTTTTGTTGTGGTGTGTGTCGGGGTAAAACAGAAGATGTTACCGTTAGAGTTAGTAAAATCGCTAATTCATTTTGGACAGAATTGTCAAATTATTGAGAGTTATGGAGTAGGTAAAAATGCATTAGATTTTATTATTATCGACACAATGGCAAGGATTACAACAGAACGACACTTCGATGAGCTTTATATTGTATCCAAAGATAAAGGGTTTGATTCTATTATTTCTCATTATTTAACTTTAAAACGAGTTGCCTTTGCTAAACGTGTTGATGATATTGAAGAATTAAATTCGTTAAGAGTAGAGAATAATGTAATCTCAGATAGATTATCTCTTCCGTTATTAACTTCTCCTTGTGCTCTTATAGCACCGAACCCTACAAAGGTAAGTTCAGAGGAACGTTCATACCCTACCAGCATTGAACAAGCTATCCTTAAAGTCCAACAACAGCTTATAAAAATTAGTGTGAAATCTATTCATTCCATACCGAAAAAAGAAAAAAGTCGTCTAAATTGGATAAAAAACGTGTTAAAAGAGGAAGATTTATCGGATAAACAGATAAAATTTATTATGGAACAGGTAAATTTTCCAGAGAACACTTTAATATCATATATTAAACGTGCCGTAACTCATTTACAGACAATAGAGAAAAAACATTATCCAAAAACACTAGAAAAACGGATAAATTGGTTAAAGAATTTCTTTAAAAAAGAAACGTTGTCGGAACAGAATATTAAAGAAATTGCTTTAAAATTGTTCAAATAAAAAATCCCCTTGCTACACAAGGGGAATTTCAACTACTCATTAATCAAACGATAAATTTCAGGATCTTTGCGATCTAAATAGTGGAAGGATTGAATACGGCGGATGGTGCGTGAATGTCCGCGAATCAGCAAGGTTTCAGTGGTAGCAACATCACCTTTACGATGAACACCTTTTAACAAGTCGCCGTGCGTAATGCCGGTGGCGGAGAAAACCAAATTATCATCACGAACAAGCTGATCCAAGGTGAGGACTTTATTTACCTCTACTCCCATTTCCTGACAACGGCGGCGTTCGCTTTCGGCAAAAGCACGATTTTCCTCACTGTCGCCTTTCACCACCTCTCTGGTTAACAGGCGCGCTTGAATATCACCGCCCAATGCACGAATACCGGCGGCAGCGACCACACCTTCCGGCGCACCACCGATACAATACATCATATCCACACCGGTATCCGGCAAACAACATAAAAGCGCCGCAGCAACATCCCCATCCGGAATCGCCAATACTTTTACGCCGAGCTGTTGCATTTTATAAATCACGGTTTGATGACGAGGTTTATCCAGTGTTACCACAGTAAGTTGAGAAAGTAGTTTCCCCATTTTAGAGGCAACACGGCGTAAGTTTTGTTCCAATGGCAGATTGAGATCAATCATTCCTTTCACCTCAGGACCAACCACCAATTTTTCCATATACATATCCGGCGCGCGTAAGAAAGTTTTCTTACCACCGGCAGCCAACACCGCAATAGCATTTGCCTGCCCCATTGCCACCATACGAGTTCCCTCAATAGGATCGACCGCGATCGCAATATCTTCTTCATTACCGCCTTTGCCTAATTTCTCACCAATATAGAGCATAGGTGCTTCATCGATTTCACCCTCACCAATGACGATCTCACCGTTCATTTCGATCTGATTCAACATTGTGCGCATTGCTTTTACTGCGGCAGCATCAGCTGCATTTTTATCACCACGCCCTAACCAAGCAAAACCGGCAAGCGCAGCTGCTTCCGTAACACGAGAAAATTCGATAGCCAATGCTCTTTTCATATACTTTCCTTATTGAGTTAACCAAAAAATTGCCCCATTCTAGCACCTAGCAAACGTTTGCTTAAATGATTTATTAAAGTTTTTTAATTTCTTCACAGCACAACAGATAAAGCCTTGCGCAATAGCGGCGAGCTTTCAATCATTTAGAAGGTTTTTGATGAAATAAGGCGCTATCTAGGATAGAATGTTATCCATTCTGATGTATTGGACAACAAATGAGGAATAATAATTATGTCTTTAGAAATTTTAGATCAACTTGAAGCCAAAATTAAACAAGCGGTTGAAACCATTCAACTGCTTCAAATGGAAATTGAAGAATTGAAAGAGCAAAAGGCAAATGTCGAACAAGCGAATCAAGCGCTTCAATCTGAAAAAGATCAACTTAATGCTGAAAATGCGCAATTAAAAGAAGAACAACAACGTTGGCAAGAACGTTTACGTTCATTAATCGGTCAAATTGAAAACGTTTAATTTGTTTTATTCCACAGTTTGATGAAACCCCATAAACCTCGCGGATTATGGGGTTTTTTAGTACCAGTTACAAACTGACCGGCATTGGGTGACTATGTTTCGATAAAATATTCCATTAAAAAAGCTAAGACCTTTAAGATCTTAGCTTTTGTTATCGCGGAACTTCTTATTTAGCTCAATTAAAACTGAATATTCAAACCAGCCTGATAATTAAGCTGACGTTTTTCATCTCTATTTAAAGAGCGTAAATACTCAATATTCATAAAGAGCGAAATATTATTGGTAAAGTAATATCTAGCGTTGCCGGAGATAGCCGCACTATCTTTAGCAAATTTATCTAGAATTACCGTGTTATCCATTGTTAAACGATCAAAATCACGCAAGTTCTTCACTAATCTTAAATTAGATGAGAAAGCAAATTTTTCAATGCGATATTGTGTACCAATATTCATTAACGCATTAATGTTGTGTTCGCTAATCTTATCTACCGCGATTTGTGCCACTGACATCGCAGAATAGTGATGGTAACTTTCTTGTAATCCGAGATCAGCATAAACAGTCCAATTTGAATTCATTGGATAGCGATAACCTAATAACTGCTCAGCAGAAGCGATATAACCGTGTTGTTTATATTTTTCTTTATCCGCATTCTTGAATTTATGTGTTACTCGTCCAACACTCATCACGGCTTGAGCATACCAATTATCCCAGTTATAGAGATAATAGCCATTAACAGAAGCCATTTCAGAAGTGACTTTACCTGAATAACAACGCAAGCCTAATTGGCAATTAATATAGTTATCCACGGAGTTTTGTGTTTTAGAGTAAGTCGCAGATAAACCCGCTACCATATTTTTTGTCGTGATGACATCCTTACCGATAGATAAAATTTGGCTATTTTGTCTTAGGTTAAGGAAATGATCACCTTTCACACGATTGTGCGCATAAGCAACATTCACCCAATAATCTAAATGATTTTGACGATCCCATAATGGTGTGTTCGGATTACGGCGAGCGTAATCTAAATGCAATTCAGATAAATATTGGCTGATATAAGGCAGAGAAGCCAATAATGTTGCATTATTATTCAAAATACGTTGCAGTTGTGATGCCGGTACATCCGATGTTACTGAGGATGTTGCAACAGGGCTGTTATCTGCTGTTTCCTCAGCCACATTAGCAGCTGTTACAACGCTGTTAGTTTCAGCAACAGGTTGAGTTGCTACGACATTGTTAGTTTCTGTAGAAGCAGTATCTACAGAAGAATCTTCAATATAACCACCTGCATTTCTTCTATTACGAGGTTTTGCTGAATCTTTGTTGGTAGTGAGTTGTTCTTCAACCACAGGTTGAGTTGCTACTTCAGGTTGATCTTCAACAACAGGTTGGTTTGCGACCACCGGTTGAGTTTCAACAACAGGTTGGTTCGCAACCACAGGTTGAGTTTCAACAGCAGGTTGGTTCGTAACCACAGGTTGAGTTTCAACAACAGGTTGGTTTGTAACCACAGGTTGAGTTTCAACAACAGGTTGGTTTGTAACCACCGGTTGAGTTTCAACAACAGGTTGGTTTGTAACCACCGGTTGAGTTTCAACAACAGGTTGGTTTGCAACCACCGGTTGAGTTTCAACAGCAGGTTGGTTTGCAACCACCGGTTGAACTTCAGCAGCAGGTTGGTTTGCAACCACCGGTTGAACTTCAGCAGCAGGTTGGTTTGCTACTTCAGGTTGAGTTTCAGCAGCAGGTTGGTTTGCAACCACCGGTTGAGTTTCAGCAACAGGTTGGTTTGCGACCACAGGTTGAGTTTCAACAACAGGTTGAGTTTCAGCCACAGGTTGAGCTTCAACAGCAGGTTGGTTCGCAACCACAGGTTGATCTTCAACAGCAGGTTGGTTTGCAACCATATTGTGAGTTTCTGTAGGAGCAGTATCTACAGCAGAATCTTCAACTACAGGCTGATCTTCAGTAACAGGCTGAGATTCTGCAACAGATTGCGCTTCAACAGATAAATCAGTTGAAGCAACACTGCGATCTTTACCCATTGTTGGTGCAGGTTGTGTGGTTTCTGGTTCAGCGATCACCACAGGACTAACCTTGTCATCTTGTTTGATGTAAGAAGAGGTTAAATACCAGTCGGATTGATCATCCGCGCCGATTCCACCGTGCGTCAACATATACTGATATAAACCGGCAGTCACATCTTTTGCCAGATACAGCGAGCCACCATTTTCTTTATTTGGGTTCAGATCGATAATTTTAATGCCGGCTTTGGTTTCCGCACCGCGAGAAAGTGCGCGGTTTTCAATATAAAGTGCAGCATTTAATAAAGAATTACCGTGAATTTGAATTTGGGGCTGAAGTAGATTAGCGTTAAATCTGACACCATTTCCGCAGGATTTTGAGCTGTTGAGATGGTGTCCCATAGTTGAAACGAAACTCACATTCTTTCAAAAAAAGAGGGAAAGATTTTCGATCAATTCCATTATACTTTCTTAGCACACGCTTTGCTTGATTCCAAAAATTCTCTATCCCATTAATGTGATTTCGCCGCTCAGCAAAATGAGTACTGTGGTTAATTCTATAGTGCGTAAACTCACTAACATCTAGCACATCATAGCTATGA
>NZ_KB903692.1 GCF_000379785.1 Gallibacterium anatis DSM 16844 = F 149 | reverse complement strand
AGAAGGTTATCACACTTATAAATCCAACCCGACCTACTGCCAAACTTGCCCACTACGCTCACAATGTACCCAAAACCAAAAAGCCGAACGCCTCATCACCAGGCATCTCTACCAAGATGCCGTGGACAATGCCAATGCAGTGAGAGTATCGAGGCAGGGCAGAAAACTTTACCAACGCCGAGCGGAAACCGTAGAGCGCAGCTTTGCGGATGCCAAACAACATCACGGACATCGCTATGCTCGTTATAGAGGATTATCCAAAGTGCAAATGCAATGCTTCCTGGCGGCTATAGCACAAAATATCAAGAAAATCGCCCTGGTGGTATGGGCTATTTTGTCTTATTTATGGCGTCAATTTTACTTGTTTGAGGCATGGGTAAAACAATCAGCGAAAATGACCGCTGGCACCGTTATCTGAAAGGAAAAGCAAGAGAAAAGCAACAAAGTAAAAAAACAAACCCACTTTTATCAAATGATTTTGGAAAGGTGGGTTTGTCAGCGGTCTGAAATGCGTGCTGAGCACGCATTTTTTATTTGCCGATACAGAAAGAGCTGAAAATATTACCAAGTAAATCATCAGAAGTGAATTGTCCCGTGATCTCGCTGAGTGCGTTCTGTGCCATTTTCAATTCTTCAGCCAACAGTTCACCGGCATAGAATTGAGTTAATTGGATATGCCCTTGCTGCAAATGTTGCGCTGCTTGCTCTAATGCTTCCAAATGGCGACGACGAGCTAAAAAGCCTCCTTCGGTAACGGTTTGATAGCCGATACTCTCTTTGAGATGCGCTTTCAATAATTGAATACCTTGCTGCGTTTTGGCGGAAAGGGTAATGGTGGTATAACCGTTTTCAGTGCGAATGCCTTCTGTTTCGCTGCTAATATCGGCTTTATTACGAATAATCGTAACAGGGATTGATGGCGGCAATCTGGACATAAATTCCGGCCAAATTTTTTCCGGCAGTGTTTCATCTGTTGTCGTGCTGTCGAGCATAAATAATACACGATCGGCTTGATCAATTTCTTGCCAAGCCCGTTCGATACCGATACGTTCCACTTCATCCGTAGCGGTACGCAAACCGGCGGTATCAATAATATGCAACGGCATTCCATCCAAGTGAATATGTTCCCGCAATACGTCACGAGTTGTGCCGGCAACATCAGTAACAATGGCGGCATCACGACCGGACAATGCATTCAATAGGCTTGATTTACCGGCATTCGGACGACCGGCAATCACCACTTTCATTCCTTCTCTAAGTAAAGAACCTTGTTTCGCTTGAGATTGGACTTCTGCTACTTTGGCTATAATTTGATTTAAATGCGCTTCGATTTTGCCATCAGCAAGAAAATCAATTTCTTCATCCGGAAAGTCAATCGCCGCTTCAACATAGGTACGTAAATAGATCAATTCATCCACTAATTGATGGACTTTGGTGGAAAATTCGCCTTGCAGAGATTTTAACGCTGAACGGGCTGCCTGTTCTGAACTGGCATCAATCAAATCAGCGATTGCTTCTGCCTGCGCTAAATCAATTTTGTCGTTTAAAAACGCCTGTTCTGAAAACTCTCCCGGTCTGGCTAGACGAATGCCTTTAATCTGTAGAATACGTTTTAAGAGCAGATCCAAAATAACCTGTCCACCGTGTCCTTGCAATTCCAAAACATCCTCTCCGGTAAAGGAGTTAGGTGCTTTGAAAAAGAGGGCAATGCCTTGATCCAACACTGAACCATCAATGTCTTTAAAAGGCAGATAGTTAGCAAAGCGAGGTTTTAATGTTTTTCCTAAAACCTCTTTAGCAACTTGTTCAGAAAGCGGGCCGGAAACACGCAAAATGCCTACGCCACCTCGACCGGGAGGTGTTGCTTGCGCGACAATCGTTTCTTTTTCTATCATATTTTTCTCTTGTTTCTATATAAATTTAAGGCATCTTAATAAAGATGCCTTGCTATTATTTCGTAAATTTATTTATGGCGAGAATGCAATCCTTTCTTTTCCAATCCTCGATAAATAAGTTGTTGTTGCACAATAGTAATGAGGTTTGATACCAACCAGTAAAGTACTAAGCCTGATGGGAACCATAAGAAGAAGAAGGTAAACATCACCGGCATAAACATCATCACTTTTTGTTGCATTGGATCGGCAACCGGAGTTGGCGACATTTTTTGCAATAAGAACATTGATGCCCCCATCAATAACGGCAGAATATAATATGGATCTTGTGCCGATAAGTCTTGAATCCAGCCGAAGAACGGTGCGTGACGCAATTCAACCGCTTCTAAGAATGTCCAATATAATGCGATGAAGATTGGCATTTGCAACAAAATCGGCAAACAGCCACCAAGAGGATTTACTTTTTCTTCTTTATAAAGTTTCATCATTTCTTGGCTCATACGTTGACGATCATCACCGAAACGTTCACGCATTTCCTGAATTTTTGGTTGTAACATACGCATTTTCGCCATTGAAGTATATTGAGCTTTAGTAAGCGGATAAAGAATGGCTTTTACAACAATAGTAACACCTATAATTGCCAAGCCCCAGTTGTGAACAAGGCTTTGAATAAACTGCAATAACCAGAACAATGGTTTTGCAATAAACCAAGCCCAACCATAATCAACGGTTAAATCCAAGTGAGGGGCAACGGTTTCCATCTCATTTTGCAATTTCGGACCGACCCAAAGTTGGCTGCTGATTGTGTCAGTCGCGCCATTGGCAATAGAAGCAACTGGACCACGAAAACCGATATAAGCGAAATCACCTTGTGTTGAGGTGTATAACTGATTATCGGCATCCTGATTTGGGATCCAAGCTGAAACAAAATAGTGTTGCAGAATCGCTGCCCAACCTTGTTTGGTTTTAATTGCGAGATTCTCTTTTTGCATATCTTCAAAAGAGTATTTTTTGTAATTGGTTTCGGATGAAGAGTATGCGCCACCGGTATAAGTCGGCATTGCGATATTTCCGGAACTTTCCACTAAGGTATGTTTAAGCTGGGCATATGGTTGAACTTGAATAGTTGCACCACTGTTATTGGTAACTTCGTAGTTCACTTTGACATCATAACTGTTACGGCTTAATGTGAAAATTTTGCGGTAGGTAACGCCATCTTTGCTGAATGTAAATGGAACGCTCAGTTCATTCTGACCTTCAGCTAAGGTGAAATTATCACCTTCTACTTGATAATCGGCACGTCCGGCAACAGTATCGCTACCGTTAGCACCAATTAATCCGCTTTGAGCAATATAAACTTGTTGAGGTGTATTTTTTAGCAAAGCGAAAGGAGTTTCTGAATGTAATTCAGCACCATATTTTAATAATTGGGCTTCGACAATATCACCGCCTAAGGTATCAATTTTTAAACGCAAGACATCACTTTGTAAGGTGATGATTTTACCTTGCTGTTGATTGTTATCAATGGTGGTGTTGGCTGCTGTACTGACCGTGGTCGGCACTTCACTCTTATCAACTTGAGTTTGGGTTGCAGTCTGCGCCGGTTGAGGATTGTTGTCTATTTCCCATTGTTGGTAAATCAAAAATGAGATAAAGAGCAAAGCAATTACGAGTAAACTACGTCTTGAATCCATTATTTTTTTCTCTGTGGTTTATGATTATCAATATGTGGCGGTACAGGATCATAGCCTGATGAACCAAAAGGATGACATTTTAATATACGCTTCAGTGTAAGCCAACCCCCTTTTATCACTCCGTGTGTTTGAATTGCTTCAATCCCATACTGAGAACAAGTCGGGGTGAAGCGACAACGCGGACCAATCAATGGGCTGATTGCAAGCTGATAAAAGCGGATTATGCCGATGAAGATTTTTTTGAAAAGCGTAGATGTCGTTGCCATAATTTATCTAACATTTTGAATAACAACGCATTATCTATATCACCAATGCCTTTTCTTGCAATGATAATGAAATCATAATCGGGTAATAAATGTTGTTGTAAACGGAAACTTTCACGACAAATTCGTTTAATACGATTGCGTTGATTGGCACGTTTTACATATTTTTTGGCAACAGTTAAACCTAATCGAGGATGCTGTAAAGTATTGGGACGAGCGATAATGGAAATTTCAGGCAAAGAAGCTCTGAAAGGTTGTTGGAAAACAAAATTAAATTGAGAGGGAGTTAACAAACGTAACTCCCGTGAAAAACCTAGCTTAGACACTCGATAATCAGATTATGCACTTAAACGCGCACGACCTTTAGCGCGACGACGAGCTAAAACTTGGCGACCTTTTTTAGTTGCCATACGAGCACGGAAACCGTGGGTGCGGCTACGTTTTAATACAGAAGGTTGGAAAGTACGTTTCATTTTCTTATCTACCTAATAAATAAAGTTTTAATATCCAAAATGTGAAACTGTTAGCGTGAAGCTGAACAGCACCATTTCATTAAAACAAAAAGTTACAATAAAAAGAGGACGCAATTCTAATCATAATTTTGCCATTCGTCAAATATTAAACGGTAAAAAAGCGGTTTTTCGTTCGCTTCTATCGGCAATGCTATATCATAGGTCTGAATGACATCAGAAATACCACTAAAAATTGATCTTTAGTGAAGATCTTAACTGGAGTTTATTGTATGATACACCTCGATTTTAAATGAGTTCAGATAGAAAGCCAATAATCAATAGACCAGACCTATGGAACAGCATAGATTTTCTTCTTTATGGCAAAGTTGCCTATTACAATTGCAAGATAAGACTTCCGAGATAGATTTCAGTACTTGGTTACGTCCGCTTCAAGCGGATATTTCAGATACTACTATGGTTCTGTATGCACCGAACCGATTCGTTCGCGACTGGGTTCAGGATAAATATTTATCTCAAATAGAGGAAATTGTTCGTTTTTTGACGGAAAATCCGCAATTTATTGTGCGTGTCCGTGAAGGAACACGTCCGGTTAGAGAAGCGATTCAAGTGGAAGAAAATGCGTCTGTTGCCGTTACCGAAGCAAATGCGGAACAAGCACAAACAGCGCATAAATTTAAAACTAACCTCAATCCTAAATATGAATTTCATAATTTTGTGCAAGGTAAATCCAATCAGTTAGCCAGAGTAGTTGCACAAAAAGTTGCAGAAAAGATCGGTGACGAAGGCTATAATCCGCTATTCCTTTATGGAGGAACGGGCTTAGGTAAAACGCACTTATTACACGCGATCGGTAACGGTATTTTGAAAAATAAGCCGAATGCCAGAGTGGTTTACATTCATTCCGAACGTTTTGTACAAGAGTTAGTCAAAGCATTAAAAACAGAAACGATTGAAAAATTTAAGAAGTTCTATCGTTCTTTAGATGCGTTATTGATTGATGATATTCAATTTTTCGCCGGTAAAGAGGGATCACAGGAAGAGTTTTTCCATACTTTCAACAGTCTGTTTGAAGGCGGACGACAGATCATTTTGACCTCCGATCGTTATCCTAAAGAGATTGATAAAATAGAAGAGCGTTTAAAATCTCGCTTTAATTGGGGGTTAAGTGTTGCCATCGAACCACCGGAATTGGAAACAAGAGTGGCGATTTTGTTGAAAAAGGCGGAAGAGAGCAATATTGTTTTACCTGAAGAAGTGGCTTTTTTTATCGGTCAGAAATTGCGTACTAATGTGCGCGAATTGGAAGGTGCTTTAAATCGTGTCAGTGCCAATGCGAATTTTACCGGTCAGCCGATCACGATTGATTTTGTGCGCGAAACATTAAAAGATATGTTGGCAGTGCACGATCGTTCCGTCACATTAGATAATATTCAACGTGTGGTGGCGGAACGTTATCGCATCAAAGTCGCTGATTTAAAATCAAAAAGTAAAGCGCGTTCGGTGGTGCGTCCACGCCAAATGGCAATGGCATTGTCAAAAGAGTTAACCAATCATAGTTTGCCTGAAATCGGTCGAGCTTTCGGCGATCGTGATCATACTACTGTGTTGCACGCTTGTCGGAAAATTGCTGAATTACGTGATTCAGACAATAATATCAGTGAAGATTATTCAAATCTTATTAGAACGTTATCAACTTAAAGGTGGGCTTTATGCAATTTATTGTCGCAAGAGAGAATTTATTAAAACCTTTACAACAGGTGTGTGGAGTGTTGAATAATCGTCCATCTTTACCTGTGTTAAATAATATTTTAGTGCAGATTGATGGTGATCGCTTAACCTTAACCGGTTCGGATCTTGAGGTTGAGCTTTCCACTTTTGTGCAACTGGAGTCATCCAGTGAAAACGGCACCTTTACCATTCCGGCGCGTAAATTTTTGGATATTTGCCGTTCATTGAATGAAGATGCTCAAATTACCGTCAATTATGAAAATGATCGTGTTTTAGTTACAGCGGAGCGCAGTAAATTTAATTTAGCTACATTGCCGGCGGAAAGTTATCCGAATTTAACACAGCTGGATGTTGATGTTGAATTAAATATTGAACAATCGGTGTTGCGCCGTGTGATGGAAGCCACCCAATTTTCAATGGCAAATCAGGATGCACGTTATTTTTTAAATGGAATGAAGTTTGAAACTGAAAATAATGTATTAAGAACAGTGGCAACTGACGGGCATCGCTTGGCGGTTTGCGGTATTCAGTTGCAACAGAATGTTCCGGATTATGCCATTATTGTGCCGCGCAAAGGGGTTATCGAGTTAATGCGTTTACTTGATAGCAATAGTGAAAATGCTTATATCCGAATGGGACAAAGCAATATTCAAGTGCATCTTAATAATGTGATTTTTACCTCGAAGTTGATTGATGGACGCTTCCCTGATTATCGTCGAGTGTTGCCGAAGAATGCGGATCGCATTTTGGAAGTGGATTGGAATTCATTAAAACAGGCGTGTATTCGAGCCGCCATTTTGTCTAATGAACGTTTCCGCGGTGTGCGTTTAATTATTGAAGCCAATCAGTTAAAAATTTTGGCGCAGAATCCGGATCAGGAAGAGGCGGAAGAAGTGATTGATGTGAGTTATCAAGGCGAATCGATGGAAGTCGGCTTTAATGTCAGCTACATTTTGGATGTATTAAATGCATTGAAATGTCAGTCGGTGAGAATGCGTTTAACGGATGCCACTTCAAGCTGCTTAATAGAAGATTGTGAACAGAGTAATGCCGAATATGTGATTATGCCGATGCGTTTATAGTTATGGCTTTATCTCAACTCAATATTCAACATTTTAGAAATATTAAAGCCGTGAATTTAGCCTTAAATTCAGGCTTTAATTTTTTAATTGGGCATAACGGCAGCGGTAAAACCAGCCTGTTGGAAGCGATCTATTTTCTTGGACACGGGCGTTCTTTTAAAAGCTCAGTGGTGAATCGTATTATTCAATATGAACAAGCTGAATTCACGCTATTTGCTAAAGTGGAAGAGCAGCAACAGTCGTGGGCATTAGGATTGCAGAAAACACGACAAGGTGAAAATACGATTCGAATCAATGGCAAGGATGGTCATAAAATTTCTGATCTTGCGCATTTATTACCGATGCAGCTTATTACTCCGGAAGGGCTAACCTTGATTAATGGTGGTCCAAGTTATCGCCGCGCTTTTCTTGATTGGGGGTTATTCCATCTTGAACCGCAGTTTCATCATCATTGGTCGGCAATGAATCGTTTATTAAAGCAACGTAATGCAGCATTGCAGCAAGTGGATGATTATGCCTTGCTAAAAATTTGGGATCAGCAATTGTGCCAATTAGCACAACAAATTAGTGAATGGCGACAACGTTATGCGGATGAACTGAAAACAGAAATTACGCAGACTTGCCGCTTATTTTTACCGGAGGTGGAGATCGAAGTTCACTTTTATCAAGGTTGGAATAAAGAGAGTGACTATGCTGATATTTTAATTGAAAATTTTCAACGAGATAAAAGTGTCGGCTATACGATGTCCGGTCCACAACGTGCGGATTTTAAATTCAGAGCAAACGGAATGCCGGCAGAAGATATTCTTTCAAGAGGACAATTAAAGTTATTGATGTGTGCGTTGCGATTGGCACAAGGGGAGCATTTAATGCGGCAGCAGCAACGGCACTGTATTTTTTTAATTGATGACTTTGCTTCAGAGCTTGATCCGAATAAACGAGCCTTATTGGCGCAACGTTTAAAAGAAAGCCAATCGCAGGTGATTATTACCGCGATTACGCCTGAACAGTTGCAGCAACCTTATTGGCAGGAAGGGAGTAAATTTCAGTTGCAGAATGGGGAATTATTGCCTTTAGAATAATGCCCCAAGCGGAACATTAATTGCGCAGCTTTGCTAACAGCTGTTTGCACTGTTGATCCAGCGGTGCAGAGATAACCATCTGTTCACCGCTTTTCGGATGGGTAAAACGAATACTTGCGGCGTGTAGAAAAAGCCGTTGCAATCCGAGCGGTGCTAGCAGTTGATCAAACTCTTTACTGCCATATTTACTGTCGAAAGCAATAGGATGTCCGGCATATTGCGTATGAACGCGAATTTGATGGGTTCTGCCGGTTACCGGTGATGCTTTCACTAAGGTGGCAATCTTAAAACGTTCTTCCACCTTAAATCTGGTTTCCGAAGGTTTTCCTTGATCACTCACTTTTACGATGCGCTCACCACTGGATAATTCATTTTTTAATAAAGGGGCTTTGACCACTTTGCAATGGGACTGCCATTCACCGCGCACTAATGCCAAATAATCTTTTTGTATCGTTTTTTCACGAAGTTGTTGATGTAGATTCCGCAAGGCGGAACGTTTTTTCGCGACTAATAAAATGCCGGAGGTATCGCGATCTAAACGGTGTACCAATTCTAAAAATTTCGCTTGTGGGCGTAAAGCACGTAATGCTTCAATAACGCCGAAACTTAAACCGCTACCGCCGTGCACCGCAATGCCGGAAGGTTTATTGATAATTAATAGTTGATCATCTTCAAATAAAATCTGTTGTTCCAACGCATTAACTTTATTTAATTTGGTTGAAAGTGGTGCAGTATTACTTTTTTCACTGATGCGTACCGGTGGAATACGGACAACATCGCCGACCTGTAATTTATATTCAGGTTTAATTCTGCCTTTATTGACGCGCACTTCACCTTTGCGAATAATGCGGTAAATTAAACTTTTCGGCACGCCTTTTAACTTGGTAAGCAGATAATTATCAATGCGTTGTAGCTCTTCATCCGGCTCGATGGTAAGCAGCTGGACGGCAGCATTAATCACTTTGTCTTCAGATTTATTCATAAGCACTCTAACCTTAAAATTTGTGCGTATCATATCATTAAGACTTTTAAGTTGCGAAAAATATTCTGCCGAGCGACAGCTAAATGCGCTATCTTTAGCTTTCCAAAAGTCAGAGAAAATGAAATAATAGAACGCATTTTTGTGAATCGGATACTGCTGAATTTTTGTAGTTGTATTTGCAAAGATTTGTCGAATAAAACAGATTTTTTGGTGCTGCGATAGGCGTAAGACACCAATATTGTTGATGTTATACAGAACACATTCCAATAAATTCAACAGAAGTCAGCCGGTGAGCGATATAGACCAATAGTGCCGGCTGATATTCTATGCACATAATGAGAGTCGAGAGATTGGCATAACCTGCAACGACAGAATAAAGTGTTGGTATAACATCGTATTGAGAAAGCTATAACAAGAATAGAGAAATAACGATGAAAAGAATGTTAATTAACGCCACGCAAAAAGAAGAGTTGCGTGTCGCTTTAGTTGATGGTCAGCGACTGTTTGACCTGGATATTGAATCCCCTGGGCACGAACAAAAGAAAGCCAATATCTATAAGGGGAAAATTACACGTGTTGAACCTAGTTTAGAAGCGGCATTTGTGGATTATGGCGCAGAAAGACACGGTTTCCTCCCACTCAAAGAAATTGCTCGTGAATATTTTCCGGAAGGTTATGTCTATCAAGGCAGACCGAATATCCGTGATATTTTGCAAGAAGGGCAAGAAGTTATTGTTCAAGTCAGCAAAGAAGAGCGCGGCAATAAAGGCGCAGCTTTAACGACTTTTGTGTCTTTGGCGGGTAGTTATTTGGTGATTATGCCGAATAATCCGCGAGCCGGCGGTATTTCGCGCCGTATTGAGGGTGATGAACGTTTAGAGCTTAAAGAAGCACTTAGCTCTTTAGAAGTGCCGGACGGTGTCGGGCTTATCGTCCGGACTGCCGGAGTAGGGCGTTCTCCGGAAGAGTTGCAATGGGATTTGCACGTGCTGCTTCATCATTGGGAAGCCATTAAACAGGCTTCGGAATCTCGTCCTGCACCATTCTTGATCCATCAGGAAAGCGATGTCATTGTGCGTGCGATTCGAGATTATTTGCGTCGTGATATTGGCGAAATTTTAATTGATAGCCGTAAGGTTTTCGATAAAGTCAAAGAACATATTAAATTGGTTCGCCCTGATTTTATCAATCGTGTCAAACTTTATCAGGGCGAAGTGCCGTTATTCAGTCATTTTCAGATTGAATCTCAAATTGAATCAGCGTTCCAACGAGAAGTGCAATTGCCTTCCGGCGGTTCAATTGTGATTGATGTAACAGAAGCCTTAACGGCGATTGATATTAACTCCGCTCGTTCAACACGTGGCGGTGATATTGAAGAAACTGCCTTGAATACCAACTTGGAAGCGGCGGATGAAATTGCTCGCCAATTACGTTTGCGTGACTTGGGTGGATTGATTGTTATTGACTTTATTGATATGACTCCGGCTCGCCATCAACGTGAGGTGGAAAACAGAATGCGTGAAGCGGTGCGCCAAGATCGTGCCAGAATCCAAATCAGCCGCATTTCTCGTTTCGGTTTGCTCGAAATGTCGCGCCAACGTTTAAGCCCTTCACTTAATGAATCAACGCATCATATTTGTCCTCGTTGTCAAGGCACCGGAAAAGTGCGTGATAATGAATCATTGTCGCTCTCTATTTTGCGTTTGTTGGAAGAAGAGGCATTAAAAGAACATACCAAACAAGTTCATACCATTGTGCCGGTTAAAATTGCAACCTACCTATTAAATGAAAAACGGAAAGCAATTACCGATATTGAAAAACGTCATAATGTGCAAATTGTGGTGGTGCCGCACGAACAGATGGAAACTCCGCATTTCTCTGTGTTCCGCTTGCGTGATGGGGAAGATAACCACACTTTAAGTTATAACTTGGCGAAACTTCACGACATTCAAGAAGATGCTGATGGTGAAGAGTCATTAGTTAATCGCGCCATTGATCTTTCCAATAGTACCACTACGAATCCGACCCCAGAAGTGGCAGCGGTGGAAATTACTATTTCCGAGCCGGCGCCATTAGTGAAAAAGGAAGAAGTTCAAGAGTCCTTATTGGCACGTATTTTGAAAAAACTGAAAGCGTTTTTTGCTGATAATACGCAAGAAGAAAAAGAGAAACAGAATCGAAATCGTAATGGTAATAAACGTCCTCGTCGAAACGATAAAGAGAACAATCGTCAGAAAGATAGACGTAATGAAGAGCGTCGTACCAAAGATGCTTCTAATACTTCAAACAAGGAAGAGCTTAAGCGGACAAAACGTGCTAATCGCAAAGCGGTGGATGATGCGCCAGACTCTGTTTCGGTAGCGAAGAAAGCAGATGAAACCAAGGAAAACAGTAAAGAACAGCAGATTGCGTCACGTCGCCAACGCCGTGATTTACGTAAGAAAGTTCGCTTATCTGAAAGTAATTCGCAACCTAATTCCAATAGAGCAGAAGAAAGCAACGTTGAAAAAACGGTTGAAACTGTAGCTGTTTCTCAAGTTTCTGTTGAAAAAGTGGAAACAGCCAATTTCACTGCGGTTGTCGAGGAAAAGATTGCCACCACAACGGTCGTACAAGAGGAAAATAAACGACAACAAGATGATCATCAAAAACCGCAATCTCCGCTTCCGGAAGAGAAGAGCGAAGCAGCCGTTGACAAGGCTCAGACAGAGAGTGCGGAAGAGAGTGAAAACAGTCATCGTGAAAATAATCGCTCCCGTCGTTTACCGCGTCATTTACGTATGAATAGTCGCAGACGTCGCCATTATCAGGAAACTGTTTCTCCAATGCCGTTGTTTATGGCGGTTGCTTCTCCGGAATTGGCAAGTGGAAAAATCTGTTTGCCGTTTGTGAACCGTGTAGAAAAAGAGAAAAATAATAACTTTGTTTCTGTTGATGAAATGCTTGAGCAGCAAAAACAACATAAAAACGACACGTTGGTGCCAGTGACTTCAGCGGTAGAGAGTAGAGAAAGCAATCCTCGTCCGCTAGAAGCCGTGTTGACAATGGAGGCGAACGGTAAGGAGGCAAAATCCAAACCGAACAGTAGCATTAATCAAGCGATGCAAGCTGAACAGGCAGCTGCTCAACACAGCGTAACGGCGCAATCGCTTACTGTTTCAGCGGAGAAATCAGAAGAGAAGAAAGCAGAACAGCCTTATCTGTCTGATTATCGCTTTGATGGGCGTTTAGGAACCTTTTCGGCAGTAAATCATATTGAGGCAGAGATGACATTGGCGCAGTCTGATGAATTGCCGCCGATGGTATTAAATATTGTTGAATGGAAAGGTTCACGTTATAGCTTTAGAGGCCGTGGTGCAGCAGGTTATCATACTGCGATTGATCACGCGACTGTGGAGCCGACACAAGCAAAAGCTGAATAGATAATTGGAAAAATCAGAGAGCCATACAAGTTTGTCGCTTGTATGGCTTTTTTATTTGGATAGAAAATTAAAAAATGAATTAAACGGCTAGAATTTCAAATAAAGGTATATCCCAATCTTCGGTAGGAATATGTTCAACTTGTTGACAACGATGGGCTAACCCTACCGGTAGAAAAGGTTTATTTTGCCAATTTTCCAACGTTCTGTCATAGAAACCACCCCCCATTCCAAGACGATTTTTTTTCAGATCAAAAGCGACTAAAGGGGTAAAAATAATATCTAACTGTTCAGCCGGTAGAACCTGTCTAACATCCAATTTCGGTTCAAGAATATTAAATTTATTTTTGATAAGTTTAGTGGTTGGGGTGTAAGCAAGAAATAAGAGATTTCCTTCACTAAAAGGATGTAAAACCGGCAAATAGAGATGGTAGCCTTGCCGCCATAATGTTTCAATTAACTGATTTGTTGAAATTTCACCATCAAAAGATAAATAAACTGCAATATTTTTGACGTTTAAAGGCGTTAAAAAATCTACCGCAATTTGTGCAATTTTTTGTTCGGCAAATTTTTGTTGTTGTAACGTTAACGCCGCGCGTTGCTGACGAATAAATTGCCTTAACTGTTGCCGTTGGTGAAATTTGCTGGAAGAGAAATCAAAGGAAGATTGAATGGTCATTGTTTATTTCTGATTCATTAAAGACCCGAGGTGCCGGTGTGGGTGATCGGTCCTTGAACCCTACGGTTCAAGGGAGTCAGTCTTACAATCATTAGGCTTCTTGATAACAAGCTTGCTCACCGACTGTAGGTAACCAACTCTAAAAAATATCAGTATCGGCTCAGGGACGTAACCCATTGTCGAACACCCCAGGTTGTGAATAATAGTACCTTAAATTTCTTAATTTGCCTAGTCAGAGATTAGAATTTCTTGTTTTAAATCAGATTTTATTTTCTGGTAGGCATATTAGATAAAATAGTGCTTAAAGAATGTTCTATTTGTTCAATTTTATTGTTGATTAAATATTCTCGTTCAGAATTTTGCTGTTGCTGGGTTAATAATTCATAGCATAAATTTAAACCAACAATAGTGAGTGCTTTATCCAATTGAATAATTCCGGCGCGATTTTTTAATTCAGAAACCTTTTTTTCCAAAACCTCTGCTGCTTCTCTTAATGCCTGTTGTTGATCTTCCGGGCAGCTTAAACGCAGATTTTGACCAAAAATATACAAATCAATATTTTTAGACATAAAAGACCTCTTAGATAAATAATAAAATTATAGAAATAGCGGTATTATGCCATAGCAAATAAGTTTCGTCATAGATTATTGGTGGATATTGCGGTTGGTGATAGAATGACAACATTTACAATTAGATGGAACATAGAATGGTTGCAATAACAGCTCAACAATTGAGCAATGAATTAAAACAGGCGGGCATTGCCCTAAATGGCGTAGAATTACACGGTCTTTTAAGCGGATTTATCTGCGGTGGCATTAAAGATGAAAGTTGGAAAACATTGCTTTATAAATTCACTAATGACGATCACGCGTATCCCATCCAATTATTAACAAAAATCACCGAACTTTATCAAACACTACATAAAAATTTAGCGGATATTACAGAATTTGAGTTTGATCTTGATTTAGGCGAGTCAGGTGACGTTTTCCAAAATATTAATGCACTCAGCGAATGGAGTAATCACTTTTTGCTCGGCTTAGGTTTAGCTCAACCAAATTTACAGCAAGAAAAACAAGCGGATATTGTTGAGGCAATATCGGATTTACGTGATATTTGTCAGCTAGGTTATGAAGACGGTGATGATGAAGAGGGGTTGGAACAGGCTTTCGAAGAGATTGTTGAGTATTTAAGAACGATTGCAATGTTGTTTTATTCCCATTTTGGTCAGGCTCAGGCAACAATGCACCGAACTGTGCATTAAGGAACAATTTTATGGATTTAAGTTATATGGCAGAGATGCCGAAAGCGGAGTTTCAGCAACGTCGTCAACGCGTGTTGGAACAAATGTCGGATAACAGCGCACTTATTCTGTTTTCGAGTTTGGAGTGTAAGCGGAATGCGGATACTACCTATCCGTTTCGTCAAGACAGTTACTTTTGGTATTTAACCGGATTTAACGAACCGGATTCAGTGTTATTGTTGAAAAAGAGCAATAACGAACAGCACGCTATGCTGTTTTTGCGTCCGTCCGATCCATTAATGGAAACTTGGAACGGACGCCGTTTGGGTGTAGAGAGGGCTACAACAGAGCTGAATTTGGATGCTGCTTTTTCGATTGAAGATTTGCAACAACAACTACCGCTGTTATTAAACGGCACACAAACACTCTATTATGCGCAAGAAGTTCAGGCTTGGGGTGATGAAGTTGTGCGTCAGACATTGTCTTTAATGCGTGCTAAACAGCGTCAGGGATTGCGCGTGCCATTGACACAAATTTGCTGGCGTCCAATTTTAGATGAAATGCGTTTATTTAAGTCAGAAAACGAAATTCGTTTAATGCAGCAAGCAGGGCAAATTTCAGCATTGGCACATATGCGAGCAATGAAACAGGCTCGTCCGCAGCGGTTTGAATATGAATTGGCAAGCGAATTGTTGCACGAATTTAACCGTTTCGGTGCGAGATCTGAATCTTTCGGATCGATTGTTGCAAGCGGTGATAATGCCTGTATTTTGCACTATACAGAAAATGATCGCTTAATGCAGGACGGTGATTTAGTGTTAATTGATGCCGGTTGTGAATTTGCTATGTATGCCGGCGATATTAGCAGAACTTTCCCGGTGAACGGCAAATTCAGTCAAGCACAGCGAGAGGTTTATCAAATTGTGCTTGACGCACAAAAACGAGCGATAGAATTGTTGGTTAATGGCAGCTCCATCAAGCAAGCGAATGATGAAGTGTTGAAAATTAAGGTTGCAGGCTTGGTTAAATTAGGCATTTTATCCGGTGAGGTAGAGCAGTTAATCGCAGATAAAGCCTATTTACGCTTTTATATGCACGGTTTGGGACATTGGCTCGGATTGGATGTTCACGATGTCGGAGAATATGGTGAAAATCGTAGCAGAACATTGGCGCCCGGAATGGTTGTGACGGTTGAACCGGGGTTGTATATTCCTAATGCAGAAGATATTCCACCAGCTTATCGAGGCATTGGCGTTCGTATTGAGGATGATCTACTGATTACCGATTATGGCAACAAGGTGTTGACCGCAGCAGTGCCGAAAGAGATAGATGAAATCGAAGCCTTAATGGCAGCTAACAAGGATTAATTATGCAACAACACTACGACTTGATCATTGGTGGCGGTGCAATGAATGGTTTAACGCTTGCCTTGGCGTTATCCCATTTTTCATCGCAGCGATTGAAAATTGCTGTGGTTGAAAAACGGTTGCAGCAAGAACAACAAGGAGTGGGATTTGATACACGTTGTGTTGCTTTGTCTGATGGAACTTGTCGTAAGTTAGCCCAAATTCCTTTTTCTGAACACTATTCATTATGGGACAAAATGCAGGCATTTGCCGAACCGATTAAACAGGTGCATATTTCTGAACAGCACCATTCAGGCATTGTCGAAATTAATGCTCAAGAGTTGCATTTGTCGCAAGTCGGCGCGGTTGTTCCATTAAGCGAAATGGGGTTAATGTTTAGCCAAGCGTTAAAGGCTCGACCGAATATTGATTTTATTTGTCCGGATAGCATTGTTGAGTTGCAAACATCAAAACAACAGATTTCCGTATTATTACAAAGTGGACAACAACTAAGTGCAAAATTGCTTGTGGCGGCGGATGGCAGTGATTCAAAAATTGCTGAATTGGCAAAGATTGCCACCGAAACGGTGCATAATTACCAGCAAACAGCGATTATTGCCAATGTGAGAATTTCCAGCTCACATAACGGGCGGGCTTTTGAACGCTTTACTACACAAGGGCCAATTGCATTATTGCCGTTAGCGGACAAAATGATGTCATTAGTGTTTTGTACGAAAGTGCCGGAACAGCTACTTAATATGAATGATGAACAATTCATATCGCATTTACAACAGCAGTTCGGTTGGCGTTTAGGTGCGTTTCAGTCTGTTAGTCGCCGTTATGCCTATCCATTAATGTTAAAACGGGCGACATCTTTTGTCGGAGATCGTATTGCGTTAGTCGGAAATGCAGCACAAACACTGCACCCTGTGGCAGGGCAAGGCTTTAATTTAGGAATTCGTGATGTTTTTGCATTAGCGAAAATTGTGGCGGAAGCAGATGAGATCGGTTCGGCAGCAATGTTGCAACAGTATCAGCAGCAGCGCCTTGCCGATCAACAGCACATTATTGGCTTAACAGATAATTTAGTGCAAATTTTTAGTAATTCATTGTTACCGTTACAAATTTTGCGCAATTTAGGCTTAATTGGTTTAAGCAGCTGCGCTTTATTGCGAAATCGTTTTGTACAACCTACTTTGGGAATAATTTAATGAAAACGTTCGATATTGTCGTCATTGGTGGCGGAATGGTTGGGTTGGCATTCGCACAAGCTTTAAAACAGAGTGCTTGTTCGATAGCTGTGATTGAAGCGAATAATACGGTATTTGATTTATCGAATATCGGTTATCGAGTGAGTGCATTAAATCTTTCTTCCGAAGCGATGTTGCGACAATTCGATGTTTGGCAGCAGTTAAAAGCGTGGCGAGCAACTGCCTATGCAGAAATGCAAGTGTGGGAAAAAGACAGTTTCGGACGCATTGAGCTTAATACCGAGCAGCTTGGTGTTGAACATCTTGGGCATATTGTGGAAAATCAACTGATTCGCCAGGCATTATATCAAGCGGTTGTCGCTCAAGAAAATGCTGAAGTGATTGTGAGCAGACCGGTGTCGTTGGGTGTCAATCAGGACAATGCGATTTTAGGCTTAGAAAATGGTGAAATTTTAGTCGCAAAATTGGTGGTTGGTGCAGACGGTGCGAATTCGTGGTTGCGACAACAGGCGAATATTCCGCTGGTTTTCCGTGATTATCAACATTCGGCTTTAGTGTGTAATGTGGAAACGGAGGAACCGCATCAACAAATTTGCCGCCAAATTTTCTCTCCTGATGCCATTTTAGCCTTTTTGCCGTTACATCAGCCTCATTTAAGTTCGATTGTTTGGTCGCAGGATCCGGCGCAAGCAGAGGCGATGGCGAGTTGTGATCCGCAACAGTTTAATCGCTATTTAACTACGGCGTTTGATAACAGATTGGGTTTATGTAAGTTGGTCACACAACGTAGCGTCTATCCGCTTACGGCGCGTTTTGCTCGACAATTCGCCGCACAGCGTATTGCTTTGGTTGGTGATGCTGCGCACACAATCCATCCTCTTGCCGGTTTAGGCGTGAATTTAGGGTTTATGGATGCGTTGGCATTGGCAGAAGAGGTAGATAAACATTTAGCTCAAGATAAAGATATCGGCAGTTATCGTCATTTGCGCCATTATGAGCGTTGGCGTAAGGCGGAAGCATTAAAAATGTTGGCGGCAATGCAAGGCTTTAAGGATCTTTTTGCCGGTGAGCAGCCATTAAAAAAATTGATACGAGGCGTGGGCTTATCATTAACCAATCAATTCTCGCCGATTAAGCAGCAATTTATTCAGCAAGCAACCGGATTAAGTGGGGATTTGCCACAGCGGGTTAGACAGTTAAATCTCTTTGATTTAGCTTGAAATTTTGATCTGCTTCACATTTTTGTTGGAAGAATGGCAAGAAAATGGATTTTGTCTTGAAACAAATCAGCAACTCTCTTACCATTAGAAGAAATTTATTTTTTATATTGATAAATTATATATTATCTAATCATTTCATTACTTATAAGGCTGAATATGCAACCAGTTACCAATATTGATCATTTGGATCAGCAGATTTTACGTGTGTTAACGCAAGACGCTCGCACTCCGTATGCGGAAATGGCGAAAAATTTCGGCGTTAGTCCGGGAACGATTCACGTTCGAGTCGAAAAAATGCGCCAGTCCGGTATTATTGAAGGCACAAAAGTTAAAATCAATGAAAGACGTTTAGGCTATGATGTTTGTTGTTTTATCGGCATTATCCTGAAAAGTGCGAAAGATTATGAAAAAGTGATCGCAAAACTGAAAGATTTTGATGAAGTGGTAGAGGCCTATTACACAACCGGAAATTATTCTATATTTATCAAGGTGATGACACATACTATTGAAGAGTTGCATCACGTGTTGGCAACGAAAATTCAACTGATTGATGAGATCCAATCGACTGAAACCTTGATCTCAATGCAAAATCCTATTCTCCGAGATATAAAACCATAACATACAAAAATAAAATAAGGAGGCTGTATGTCTGATGTGTTTCATTTGGGCTTAAAGAAAACAGATTTGGATGGAGCTACCCTAGCCATTGTGCCGGGTGCGCCGGAAAGAGTTCCTGTTATTGCTAAGCTGTTGGATAATCCTAAATTTTTAGTATCTACACGTGAATTTACTTCGTGGCTCGGCTATTTGCACGGTAAAGCGGTGGTTGTCTGTTCCACCGGTATTGGCGGCCCATCGGTATCCATTGCCGTTGAAGAGTTGGCGCAGCTTGGGGTACGTACCTTTTTGCGTATCGGCACAACGGGAGCGATTCAACCGCATATTAATGTCGGTGATGTGTTGATCACCACCGGTGCGGTACGTTTGGATGGTGCAAGCCAACACTTTGCGCCGTTAGCGTATCCGGCAGTGGCGAATTTTGAATGTACCACCGCACTTTATCGTGCAGCGCAAGAATTAAATCCGAACAAAACTTATGTCGGCATTACGGCTTCATCGGATACTTTCTATCCGGGGCAGGAGCGTTATGACACTTACAGCGGTAAAGTTTGGCGTAAGTTTGCCGGCTCTTTGAAGCAGTGGCAAGAGCTCAATGTGATGAATTTTGAAATGGAATCGGCAACACTGTTTACAATGTGTTCGGCGTTAGGGTTGCGCGCCGGTATGGTTGCCGGTGCAATTGTTAACCGTACACAGCAAGAAATTCCTAATGAGGCGACAATGAAAGCGACCGAAGAGAATGCCGTGAAAATTGTTGTGAAAGCGGCGGAATATCTTCTTTAAGTGTTTTTCTAAAGGTGAAAATAAATTCAGGTTTCAAAAGAAACCTGAATTTTTTGTTTTTAAATCAAGAGATTAGTGAGCTTGATCCCAATTATCACCAAAGTTAACTTCAACAATAAGCGGAACACTTAATTTAACGGCATTTTCCATCATATCCTTGATAATTTTTTCATAGTATTCGACTTTATCCTCTTTGACTTCAAAGACCAATTCATCGTGTACCTGCATAATCATTCGAATATCGTTTTTATCGGCAATAAAGCGATCAATATCGATCATCGCTTTTTTGATAATATCGGCGGCAGTACCCTGCATCGGCGCATTGATCGCGACACGTTCCGCTGCTTTACGTCGCATCCCATTGCTTGATTTTAATTCAGGTAAATAAAGTCTGCGCCCTAATAATGTTTCAACGTAACCCTGCTGTTTTGCTTTCTCTTGGATGTCATTCATAAACTGTTTAACGCCGGGATAACGATGGAAATAACGATCAATGTAAGTTTGCGCTTCATTACGAGGAATTTGTAATTGGCGAGCCAAACCGAACGCACTCATTCCATAAATTAAACCGAAATTGATCGCTTTGGCACGATAACGTTGTTGTGAAGTGACTTGCTCCAATGGCACATCAAACACTTCAGCAGCGGTCGAACGGTGTACATCCAAACCGTGCGAAAAGGCATAAGCCAAACCGGCATCAGCGGAAAGATGTGCCATAATGCGCAACTCAATTTGTGAGTAGTCCGCCGCAACTACTTTAAAGCCTTGCGGCGCGATAAACGCCTGACGGATTTTTCTGCCTTCTTCGCTCCGAGTCGGAATATTTTGTAAATTCGGATCAGATGATGATAAGCGCCCGGTAATCGTCACTGCTTGGTGATAAGAGGTATGCACACGACCGGTATTCGGCTCGATCATTTGCGGCAGTTTATCGGTATAAGTCGATTTCAATTTACTGAAACCACGATGTTCAACCAATAATTTTGGTAACTCGTGTTCATAAGCCAGTTCTTCCAACACCTCTTCATTGGTTGAAGGCGCACCTTTAGGGGTTTTCTTTAACACCGGCAAGCCCAGTTTACCAAACAGAATTTCCTGTAGCTGTTTAGTTGAAGCCAAATTAAATGCTTGTCCGGCAAGTTGGTGAGCCTGCTGCTCCAATTGGATAAGTCTGGCATTGATTTCCTGTGATTGCTGATAAAGTAGATCACTGTCGATCAAAACGCCGTTACGCTCCATTCTGGCTAATACTTGCGAAAGCGGCAGTTCCACTTCAGTAAAGAGTTTCACTAAACTTGGGGTTTGATTCAGTTGTGGCCATAAAACTTGATGCAGTTTAAAGGTAACATCCGCATCTTCTGCTGCATATTCGGCAGCTTTATCGATTTCAATTTGATCAAAGGTAAGTTGACCTTTGCCTTTACCTGCCAAATCTTCAAAATGGATGGTATCGTGATGTAAAAAACGTTTCGCCAAATCATCCATATTATGGCGACCGGTGCTGTCTAATGTATAAGACTCCAACATTGTGTCATACACAACACCTTGCAATTCAACGCCGTGTCTGGCAAGAATGGTTAAATCATATTTTAAATTTTGACCGACTTTTTTGATGTTCGGATCTTCCAGCACAGTTTTTAACTCCGCCAACACGGTTTTCCAGCTAAGTTGTTGCGGACAATCGAGATAATGATGTTGTAGCGGCAAATAGGCAGCTTCACCATTCTCTAACGCAAAAGATAAACCGACCAATTTTGCTTGCATATAATTCAAACTATTGGTTTCTGTATCGATGGCAAATAGAGAGGCATTACTTAATTTTTCACGCCATTGTTGTAACTGTTCTTCCGTTAAAATGGTTTGATAGCGACTACGATCAACTTTAATTGCACTTGATTGAATTTCACGGCTTGGTGTGGCTTTGACCATCGTGCTGCTATTCTGTGCAGTGCTCACCGTGTTTTCATTTAACAGTTCGTTTAACCAGCGTTTAAATTCGTAACGTGCATAATATTCGATTAATTGATCGCGGTTTTCCGGTTGTAATGTCAGCTGTTCAAAGGTTACGTCTAACGGCACATCGGTTTTAATGGTCGCCAATTTATAGGAAAGATCGGCATCTTCTTTGCCGGCAAGGAGTTTATCTGCCAATTTTTTTGCACCGCGAATCGGTAAATCGGCAACTTTGTCTAATTGCGAATAGATATCGGCAATACCGCCAAGTCCTTGTAACAAGGCTACGGCAGTTTTATTCCCGACACTAGGCACGCCCGGAATATTATCCGAACTGTCGCCCATTAATGCCAATAAATCGATGATCAATTCCGGTGGCACTTCATATTTTTCAATTACGCCTTCGCGATCCAATAACGTATTGGTCATGGTATTGATGAGCATAATTTTATCATCAACCAACTGCGCCATATCTTTGTCGCCGGTACTGATTAACACTTCACGCCCTGCTGCGGAAGCCTGTTTGGCTAAGGTGCCGATAACATCATCCGCTTCAACGCCTTCAACAATCAACAAAGGCAATCCCAACGCTTCAATCATTTGATGAAGTGGTTGGATTTGCTGGCGTAAATCTTCCGGCATCGGTGGACGGTGTGATTTGTATTGTTCAAACATTTCATCACGGAAAGTTTTCCCTTTTGCATCAAATACCACTGCGATATGTGTCGGATTAACCTCTTTTAAGAGGCTTTTCAACATATTTAATACGCCATACATTGCGCCGGTCGGTTCTCCGGCGGAATTGGATAATCCTAAACGAAAATTGGCGTGATAGGCACGATATAAATAAGATGAACCGTCAACAAGGACAAATGGATTTTCTGCGATTTGCGGCATAACTTTCTCGATTTGATTTAATGAATAGATAATATTTTTATAAAAGGGTCATTCTAAGCAGTGAAAATGAAATTGCAACCGGAAACCAAATAAAAGAGCCCGTTTTTAGGCGGACTCTTAGTTGGGGTTGATTGAGAAAAATTACTTGTTCAATTTTGCTTTGTAAGTTGGATTCATTAAGTTTTCAACAGAAAGAATATCATTTAATTGTTCTTCAGTAAGTAAACCTAGTTCCAACACCACTTCTTTTACGCCTTTGCCGGTTTTCGCACAGATTTTACCGACTTTATCACCGTTATGGTGTCCGATAAATGGATTGAGGTAAGTCACGATACCGATTGAATTAAAGACATAATTTTCACAAATTTCTTTATTTACGGTAATGCCGTCAATACATTTATCTCTCAAGTTAACGCAAGCATTGGTAAGAATACTGATAGATTCAAACATCGCTTGACCGATAACAGGTTCCATTACGTTAAGTTGTAATTGACCGGCTTCAGCGGCCATAGTGACAGTAATATCGTTACCCATTACTTTGAAGCAAACTTGATTAACTACTTCAGGCACAACCGGATTAACTTTCGCCGGCATAATGGAAGAGCCTGCTTGTAATTCAGGTAAATTAATTTCATTTAAGCCTGCACGAGGGCCGGAAGAGAGCAAACGCAAGTCGTTACATACTTTAGAAATTTTAACCGCAGTACGTTTTAACGCACCGTGAACCATAACATAAGCACCGCAGTCAGAGGTGGCTTCGATTAAGTTTTCTGCTTTAGTGCAAGGCAAACCGGTTACTTTTGCTAAATTTTGTACGACTAAATCGGTATAACCTTTCGGTGTATTGAGTGCGGTACCGATAGCGGTTGCACCAAGGTTAACTTCTAATAATAGAGCAGCAGTTTTTAATAGATTTTTGATCTCTTCATCAATTAATACGGCAAAAGCCTTGAATTCTTGACCGACAGTCATTGGAACAGCATCTTGCAACTGTGTACGACCCATTTTTAAAATATTGGCAAATTCATTTGCTTTATTTTGGAAACCGTCGTGTAGATATTGAAGTTTGTCGACTAATTTTAAAATACTGTTATAAACTGCAATACGGAAGCCGGTTGGATAAGTATCGTTGGTTGATTGGCTGGCATTAACGTGATCCATCGGATCTAAGAATTGATATTCACCTTTTTTATGACCAAGAATTTCAAGCGCAATATTGGCAACCACTTCGTTGGTATTCATATTAACGGAAGTGCCCGCACCGCCTTGATAAATATCAGATGGGAATTGATCCATACATTTACCGGTGGTTAAAATTTCATCGCAAGCGGCAACAATAGCATCGGCAATATTTTGCGGAATTGCACCGAGTTCTCCGTTAGTCATTGCGGTGGCTTTTTTTACCATTACCATTCCGCGAACAAATTCAGGCACATCGGAAATTGTGTTATTGGAAATATTGAAATTTTCGATTGCCCGAAGGGTATGAATTCCCCAATATACATCGGCAGGAATATCTCTTTCGCCAAGTAAGTCAACTTCTTTACGGAATTCGCTCATAAAACACCTCAAATTAATTATTTTGTAATAAAAATCAAATTGATAAATAAAGAGAAAATCTATTTTTTATCAATCTGTGTCAAATCTGTTTGTAGCGTATTATAGGAGTTGTTTTTATGGAATTTTGTGATGTGGATCATAAAATTTAAATCAGCAAATAGGAGTTATTTTTATTTAATTCATTAGTTTTTTTTATAGGTTTAAGTCGGAGAAAAATTTTTTAATCTTCCCCTTGAAAGCGTTTTTGTGATCCCCATTTCTACAAACGTTCAACGAAACGGGTATACAGGTATGATGCCCAAAACCAATTTTAGCTAAAAATGTATAGGAGTACTTTTATGAATATTCGTCCATTACACGATCGTGTAATTTTAAAACGTGAAGAAGTAGAAACTAAATCTGCCGGCGGTATCGTTTTAACCGGTTCAGCAGCTCAAAAATCCACTCGTGGTAAAGTGTTGGCTGTGGGTAAAGGTCGTATTTTGGAAAACGGTCAAGTACAACCGCTTGACGTAAAAGTCGGCGATGTAGTTATCTTTAATGATGGCTATGGCGTGAAATCAGAAAAAATTGATGGCGAAGAAGTGTTAATCATTTCTGAAAGCGATATTTTGGCAATTGTAGAATAATAAGATAAAGGAAGAAGGAAGATAAAATGGCAGCAAAAGATGTAAAATTCGGTAATGACGCACGAGTAAAAATGCTTAACGGCGTTAACGTGTTAGCGGATGCGGTAAAAGTAACTTTAGGACCTAAAGGACGTAACGTAGTATTAGATAAATCATTCGGTGCGCCTACCATTACTAAAGACGGTGTTTCTGTTGCACGTGAAATTGAATTGGAAGATAAATTTGAAAATATGGGTGCACAGATGGTGAAAGAAGTTGCTTCTAAAGCCAATGATGCAGCCGGTGACGGTACCACTACAGCAACAGTGCTTGCACAAGCTATCGTAAATGAAGGTTTGAAAGCAGTTGCTGCCGGAATGAACCCAATGGATTTGAAACGCGGTATTGATAAAGCCGTTGCGGAAGTGGTCGCAGAATTAAAAAATCTTTCTAAACCTTGTGAAACTTCAAAAGAAATTGAACAAGTCGGTACCATTTCAGCAAACTCTGACAGTGTTGTTGGTCAAATTATTGCTCAAGCAATGGAAAAAGTGGGCAAAGAAGGGGTTATTACTGTTGAAGACGGTACAGGTTTGGAAGACGAACTTGCTGTTGTGGAAGGTATGCAGTTCGACCGTGGTTACCTTTCTCCATATTTCATCAATAAACCGGAAACCGCAACCGTTGAATTCGACAATCCATATGTTTTATTAGTGGATAAAAAAATCTCTAATATCCGTGAATTGTTGCCGGTACTTGAAGCAGTAGCGAAAGCAGGTAAACCATTGTTAATCGTTGCAGAAGATGTTGAAGGTGAAGCTTTGGCAACATTGGTAGTGAACACTATGCGCGGCATTGTGAAAGTAGCAGCAGTAAAAGCACCGGGATTTGGTGATCGTCGTAAAGCAATGTTACAAGATATTGCAATCTTAACTGCTGGTACAGTTATTTCTGAAGAAATCGGTATGGAATTAGAAAAAGCAACCTTAGAAGATCTTGGTCAAGCCAAACGTGTTGTGATTTCTAAAGACAATACTACTATCATTGACGGTGTTGGTGATGAAGCACAAATTCAAGGTCGTGTAGCACAAATTCGTCAACAAATTGAAGAATCTACTTCTGATTATGATAAAGAAAAACTCCAAGAACGTGTGGCTAAATTAGCCGGCGGTGTGGCAGTGATTAAAGTCGGTGCTGCAACAGAAGTAGAAATGAAAGAGAAAAAAGCGCGTGTTGAAGATGCATTGCACGCCACTCGTGCTGCTGTTGAAGAAGGTATCGTCCCAGGGGGCGGTGTTGCATTGATTCGTGCAGCAAGTAAAGTTGCAGGCAAATTAGCAGGCGAAAACGAAGATCAAAATGTAGGTATTAAACTTGCTTTACGTGCAATGGAAGCACCACTTCGTCAAATCGTTACTAATGCCGGTGAAGAAGCTTCTGTTGTTGCAAGCAAAGTGAAATCCGGTGAAGGTAACTTCGGTTATAACGCCGGTGCGGAAGTGTACGGTGATATGTTGGAAATGGGTATCCTTGACCCAACTAAAGTTACTCGTTCTGCATTGCAATTTGCTTCATCTATCGCCGGTTTAATGATCACTACCGAATGTATGGTCACTGAATTGCCAAAAGATGAAAAAGCAGATTTAGGTGCTGCCGGAATGGGCGGTATGGGTGGAATGGGCGGTATGATGTAATCGCTTGAAACCCTAATAATCTGATTAAAAATACCGGCTTAATGCCGGTATTTCAGACCGCTGACAAACCCTCCTTTCCAAAATCATTTGATAAAAGTGGGTTTGTTTTTTTACTTTGTCGCTTTTCTCTTGCTTTTCCTTTCAGATAA
>NZ_KB903691.1 GCF_000379785.1 Gallibacterium anatis DSM 16844 = F 149 | reverse complement strand
ACCCACTTGAAAGCCAGTGCTAATAAAAACAAAAAGCATAATGAAAAGCGAGCAGTTCGAGTGAGCCACTATATCGCTATGCTCAACGAAGATGTGGCAAAAGTGAGGGAAGCAAAGGGAAAAAAGCCGTTAAAGGCGAGTGAGAAAGCCGTCGAAGTCAAAGACACCCGCGTGAGCAATACCGACCCTGAAAGCGGGTATATGCACCGAGATAACAAGCCCAAAGGTTTCTTTCCCAAGTGTGCTTCTAGAACCTAATATGATATATCGTCAAAAAACAATATTTTCTTTTAGTATAAAATATTAGAGGGATTTATGGATATTAATGTATTGTTAATACTTTCTTGTATTATATTTTTAGGGAGTTTTACTCAAGGACTAACTGGATTTGGGTTGGCATTAGTTTCTGTCCCTCTACTCTCTATGTGTTTAGATGTTAAATTGGCGATTCCTATTGCTGGTATTTTTGGTTGGTTGGTAACATTTCCTATTGTTTGGAAAATGAGAAAAAATATAAAGTGGAAAATTACATTAATCTTATTTGTTGGCTCTTTGCCTGGCTCTTTATTAGGAGCTAATCTATTAAAATATCTTCCTTCAGAAGTTATTTTAATCTCTATGGGAATAATACTGGTTGTATCCAGTTTATATTCTCTCTTTTCCACAGTGAGTTTGATAAAAAAAGAGTCGTACCCTATTAGTTTGTTAATGGGATTTTTGTCCGGATCTATGGGAGCCAGCGTAGGGGAGGCAGGTCCACCAGTTATAGCTTATACCTCAATGATGCCTTGGACAAATGATGAAACTAAAGCAACATTAGTGTCTTTCTTTATGCTGCAAATGATAGGTGCAATTATAGGATTTTGGAATAAAGATTTGCTAACAGGAGAGGTCTTTTCTCACATAGTAAGTATGTTTCCTGCATTTATTATAGGATTACTACTTGGATTATTCGGATACCAATTGATGCATAAATATAATATTAATTATCATAAAATCATTTACTGTTTTTTAATTGTTATTGGTAGTATTCTAATCTCACAGAATCTTGTGAAGATATAAGGTGAGATTATGAAACGAATATTGATTATGAGTCTTGTTGTCCTCCTAACCGCTTGTGCTTTGACACCGGAGCAACAGCGAGCTAGAGAGGAGGCTCAAATTCGGCAGCAGCAGGCGCTACAGGTTGCTTTGGCAAAACAGTGTGATGAAGAAACGGCATATTTAATGAAGCGTCAGTTTGATCAGGATATTGGCTTAACAGAAAAAGAGCAGAAAGCATTCAAAGCGGAATATACTAAGCGGGTGAATGATCCAATGTTCCAATCCTGTTATAAATTGGCATTACAAAATTATATGGCTCAGCAACAAATCCGACAGATGGAGATTGAGCGGCAATTTTATTATGATGATTTTCCACCATACGATTTAGGACCACGTTGGCATCATCGGCATTGGCATCGTTGGTAGATGAGAAGTTATAAAAGGTAAAGGCTAAGCCTCTACCTTTTTTGTCTATTACTGATAATCCACTAAAATATCAGATTCGCTGATGGTGTCGCCGTAAACCGGATGGAGTGTTTTTTCGTAAGCGGCTTTAATTTTGCCCTCTTTAGTTAGTTTTACGATTTCATCATTTAACCATTTTAATAATTCTGGTTGATTTTTTTGTACTGCCGGTGCGATGAATTCTTGTTCGCCTAAGCTACGCACACCAACGGTATAGCCCGGATTATTTTTCGCCCAAGCGAATAATAGTGTATTGTCGTGTGCTAATGCATCGCCACGTCCGTCTTTTAAGGCATCAAAGGTTTCAGTATTTTGTTCGAATTTTAATAATTTGATATTAGGATAATTTTTGGTGAAGAAAGCATCGGCGGTAGTGCCTTTATTCACCAATAAAGTTTTATCGGTTAATTGCTGAATATCAGTGATAACTGAACCCTCTTCAGACACAACACCTAGAGCCACTTTCATATAAGGATTAGCAAAGTCGACCACCTCTTTTCGTGCAGGGGTGACAGTGAAGTTGGCAAGAATAATATCCACTTTGTTAGAAAGTAGATATTCGGCGCGGTTAGCGGCTTCGACTAAAACAAATTCCGCTTTGTTTTCATCGCCGACTAAATCTTTAGCAATTTCTTTGCCGATTTCAACATCAAAACCCTGACTTTTGCCTTGTCCGTCAACATAACCGAATGGTGGTTTATCACTGAAGACGCCAATACGAACTTTACCCGCTTCTTGAATTTGTGCAAGTTGTGATTTGACGCCGTCCGCTTTATCGTTATCACCGCAAGCGGTAAGCCCTAAAGCCAGTGTGGTGGCG
The DNA here is from genome assembly GCF_000379785.1 of Gallibacterium anatis DSM 16844 = F 149. Lineage (GTDB taxonomy): Bacteria > Pseudomonadota > Gammaproteobacteria > Enterobacterales > Pasteurellaceae > Gallibacterium > Gallibacterium anatis. Next base: position 24,851 of record NZ_KB903691.1, on the reverse strand, counting down.
AATAATGCAGCAGTTAATTTTTTAGCAAATTTCATAAAAAGCTCCTTATGGTTAGTAATTTAATAGATTTAGAAAGGCTTTCGCACGATCTGTTTGTGGCTGACTGAAAAATGGTTCAGGGGCACTTTGTTCGATAATATTGCCCTGATCCATAAAAATGATGCGGTCTGCCACTTGACGAGCGAATGCCATTTCGTGAGTAACAATCAACATTGTCATTCCTTCTTTGGCAAGTTCTAGAATTACATCCAAAACCTCGCGCACCATTTCCGGATCAAGCGCAGCGGTGACTTCATCAAATAACATAATATTGGGGTTCATACATAAAGCACGAACAATGGCGATACGTTGTTTTTGGCCACCGGAAAGTTCTCGCGGATAAGCATTTTTGCGTTCGTAAAGTCCGATACGTTTCAGCAATAAATCCGCCTGTTGTTCAACTTCAGCGCGTTGGCGCTTCTGCACTTTTAATGGCCCGAGCAGAATGTTTTCAATCACTGTCATATGAGAAAAAAGTTCATAACTTTGAAAAACCATTCCGATATGTTGGCGAGCCTCGACCCATCGAATATCTGTACCTAACTGTTGTTGCGACAATAATAATTCGCCTGATTGAATTGGCTCTAAACCATTGATACAACGTAATAATGTGCTTTTGCCGCAACCGGAAGGTCCTAAAATTACGACCACTTCACCTTGTTCGACACTGAGATTAATCCCTTTTAGAACAGTTCTGTCGGCATAATTTTTGACTAAATTTTTGATTTCTAATAATGGCATAACTAAATCCTAATTCTTTTTCTCTAAACGACCGGCAAACCAAGATAATGGATAGCAGATCACGAAATACATCAACATAATTAAACCGTAAATCCAAAATGAAGCGGTAGGCATCGCAAACAGTGAAGTTTCAATAATTTGTTGCCCCACTTTAATCACTTCCAAAGTACCGATCAGCATTGCCAGCGAGCTGGTTTTCACCATTCGCGTGAAAAGATTAATCACGGATGGCAATGCACATTTCACGCTTAGGGGCAATAGAATGTAACGGAATGTTTGTGCTTTACTTAAACCCAATGCTAAAGCGGATTCCGACTGGTGGCGGTCAATTGAGGTGATCGCTCCTCTGACTAAATCTCCCATTTCCGCCGTTCCCCAAAAAATAAAGACAATGATGCAGACCAGTTCACTGTTTAAATGCAGATTGAACCATTTTGCTAAGCCGAAATAGCTAACGAAAAGCAAGGCTAACAGTGGCGTAACTCGCACGATCTCTAAGTAAATCTGGCAAAAATAGCGAATTAGGCGATTTTTGCTGGTCATTGCAATTCCCATTAATGTGCCGAAAATAGCGGAAAAGAAAATGGCAACGAATGAAATATAGATAGTAAGCCCCAATCCTTCTAATAAACGCCATAAATTGGTAAGCGAAAATAGACCATCAAATCCCATAACTTGCCCTCCGTTGACGTTTTTCTAAATAGCGTACGAAAATGGATAACGGTAATAACACAATCAAATAAAAGAGCATTAATAAGAACAGCGCTTCATTGGTTTTGTAATCCATTCCAATAATCTCTTTGGCAAGGAACATCAATTCAGTAATTGCGATAGCACTGACGATTGAGGTTTCTTTGATTAAGAACAGGCAATTTGCGCCAATTGCCGGAATGGCAACGGCGAAGGCTTGCGGAAAAATCACATAACGGAACACTTGGAAAGGCGTTAATCCAATGCTTAATGCCGATTCGATCTGCCCTTTGGAAACGGCCAATAATCCGCCTCGGAAGGCTTCAGCCATATAACTTCCGCCAAGGAATGCAAGGCTAATAATGGCACAAGTAATGCTATCGAGTTTAATGCCAAGTTTGGCTACACCGAAGTAGAGAAAGAAAATCTGTATCAACAGCGGTGTGTTACGAGAAATTTCAATATAAGCCTTAGTGATACGAGATAAAACCCGTACCGGATACACCAGCAGCACTGCACAGATAATGCCGATGATGAGCGAGAAAATAATACCGGCTCCCGCTAAATAAAGCGTGAGTAAGGTTGCATCAATAAATTTTGGAATTGCATTAACAACGTATTGCCAATCCATTTTCAGAGTCCATTTAAACTAAAACATAAAGGCATTATATAAATTTATTTCTATACGGCTAGATGGCTATTTAGCACTTTTTATTATTTTTTATAACTAAAAGGAATAAAGATATGATGGTAATTGGAAATGTTATAAGAAATCTGCATTTAAAATAATATTGAATAATGCTGATCTTTTTTGAAGAAGGAATGGTTAGAATAGTAAAAAAGAAGATGGGGAATGCCCATCTTCAAGAGATAAAAGGAATTGTGGAAAAGGGTTATACGATACCTTGTGCTAGCATTGCATCAGCCACTTTGCGGAAACCGGCAATATTGGCGCCGTTTACATAGTTGATGTAGCCGTTTTCACTACCGTTAGCAACGCAGTTTTCGTGGATATTTGCCATAATGTCGAAAAGGCGTTGATCCACTTCTTCACGACTCCAAGATAAACGAATCGCATTTTGGCTCATTTCCAATCCTGATGTTGCCACCCCGCCGGCATTGCTGGCTTTACCCGGTGCATAAAGAATTTTGGCATCGATAAATACGTTTACAGCCCCTAAAGTAGATGGCATATTCGCCCCTTCGGCAACACAGATACAACCGTTGCTCAATAATGTTTTGGCATCTTCTGCATCCAATTCATTTTGCGTTGCGCAAGGTAGTGCGACATCACAAGGAATTCCCCAAGGTTTTTGGTTGGCAAAATATTCTAAGCCTTGTTCTTTGGCATAAACGGCAATACGTTCGCGGCGAACCTCTTTTAATTCAATTAAGGCAGCGAGTTGCGCTTCAGTCATACCGCTGTCGGCAAATTTAACAAAACCGTTTGAGTCGGAAAGAGTCAACACTTTCGCGCCTAATTGGATCGCTTTTTCAGCCGCATACTGCGCCACATTACCTGAACCAGAAATAAGCACGCGTTTACCTTCAATGCTTTGTCCTTTGGTTTTTAACATACTTTGTGCGAAGTACACCACACCGTAACCGGTGGCTTCCGGACGAATCAAACTACCGCCGTAAGGCAAGCCTTTTCCGGTTAATACAGAAGCAAATTCATTACGAACACGTTTGTACTGCCCAAATAGATAGCCGATTTCACGTCCACCAACGCCAATATCACCGGCAGGTACATCAAGATCGGCGCCGATGTGACGAGAAAGTTCGGTCATAAATGCTTGGCAGAAACGCATTACTTCCGCATCGGATTTGCCTTTAGGATCAAAATCAGAGCCGCCTTTGCCGCCACCCATTGGCAAGGTGGTTAAAGCATTTTTGAAGACTTGTTCAAAAGCAAGGAATTTTAAGACACCAAGATCAACAGTTGGGTGGAAGCGTAATCCGCCTTTATAAGGACCGATGGCGGAGTTCATTTGAATACGATAACCACGATTTACTTGCACTTGACCTTTGTCATCAACCCAAGATACTCGGAACATTACTACTCGTTCCGGTTCAACGATACGTTCAAGTAAGCCTTGTTGTGCATATTTCGGATGTTTGGCGATAAAAGGTGCTAGACTACCGAAAACCTCTTCAACGGCTTGATGAAATGGTGCTTGGTTCGGATCACGTTGTTTAATTTTTTCGAATAAAAGTGTTAAGTCATTCATATGTTTGCCTTCCTATTTTGTTGTTATGTTTGAACTGTTAAACAGTGTAGCAAGCGAGGCAAAAAAAAGGCTAATTTTTTTTAAGAAAAATCAGAAAAGTTAAATAAGATATAAATAAACCGGATATTTTTGAATTATGTTTAATTTTTGAATGAGGGATATAAAAAAACTGCCCCGAAAGGCAGTTTTTCAATAAGTAGTAATTAAATTACATTACATAGTTTGTGTGAAGGTACGAGTAATAACGTCTTGTTGTTGCTCTTTAGTTAAAGAGTTGAAACGCACTGCATAACCGGAAACACGAATGGTTAATTGTGGATATTTTTCCGGGTTTTCCATTGCATCTAACAACATTTCACGGTTCATTACGTTCACATTCAAGTGTTGTCCGCCTTCAACAGTTGCTTCGTGGTGGAAATAACCGTCCATTAAGCCTGCTAAATTGCGTTTTTGTGCTTCGTAATCTTTACCTAACGCATTTGGTACGATTGAGAAGGTATAAGAGATACCGTCTTTCGCGTATGCGAATGGCAATTTAGCCACAGAAGTTAATGAAGCTACCGCACCTTTTTGGTCACGACCGTGCATTGGGTTTGCACCTGGTCCGAATGGAGCACCGGCACGACGACCGTCCGGAGTATTACCGGTTTTCTTACCGTAAACCACGTTAGAAGTAATGGTCAATACAGATTGAGTAGGCACTGCATTGCGGTAAGTTTTAAGTTTTTGAATTTTCTTCATAAAGCGTTCAACCAAATCGCAAGCGATTTCATCTACACGGCTGTCGTTGTTACCGAATTGAGGATATTCACCTTCAATTTCAAAGTCGATAGCAATATCTTTAGCCACAACATTACCATCTTTATCTTTGATGTCGCCACGGATAGGTTTAACTTTTGCATATTTGATCGCAGAAAGTGAGTCTGCCGCAACGGATAATCCGGCGATACCGCAAGCCATTGTGCGATAAACATCACGATCGTGTAATGCCATTAATGCAGCTTCATAGCTGTATTTATCGTGCATATAGTGGATGATGTTCAAGGCAGTAACATATTGTTTTGCCAACCAATCCATAAAGCTGTCCATACGAGTCATTACATCATCGTAGTCAAGATATTCAGTTTTGATTGGTTCTGTTTTTGGACCAACTTGCATACCGTTTTTCTCATCAACACCGCCGTTGATAGAGTAAAGCATTGTTTTCGCTAAGTTAGCACGCGCACCGAAGAATTGCATTTGTTTACCAACAACCATTGGACTCACACAGCAAGCAATAGCATAATCATCACTATTGAAATCTGGACGCATTAAATCATCGTTTTCATATTGTACGGAAGAGGTATCAATAGAAACTTTTGCACAGAAACGTTTGAAGTTTTCCGGTAACTGTTCTGACCAAAGGATTGTCATATTTGGTTCAGGTGATGGTCCCATAGTGTAAAGGGTATTCAAGAAACGGAAAGTGTTTTTAGTCACTAAAGTACGTCCGTCTAAGCCCATACCACCAAGAGATTCTGTTGCCCAAATTGGGTCGCCGGAGAATAATTGATCGTATTCAGGTGTACGTAAGAAACGCACCATACGTAATTTCATTACTAAGTGGTCGATTAATTCTTGAGCCTGTTCTTCAGTAAGTTTGCCGGCTTTAAGGTCACGTTCGATATAAATATCTAAGAATGAAGAAACACGACCGAAAGACATTGCCGCACCGTTTTGTGATTTAACTGCCGCTAAATAACCGAAGTAAGTCCATTGAACAGCTTCTTTAGCATTGGTTGCCGGACCGGAAATATCATAACCGTAAGTTGCTGCCATTTGTTTGATTTGACCCAATGCGCGATGTTGTTCAGCAATTTCTTCACGTAATTGGATAGTCATTTCAAGATCTTCACCGCTTTCTAAGCGTGGTTGAAGTGAAGAGAATTGTTTATATTTGTCAGCCATTAGGAAGTCGATACCATATAGGGCAACACGACGATAGTCACCGATAATACGTCCACGACCGTAAGCATCAGGCAAACCGGTTAATACACCTGATTTACGGCAACGTAAAATATCCGGAGTATAAACATCGAATACACCTTGGTTATGTGTTTTACGGTATTCAGTGAAGATTTTTTTCACTTGAGGATCTAGTTCACGGCCATATACCTTACAAGATCCTTCAACCATTTTAATGCCGCCGAATGGAATAATGGCACGTTTTAATGGCGCATCAGTTTGTAAACCAACGATTTGTTCCAACTCTTTCTCAATGTATCCTGCTGGGTGAGAAATGATTGTTGAAGGAATGTCTGTATCAAAATCAAGAGGTTCGTGAGTACGGTTTTCCTCTTTAATACCTTCCATGACTTTGTCCCAAAGTTTGGTAGTCGCAGCAGTAGCACCGGCTAAGAAAGATTCGTCACCTTCATACGGAGTGTAGTTGCGTTGAATAAAATCACGTACATTGACGTTTTCTTGCCAGTCACCGGCTTCAAATCCGGCCCATGCTTTTTGTTGTTGCTCTGTTAGTCGAGTCATAATCATTTCCTTAATTGAATAATGAATAAAAATAAATGCTTTAGTGCGCTTTGGCTAAAAAGCGATGGAATAAGCCAATACAAACCGCACCACCAATAATGTTACCTAATGTGACAGGGATTAAATTCTTCACAATAAAATGGTAGAAATCTAAATCGGCAAACTGCGAAGCCTCAATTCCTAACTGCTGCCAAAATGCGGCATCACTATAATGTGCTGTTAAAATACCCATTGGAATCATAAACATATTTGCTACACAGTGTTCAAAACCTGAAGCTACAAACATCCCAATCGGTAAAATCATAATTAATGCTTTATCGGTTACCGTCCGTCCGGAATAAGCCATCCAAATGGCGACACAAACCATAATGTTGCACAAAATGCCTAAGCAAAAAGCTTCTAACCACGTATGGTGAATTTTATGCTGTGCAGTTTTTAGAATGGTTAATCCCCATTGCCCTTCCGCAGCCATTGTTTGCCCGGCGAACCAGATTAATGCCACAATGATTAAACTGCCTACAAAATTACCGAAATAAACAACAATCCAGTTGCGTAGCATTTGTACAGCAGTAATTCTGCCGGAAGCTTTGGCGGTGGCAGTTAATGTGGAGGAAGTAAAAAGTTCTGTTCCTAAAATCACTACCATAATGACGCCAAGAGAGAAAACCAAACCGCCAACGAGTTTGGCCAATCCCCACGAAGCATTGGTTAATCCGGTTTGTGTTGTGGTGTAAAACACAAAGGCAAGTGCAATACAGGCACCGGCGGAAATACCGGAAGCAAAAGAGAGAAAAGGTTTTTTCTGTGCTTTATAAGCGGCAACATCTTCCGCCAGATCTGTCATCTGTGTCGGATTCAGTGCAATAGTTGTCGCATCTTTCATAAACACGATTTCCTTCAAAAAAATTTTATATTTTCAAAAATTTTGCTAATTATAGGGAGTTTTAGTGGGAATAAATAGCAAATTCAGTGTTTAGAAATTACCGTTTTGAGGTATCGTTGATACAGATCAAATTTCAAAGTAAGTTATTGAAATATTGTTAAAAAGTTGTTTTGAAACAATGTGAGGAAGTTTTCTGCTCTTTTACAAGCATAACGATAAAAAAGCCTTTATAATAGGCGAGTTCTTTTAACCTTCCATACTATTATTTATTTTTTAAGGAGAAAAGTTATGGCAGCAGAAACTATCTTTAGCAAAATTATCCGTAAAGAAATTCCGGCAGATATTGTCTATCAGGATGAGCTGGTTACAGCATTTCGCGATATTGCTCCGCAAGCACCGACACATATTTTAATTATTCCGAATAAAATTATCCCAACTGTCAATGATGTTACAGCGGAAGATGAACAGGTTTTAGGGCATCTGTTTGTCATTGCTGCGAAAATTGCAAAAGAACATGGTATTGCCGAAGACGGTTATCGCCTGGTGGTGAATTGTAATAAACACGGCGGACAGGAGGTGTTTCATCTACATATGCACTTAGTCGGTGGTAAACAACTTGGCAAAATGTTGCCGTAAGCAGGAGTTTTGAATGTCTGAATTATTGATTGCTTTCATTTTAGGTTGTGTTGAAGGCTTAACCGAATTTTTACCTGTTTCATCAACCGGACATATGATTATTGCCGGTCATTTTCTTGGCTTTGAAGGTCAAAAAGCGGCAACGTTTGAAGTGATTATCCAATTAGGGTCGATTTTGGCAGTTATTTTTGTGTACTGGCGCAAAATGTTCGGATTGATCGGTATTCATTTCGGTGAAAAAGTGGATCAGAACAAAGCTCACTTAAATTTAATACACATTATTTTAGGGATGATCCCGGCAGTGGTGTTGGGGTTAGTTTTTCATTCCACGATCAAATCTTGGTTCAATATTCATAATGTGATCGGTGCTTTGGTTGCCGGTGGTATTTTATTGATTTTGGCGGAAAAATTCCGTCCGCAACCGGCATATGCGGAAGAGTTGGATCAAATTACTTACCGTCAGGCGTTTGCGATCGGGCTATTCCAATGCTTGGCATTATTTCCCGGTTTTTCTCGTTCAGGTGCCACTATTTCCGGTGGTTTACTGATGGGGGTAGGAAAAAAAGCGGCGGCAGAATATTCATTTATTTTGGCAGTGCCGATGATGATTGGTGCAACTGCATTAGATTTATATAAAAGCCTTCCTTTTCTTTCGTGGGATGATCTGCCGTTATTCGCGGTCGGTTTTGTGACTGCATTTATTGTTGCAATGATTGCCATTCGGACATTCTTACATTTAATCGGTAAAATCTCATTCGTTTCTTTTGCGATATATCGTTTTATCTTAGCGATTTTATTGGCTTGGATCGTGTTGGCTTAATAAGGGGCAGAGGGTGAAATATAAAAATTTGCGTGAATTTATTGCATTGTTGGAACAACAGGGGGAGCTTAAACGCATTACGGTTGAAGTTGATCCGTATCTGGAAATGACAGAAATTGCGGATCGTACTTTGCGTAAAGGTGGGCCGGCATTGTTGTTTGAAAATGCGAAAGGATTTGATATGCCTGTGTTATGTAATTTGTTCGGTACGCCGAAACGGGTTGCATTGGGAATGGGGCAAGAAGATGTCAGCGCATTGCGGGAAGTGGGCAAGCTGTTGGCATTTTTGAAAGAACCCGAGCCGCCAAAAGGGATAAAAGATCTGTTCAGCAGCATTACACAATTTCGCCCTGTGTTAAATATGCCGACAAAAACGATCAGTAAACCGGAGTGTCAAGATGTGGTTTTAAGCGGTGAGCAGGTGGATTTATACCGTTTGCCGATTATGCACTGTTGGCCGGATGATGTCGCACCTTTAATCACTTGGGGATTAACTGTTACAAAAGGGCCTTATAAAAAACGGCAAAATATCGGTATTTATCGTCAACAACTGATTGGCAAAAATAAATTAATTATGCGTTGGTTATCGCATCGTGGTGGTGCCTTGGATTTCCAAGAGTGGCAAGAAGTGCATCCGGGTGAAAAGTTTCCGGTTGTTGTGGCATTGGGGGCTGATCCGGCGACTATTTTAAGTGCGGTAACCCCTATTCCGGATACGCTTTCCGAATATGCGTTTGCCGGTTTGCTTCGTGGTAATAAAACGGAAGTGTCAAAAGCATTAAGCTGCGATTTGGAGATTCCTGCCGGTGCGGAAATTGTGCTGGAAGGATATATTGATCCGAATGAAACTGCGTTAGAAGGGCCTTATGGCGATCACACCGGTTATTACAATGAGCAGGAATATTTCCCGGTATTTACCGTGACTCACCTGACAATGCGTAAAGACCCGATTTACCATTCGACTTATACCGGCCGTCCACCGGATGAACCTGCGGTGTTGGGGGAATCATTGAATGAAGTCTTTATTCCTATTTTGCAGAAACAGTTTCCGGAAATTGTTGATTTTTACTTACCGCCGGAAGGGTGCTCTTATCGCTTAGCGGTAGTGACGATCAAAAAGCAGTATGCCGGTCACGCTAAACGTGTAATGATGGGCGTTTGGTCATTTTTACGGCAGTTTATGTATACCAAATTTGTCGTGGTTTGTGATGATGATGTCAATGCGCGTGATTGGAAAGATGTGATTTGGGCAATTACAACCAGATGCGATCCGGCACGAGATGTGACATTGGTAGAAAATACGCCGATAGATTATCTTGATTTTGCTTCGCCGGTTGCAGGTTTAGGCTCAAAAATGGGCATTGACGCAACCAATAAATGGCAAGGCGAAACGCAACGAGAATGGGGCAGACCGATTAAAAAAGATCCGAATGTCGTGAAACGAATTGATGAGATTTGGCAGCAATTAGGACTTTAAGCGCAATGTTTCCCATCTTGAAACAGGCGGTTACGCTAATATTAAATATCGTAAATCACAATAATAGAAAACGCACTACTCAGAGTAATTGTTTCTGTGGTACTATGCCAACACTTTTCAAATAAAATTAAGGAGTAAATTTTATGTCACAACTTGAAGCTCTACGCAAAATGACAGTCGTTGTTGCCGATACCGGCGATATTGAAGCAATCAAAAAATACCAACCACAAGACGCAACCACCAATCCATCATTAGTGTTAAGTGCCTCCCAACTACCACAATATGCCGCATTAATTGATGAAGCAGTGGCTTATGCAAAAAGTAAAAGTGCAGATAAAGGTCAGCAATTAATTGATGCAGAAGATAAATTAGCCGTAAATATCGGTTTAGAAATTTTGAAAATCGTTCCGGGACGTATTTCCACTGAAGTGGATGCGCGTTTATCTTATGATACTGAAGCAACCGTTGCAAAAGCACGCAAACTGATTGCACTTTATAATGAAGCAGGCGTAAGCAACGATCGTATTTTGATTAAAATTGCTTCCACTTGGCAAGGTATCCGTGCTGCGGAAATCTTAGAAAAAGAAGGTATTAACTGTAACTTAACTTTATTATTCTCCGAAGCTCAGGCTCGTGCTTGTGCGGAAGCAGGTGTTTATCTTATTTCACCGTTTGTCGGTCGTATTTTAGACTGGTATAAAGCGAACGGAGATAAGAAAGAGTTTGCGCCGAGTGAAGATCCGGGTGTAATTTCTGTGACTAAAATTTACAACTATTACAAACAGTACGGTTATAAAACTGTGGTAATGGGAGCAAGTTTCCGTAATATCGGCGAAATTACCGAATTGGCAGGTTGTGATCGCTTAACCATTTCTCCGGCATTATTGAAAGAGTTGCAGGAAAGCGAAGCGGAATTGCCACGTAAATTGGAGTATAAAGGTGATGTATTGGCACGTCCGGCAGCAATGACCGAAAGCGAGTTCTATTGGCAACATAATATGGATGCGATGGCAGTTGAAAAATTGGCAGAAGGCATTCGTAAATTTGCCGCAGATATTGAAAAATTGGAAGCGATGTTGGCAGCAAAACTTTAATTGTCGATGTTTTTTAGGCGGTGGAATACCGCTTTTTTTTACCCATTTTTAGATAAATGCAGATTAAGTTTTTATGTTCTATGAGGATTTAGGCTATAATGCCTCCTTATTTAAACAGCATTAGTAAAAGATAATTGAACAGATGAAAAGATATTACTCACTTTTATCCCTATCTATTATGGCGGCACTTTACAGTCAACAAAGCTTTGCCGATTTAACGGCGCAATGCTTATTAGGTGTGCCTCGTTTTACCGGTGAAGTGGTGAAAACTGATCCGAATCAGTTGCCGGTTTATATTGACGCAGACAGTGCCGAAATTAATCAGCCTAAAAATGCGTTATATCAAGGGAATGTTCAGGTGGAACAAGGGAATCGCAAATTGAATGCGGACTCCGTTTTTGTTGAACAAAAAGGTGAGAAGGATAATCTTCAGCGTTATGCCTATATCAATGGTAATTTAAATTATCAGGATAACTTGGTACACGTTTTAGGTGAAAAAGCCAATATTCATCTTAATTCAAAAGATGCCGATATCTATCAATCCAATTATCAGTTTGTTAACCGTCAAGGGCGCGGTACGGCGGAAAAAGCTGAATTAAGGCAAGATTATCGCTTACTGAAGAATGCTACTTTTACTTCTTGCTTGCCGAATAATAACGCTTGGAAATTACGCGCCTCCGAGATGAAACAACATATTAAAGAGGAGTATGCTGATTTATGGAATGCCGTTTTTTATGTAAAAGATATTCCGGTTTTCTATTTCCCTTATGTGCAGTTTCCAATCGGTGATCGCCGCCGTAGCGGATTATTGATGCCGGAGATGGGTTCGTCCGGTAATGACGGCTATTTTTACGCACAACCGATCTATCTTAACATTGCGCCTAATTATGATATGACAGTGACACCAAAATATATGAGTCGTCGTGGTTGGCAGATGTTGGGTGAAGCGCGTTATCTCAATATTTTAGGTTCAGGTGTGTTAGCTGGTGAATATATTAAAGATGATCGTTACGAAGATTATAAAGCGGATGATCCTCGTTACTTATTATATTGGCGCAACAGTGGTTCATTGTGGGATAGTTGGCGTTTTAATGTAAATTATACCAAAGTGAGTGATAAACAGTATTTTAATGATTTCACTTCGCCTTACGGTAGCAGTACTGACGGCTATGCGACACAAAGTTTTGCTTTGAGCTATTACAAGCCGAATTATAACTTAACCGTTTCCGCAACCCAATTCCAAGTGTTTGATACTTTAACCGGTGCAGGGCCGTATAGAACACTGCCGCAGATAGATTTTAATTATTATCGAGATGCCTTATGGGATGATCGTCTTGATTTTTCACTTTTTGCGCAAGCAGTGCAGTTTAAAAATGACAGTGAAAAAATGCCTTCTGCTTGGCGTTTCCACGCTGAACCTACCTTGTCAATGCCGTTGGCGAATCGTTATGGCAGCTTGAACTTAGAAACCAAACTGTATGCGACACATTATCGTCAAAAAGAGGGAAATGCGGATGATGCTTATGCCATAGAGCATTCGGTAAATCGTGTGATTCCGCAATTTAAAGCAGAATTAGCGACCGTCTTGGCAAGCAATCAATCTTTATTTGAGGGATACACACAAACGCTTGAACCAAAAGTGCAATATTTATATCGCCCGTATCGCGATCAAAGCAATATCGGAACCGATAAATATCGTTATTTAGGTTTCGGTTATGATTCGGTGTTATTGCAACAAGATTATTTTTCCTTATTCCGTGATCGTCGTTATAGCGGTTTAGACCGCATTGCTTCCGCTAATCAGGTTACTGTTGGAGGTACAACACGTTGGTTTGACAAAAATGCGGACGAACGTTTTAACCTTTCACTTGGGCAAATTTTCTATTTAACACCGGCAAAAATTGATAGTGATCCGGAACATCGTACTCAACGTTCCTCCTCTTCTTGGGCACTGGATACCAACTGGAAAATCAGTGATCAATGGAATTGGAAAGGCAGTTATCAATATGACACTTTATTGAAACAGACATCATTGATGAACACTGCGTTGGAGTATCGTCCGTCCGGTGAAAATTTGATCCAATTGAGTTATCGTTATGCCAGCAAAGAGTATATTGATCAAAATTTAGTAGGTGCGAATTCTTATGGACAAAGTATTCGTCAGGTTGGAATGGCGGCAGCGTGGCAGCTTAATGATAATTGGGCAATGGTTGGACACATTTACCAAGATACAGAATTGGATAAACCGGTTGAGCAGTATTTGGGGGTGGAATACAGCACCTGTTGTTGGAAGTTGAGCGTTGGGGCAAGACGTTACCTCATCGCATCGCCGGATGGGAAGTATTCGTCATTAAATGATACCTACTATAACCATTCATTTGGCATTAATTTCGAAATTTCGGGATTGGGTAATCGCCACGGTAGCAATGTTAGCAAAATGTTGAAAACCGGTATTCTTCCTTACACCGATCCGTTTAGTTTGAGATAGTTACGGGTTATTCCTCATTTTTATCAATTTAAAGTCGGGCAATGCATTGTTCGGCTTTATTTTTTTAGATAAATAAAAAATTTTGCGAGCTAGATCAAATATCCGATAATCTACCTTTTGACATTCCCTCATCATAGGTCTATATTAACAAACGATTAACATTAGGCATTTTAATAATCAAATGTTACTTCTACGCTACTATTAATAATTAAGGATGGACTATGGCTAATTTCCTAGAAGATTATCAAAAACACGTTGAACAACGTAAAGCAGCTGGTGTTGTTCCTCTTCCTCTTAATGCCGAACAAACTGCACAATTGATCGAATTATTGAAAGCACCGGCAGGGCAGAATACTGAATATTTAATGGATCTTTTTGAAAATCGTATTCCGGCAGGGGTAGATGAAGCGGCATATGTAAAAGCATCATTCTTATCCGCTGTGGTTGCCGGAGATGTCAGTTCTCCATTAATCAGCAAACAGCGTGCGCTTGAATTGTTGGGCACAATGCAAGGCGGTTATAACATTGAGCCGTTAGTGAAAGCGTTGGATAATCCGGAGTTAGCGCCATTGGCGGTGAAAGCACTCTCTCACACATTATTAATGTTTGATAGTTTCCACGATGTAGCGGATCGTGCTAAAGCCGGCAATGAGTTCGCAAAACAGGTATTACAATCTTGGGCGAATGCAGAGTGGTTCTTATCTCGTCCTAAATTAGCGGATAAAATTACCGTTACTGTGTTTAAAGTAACCGGTGAAACCAATACGGATGATCTTTCTCCGGCACAGGATGCTTGGTCAAGACCGGATATTCCATTACACGCAAAAGCAATGTTGAAAAACAGCCGTGACGGTATTACACCGGATAAGGATGGAGAAGTTGGTCCAATTACTCAAATCAACAAATTAAAAGAAAAAGGTTTCCCACTTGCTTATGTCGGTGATGTGGTTGGAACAGGATCTTCACGTAAATCTGCGACCAACTCTGTGCTTTGGCATATGGGGGAAGATATTCCATTTATTCCGAATAAACGTGCCGGTGGTGTGGTGTTAGGCGGTAAAATTGCACCAATTTTCTTTAATACATTAGAAGATGCCGGCGCATTGCCGATCGAAGTGGATGTCACTTCACTAAATATGGGCGATGTGATCGATATTTATCCTTATGAAGGCAAAATCTGTCGCCATAATAGCGATGAAGTATTGGCAACGTTCACCTTAAAAACTCAAGTATTATTGGATGAAGTGCGTGCCGGCGGTCGTATTCCATTAATTATCGGTCGTGGATTAACCCATAAAGCAAGACAGGAATTAGGCCTTGGTGAAAGCGATGTGTTCATTAAACCTCAAGCTGTGGCAACCAGCAACAAAGGCTTTACTTTGGCACAAAAATTGGTTGGTCGTGCTTGTGGTGTGGAAGGTGTTCGTCCGGGACAATATTGTGAACCGCGTATGACTTCTGTCGGTTCTCAAGACACTACCGGTCCGATGACTCGTGATGAATTGAAAGATTTGGCCTGCTTAGGTTTCTCAGCAGATTTGGTAATGCAATCATTCTGCCATACTGCGGCTTATCCGAAACCGGTTGATGTTAACACTCACCATACATTGCCTGATTTCATTATGAATCGTGGTGGGGTTTCACTTCGTCCGGGTGACGGTATTATCCACTCTTGGTTAAACCGTATGTTATTGCCGGATACTGTAGGTACAGGCGGTGACTCACATACTCGTTTCCCAATCGGCATTTCATTCCCGGCCGGTTCCGGTCTTGTTGCCTTTGCAGCTGCCACCGGCGTGATGCCGTTAGATATGCCTGAATCTGTATTGGTTCGCTTTACCGGTACAATGCAACCGGGAATCACATTGCGCGATTTGGTTCACGCCATTCCGTATTATGCGATCCAACAAGGCTTGTTAACCGTTGAGAAGAAAGGTAAGAAAAATATCTTCTCCGGTCGTATTTTAGAGATTGAAGGTTTGGAAAACCTCAAAATTGAACAGGCATTTGAGCTTTCCGATGCGTCAGCTGAACGTTCTGCGGCAGCTTGTACCATTAAATTGAATAAAGAGCCGATTATTGAATATTTGAATTCAAATATCACTTTATTGAAATGGATGATCGCAGAAGGATATGGTGATGCGCGCACATTAGAACGTCGTATTAAAAATATGCAGGCGTGGTTGGCTGATCCTCAATTATTGCAAGCAGATCCGGATGCGGAATATGCGGCAGTTATTGAAATCAATATGGATGAGATTAAAGAGCCTATCCTTTGTGCGCCGAATGATCCGGATGATGCTCGCAAACTTTCTGAAGTACAAGGCGATAAAATTGATGAAGTCTTTATCGGATCTTGTATGACCAATATTGGCCATTTCCGTGCGGCAGGTAAGTTATTGAATAAATTTGCCGATGTTATTCCAACTCGTTTATGGATTGCGCCACCAACCAAAATGGATGCCGCTTTATTAACAGAAGAGGGTTATTACAGCATTTTCGGTAAGAGCGGTGCCAGAACAGAAATGCCGGGATGTTCATTGTGTATGGGTAACCAAGCACGTGTTGCGCCGAAATCAACTGTCGTTTCAACTTCGACCCGTAACTTCCCGAACCGTTTAGGTCAAGGTGCAAATGTTTATCTTGCCTCTGCGGAATTAGCGGCGGTTGCGGCATTGTTGGGTAAATTACCAACTCCGGAAGAGTATTTAAGCTATGCGGCTGATTTACAAGCAGATAAAGATGATACTTATCGTTATATGAATTTTGATAAGATCAATGCTTATGTGAAAAAAGCGGATGAAGTCATTTTCCAAACTGCGGTTTGATTATTTAGCTAAGAATTAAGTTTACTTTTTCTTATTAATCTCCAAACTTTTCCCATCACGTTATCGTGATGGGATTTTTTTGTTTTTTCAACTTGTTAAATCTATTAAAATAGCCGCAAGTTATTTCACAAGTAAGGAAAAATTATGATTATTGTAACAGGCGGTGCCGGCTTTATTGGTAGCAATATTGTTAAAGCGCTCAATGACTTAGGCAGAAAAGATATTTTAGTGGTTGATAATTTAACTGATGGCACCAAATTTGCTAATTTGGCGGATTTGGATATTGCAGATTATTGTGATAAAGAAGATTTTATCGCTTCTATCATTGCCGGCGATGATCTTGGTGAAATTGATGCCGTTTTCCACGAAGGCGCTTGTTCGTCTACTACAGAATGGAACGGCAAATATATGATGCAGAATAACTATGAATATTCCAAAGAGTTATTGCATTACTGTTTAGATCGTCGCATTCCTTTCCTTTATGCTTCTTCAGCGGCAACTTATGGCGATCGTTTGGAATTTATTGAAGAACGTCAATATGAACATCCGCTTAATGTTTATGGTTACTCTAAATTTTTGTTCGACCAATATGTGCGTCAGATTTTGCCACAAGCAGAATCGCCGGTTTGCGGTTTCCGCTATTTTAATGTGTATGGGCCGCGTGAAAATCACAAAGGTACAATGGCAAGTGTGGCGTTTCATTTGAATAACCAAATTTTGGATGGCGAAAATCCGAAATTATTTGAAGGCAGCGAACATTTCCGTCGTGATTTTGTTTACGTCGGCGATGTAGCGGCAGTAAATATTTGGTGTTGGCAGCATAAAGTATCTGGCATTTTTAATTGTGGTACCGGTAATGCGGAAAGTTTTGCGGAAGTGGCTAAAGCGGTGATTAAATATCACGGTCAAGGACAAGTTCAAACCATTCCGTTCCCGGAACATTTAAAGAGCCGTTATCAGGAGTATACTCAAGCCGACTTAACCAAATTGCGTGCCGCCGGTTATGATAAACCGTTTAAGACTGTTGCCGAAGGCGTGGCGGAATATATGGTGTGGTTGAATAAAAAATAATTGGGAAATATGAGAATTCTTGTAATAGGCCCATCTTGGGTTGGCGATATGATGATGTCGCACAGCTTATACCAATCGTTAAAGCAGCAATATTCTGATTGTGTCATTGATGTGTTGGCACCGAATTGGTGCCGCGCATTACTTTCACGAATGCCGGAAGTGCGTAATGCGATTGCGATGCCGATTGGTCATGGTGAGTTTGATTTAAAACAGCGTTATCAAATTGGGAAATCATTACGTGGGCAGTATGATTTAGCGATTGTGTTGCCTAACTCTTTCAAATCCGCATTAATTCCGTTATTTGCAAAGATTCCAGTTCGTCGCGGCTGGAAAGGGGAGAGTCGCTATTTTGTATTGAATGATCTGCGGAGTAATAAGCAAGATTATTCGCTAATGGTGCAACGTTATGTTACTTTGGCTTATGAACAAGGCGCTATTCCGGCAGCAAAAGATCTTTCTTTCTCTTATCCCTATTTGCAAACAGAGCCTGATCAGGTTGCGGCAACATTGACTCAGTTCTCAGAAAAATTTGCTCTTGACTCCAGACGAAAAATAATTGGGTTTTGTCCTGGTGCTGAGTTCGGACCGGCAAAGCGGTGGCCTCATTATCATTATGCCAATTTAGCTAAGTTATTGATTAATAAGGGCTACCAGATATTGTTGTTTGGTTCAGCAAAAGATCATTCTGTCGGAGAGGAGATCCGTCAAAGTTTAACCAAGGAAGATCGAGCTTTCTGCATTAATATTGCCGGTGAAACATCGTTACCACAGGCAATTGATTTATTGGCAAGCTGTGATGGTGTTGTGAGCAATGATTCAGGGTTAATGCATATTGCTGCCGCTTTAAAACGACCATTGGTTGCAGTTTATGGGCCGACCAGTCCGGAATATACGCCACCATTATCTGAACGCGTCAAGGTGATTCGTTTGATCAGTGGCGGATTGATCAAAGTTCGTAAAAGCAAAGATAGCCAAGAGGGCTATCATCAATCTCTTATTGATATTCAACCTCAATTAGTATTAGAAGAGTTAGAAAAATTACTTTAATACTTAGTCTGATAAATAATGGGTAAAGCATTGTGGCTTTGCCCATAAAATCTTAAACCGTAATCCAGATTCGGAGGAAATAAATACAATGTTGTTTCGATATATCGCATTGATTGCGTTACAACTTTTTATATTTATTGCTATCAGATCCATCGATTGGTTTTTCTTTGTCAAACCAACAAAACCACACTATAAGCGGGTTTTCTTCTGGTTTAGCTATATTGCGATCAATGCGTTTATTTTGTTATCTATTGCACGCATTATTCCTGATGGATTTAAATATTCAGCTTATATCTTGACCACTTTATGGTATATCACGCTTGTAGCCGTGATGATTTTCCTATTACGCAAAGTATTATTGCTGTTCGCTGTTGAGTTGGCAGCATTCCCGATGATCAGCCGTTGTCTTGCATTAGTATCGTTATCCGCTCTATTTGCGTACAGTATTCATCAGGCGTATACACCGCAAATTGTGCATTATAGCGTCAAAATAGATAAAACAATGCAACCGTTACGCATTGGTGTTGCCAGTGATTTACACTTGGGAAAATTGTTTGGCATCAAACAGTTGGAACAATTACAGCATATTTTTGAACAACAAAAAGTGGACATTATTTTGCTGCCGGGCGATTTAATGGATGATAATTTAAATGCTTATTTCTCGGAAAAAATGGGACCGCATTTTGCTAAACTTTCTGCGCCATTGGGTGTTTATGCGACATTAGGCAATCACGATTTCTTCCAACAACCGCAACAAATTGCCCACGAAGTTCGCAAAGAGGGCGTTTATTTATTAACAGATCAAGCCGTGATTGTTTCCGATAAATTTATCTTAGCCGGTCGCAATGATGAAATGGATCAGCTTCGCCAAACCACTGAACAAATCTTAGCCTCTATTCCGGCGGAGAAACGACAAAATTTACCGATTTTATTGATGGATCACCGCCCGTTCTCATTAGCGGAAAATGCAAATGCGGGCGCGGATATTCAGGTTTCCGGTCATACCCATAACGGACAGATTTTCCCAGGTAATGTGATTGAAAAATGGGTGTATGAATTGAGTTATGGGTACAAACAGATTAAGCAAATGCATACGTTTGTTACATCAGGCTACGGCTTTTGGGGAGTGCCTTTCCGTTTAGGTTCTCAGTCTGAAGTGATGATTATTGATGTTTCAGGAACAAAATAAGATGAAACGATATGATGTGATTATCATCGGCGCCGGAGCGGCAGGGCTGTTTTGTGCCGCTCAAATTGGTAAAAAAGGCAGGTCAGTGTTGCTGCTGGACAATGGTAAAAAAGTCGGGCGCAAAATTTTGATGTCGGGTGGCGGCTACTGTAATTTCACCAATTTAGACGTGGGAGCGCAGCATTATTTATCGCAAAATCCACATTTTGTGAAGTCGGCTTTAGCACGTTATAACCAATGGGATTTTATCGCTTTGTTGGCGGCATATGGCATCAGCTATCACGAAAAAGAGCTGGGACAACTTTTTACCGATAACGGCGCGGAACAGATTGTTGCAATGTTGTTGAAAGAGTGTCAGGCAGCAAATGTACAGATTCAACTGCAAGTGCAAATTTCTCAAGTAACACAGCTCACTGACGGTTTTGAAGTGAAATATGGCAATGAGCTGTGTTTGCAATGTGAAAATTTGGTTATTGCTAGTGGCGGTTTATCAATGCCGAAATTGGGCGCAACCGCTTTCGGTTATCAAATAGCGGAACAGTTCGGCTTGTCTATTGTTCCGCCGCGAGCTTCGCTCGTTCCTTTTACTTGGCGTGAACAAGATCAAGTTTTTGCCGATTTAGCCGGGATCTCGCTGCCAATTACGGTTACCGCAGAAAATGGGATGAGCTTTAGTAATGCCTTGTTATTTACCCATCGGGGCATTTCCGGACCGGCAATGTTGCAAATTTCTAACTATTGGTTACCGAATCAACCTCTATTTATCGATTTTCTGCCGAAGATCAGATTGGATGAATATTTGCAAGCAATGCGCCAATCTTCATCGAAAATGCAGTTAAAAACGGCATTACAGCGGTTATTACCGAATAAACTGGTTGAGTTTTTTATTTCGCATTATCAATTACCAACAACTATTTTAGCTGATTTAAGCAATCTAAAAATTGCCGAAATAAGCCAACTTTTTCATCAATGGCAATTTGTCCCGAATGGTACGGAAGGCTATCGAACCGCAGAAGTGACTTTAGGTGGCGTTGATACAAACCAAATTTCTTCGAAAACAATGGAAGTGAAAAATGTTAAAGGGCTTTATTTTATTGGTGAAGTGCTGGATGTTACAGGATGGCTTGGCGGCTATAATTTCCAATGGGCGTGGAGTTCTGCTTATGCCTGTGCAACCGCAATTGATGGAGAGTAATATTCGACTCAAATCAACGCTCACTAAAGCTACGAAGTTCACCAAAAGCAGCAAGGAAAAGCCCTAATGGCGGACGGGTAGAGTTTTGTTGCTGATATTTCGCATTAAATTTTTTGTAATTTCCGTATTTATCAATCTGATATTGCACGCCGTCGCTGTCGATAATAACTACCCAGCGATTATTGGCACTGAGTGTCCAATTATCCGGTGAGTGATTGATGGCAAACAGATTATTGCCAAGGGCGAAATCTGCGACCGGATTAGATACAAGGAAAATATGTTTAAGCAGCGTTGGTACAATATCCAAAGTGCTGCTCAAATCAGAACGCTGTGCAGTGCCGGATGTTGGCATATGAACCAAAAGCGGCACTTGGATATTATCTGCTGAAAAATCTGACAAATCATTCTGATGCGCTTCACTAAAGCCACTATCGGCAGTCACGATAATGATAGTGTCGTCAAATTGTTGCTGTTGTTTTAACAGATTAATCAAATCAGAAAACTGCTGATCAATTTCAATTAATCTTTCGGCATATTGATAAGGAGATACCGTATCGGAACCCGCCGCTCTGGTAGTGTTTATAGGATTGTTTGTTGCGGTTAAGCTGACATCAATAAAACTGAACCAAGGTTGTTGAGCCTGTTTTTGATACCATTGTTGCCATTGTTGGAAGGCAGTTTTGTTGTTTTCCGCTACAGATTGCTCTTTTTTATTAAACAACACGGAAAAGAGCGGTTGATTATTCTCTTTTGTGGTATTAGCGTGAATTCGGTATTCTAAGTTTCGTAGGTGATGTAACAGCACCGGTTCAGTTTTACTGAATAAAATACTGTCAAGGTAATTTCCCGGAAGCCCATAAAATAAACCGACCAACCCTTCTTGAGATAAATTACTACTGCTGTAATTGTTTTGAAAATCTATCGATTGTTGGGTAAATTGATAAATTGCCGGTGTCGTTGTCGCTGAAATGGCGCTACGTTTCAGCCCGGAAATATTGATAAGCAGAATATTCGGTTGTTGCTGTGATTGAGGATAATTCAATTCGTGTTTTGGATAGTCGAGATAACGAGCATCCGCACGTCCGCTGTTTGTAAGTTGTTGCTGATAACTCTCTGCATCTAAAATGCCGTTTTTTTCTAAGAATTTTCGCGCTGTCATCGGATAAGAGAGCGGTAGATTGGAACGTTGTGCTGTAATTGGGCGATAGAATGTGGCATCCGCCCATACATAAATTAAATGCGTGGCGATAAATGCCAACAGAAATGTATAGGAAACCGGTTTAATCCATTTTTGCCGTTCCAGACTGCGTAATTTTTGCCACGACCAACGAGAAAACAGCATTTGCAACAGGAGAATAATCGGCATCGGTGCAAAGAAGAGCTGCCAATCGCGAGCCAATTCGCCATTTTCTGGATTAATCATTAAATCCCATACCATCGAAGTGAGGTGAATATAAAAGCGTTTATAAATCTCACTGTCTAACAATAGCACCGTCGTGCAAAGTGTTGCCAAAATAACGGTTATCCCACGAAACGTGCGATGGTTTTTGATAACAAAACTGAGCGGGAAAATGATTAATAAATAGATCGCAAAAACAATAAAACTGAAATGCCCGATAATACTGATAAAAAAGTAAATTTTACCGAGCAATGTATCCGGCCAGTCGGAATTAAAGGCGTAACGGGCCCCGATAATGAAAGAAATAATAATGTTAAAAAAGGCAAACCAATGACCCCACGAGATTTTTCGTGATAACTCTTCGCGATCTTGCCGTGTGTAATTTAGTTTTAACATTATGCCGGACGAATTAATTAATGTTTTTTATTGGGTGTTTTTAATGAATTTAAAAGTGCTTGAGAAAAGGCTTCCGCTAGTTCAATACGTTTATTTTCCTGCACACTGCTTAATAAAAGATTACTGACCATATCCCCCA
Organism: Gallibacterium anatis DSM 16844 = F 149; assembly: GCF_000379785.1. GTDB lineage: Bacteria > Pseudomonadota > Gammaproteobacteria > Enterobacterales > Pasteurellaceae > Gallibacterium > Gallibacterium anatis. The sequence goes on along the minus strand of NZ_KB903691.1, from coordinate 1,962 downwards.
ATACGATTAAAGAGAGATCAACCGGTGCTTGGTGTTTTTCTAACGTGCCGATCATTTCGTTCATCAGCGCTTCAATCTGTTTATTAGAATATTTTGAATGTGTAGCCATAGTATTGAAATAGACAAAAAACGTGGCGGTTATGATAACAGATTTTTTCAGAAAATCGGCTAAAAATGATGAGTAAAATCACCTATAATGGCGATTATTTATATTGTATGAGTGAAGAATAACATTATGAGTATAAATGTTGAACAAATTATTTTGCACCAATTATTTCGTAAACCAACAGCAGAAAGTGAAGCAATAGAGATAGACACCAGATTGCGTCAGCAGTTATTGCCGGATAACGAATTAGTGCGGCAGTTGATGCTGGAGCTTCATCAACATTATCAATCAAAAAACAAGACTTATGCCGTGTTTACCGATGCATCCGTTTTTGCACAATTATTAAATCGCTATTTAGAAAGTGAGATCGATTTTTTAACATTCAGCCAGCAGGCGGCGCAGCAGTTGGCGCAAGAAATCAGTAAATATACGTTTGCCACCGGTGGAAATTTTGTTATCAGTCAATATAACTTTTTAGCAACGGAATATCTCTTTTTAGGATTGGTGGATAGTCGCAGCAGTTTGTTGGTGGATGATGAGTTAAATGTGCACGATACACAATATTTGGATCTCAGCAAATGCGATATTATTGCTCGAGTCAATTTAACGGAGTTAAAAATGGATGCTCAATCCAACCGTTATTTGACCTTTCTAAAAGGGCGTGTCGGGCGCAAAGTCAGTGATTTCTTTATGGATTTCTTGGGTGCGGAAGAGGGATTAAATCCGAAAGTGCAAAATCAGCTATTGGTACAGGCGGTACAGGATTATTGCCATCAAGAGCAGATTGAACCAAAGTTGGCGCAAGAGGTCAAACAGCAGGCATTAACTTATTGTAAAGCCCAAGCACAGCAGGGAGAAGACATTGACGTAACCGAGCTTTCCGCCGAAATGGGGATGTTAAACGGTCAATCATTTGCCGAGTTTGCTCAAAATGAGGAGTATGCCCTTGAGGAGAATATTCCGCCACTAACAGCAACATTAAAAAAATTGGAGAAGTTTTCCGGCGCAGGACGCGGCGTCACATTAACCTTTAATGCCGAATTATTGGGGCAACGTGTGATTTGGGATGAAGCGAATGATACCTTGACAATCAAAGGTGTGCCTGCCAATTTGAAAGATCAGTTACAGCGAAATAAATATTAAATTGGCATTTAGGCTAAGTTTCGGTATTATCAGAACGAGTTAACGATTATTAAGAAGGCTAACTACTATGAAATTAAAAATTGTTTTACTGTCATCACTTTTCGCATTGGGAATTACCGCCTGTTCCACACCGTTGGAAAAATTGGTTTATCGTATTGATGTGCCTCAAGGTAATTATATTGATGCGGCGTTGGTACAGAAATTGCAGAAAGGGATGACCGAAGAACAAGTGCAATATTTGTTGGGAACTCCATTGTTGGTGGATCCGTTTAATAATGCAAATTGGGTTTATGTGCAACGTATTCAAAAAGGGTATGAAACGCCGATTGAAAAGAAATTGATTGTTCACTTTAATCCACAGCGGACAGTAGAAAGTTTTAATTATTCACCGGATTTACCACCGGTAGACGTGGAAAAAATAGAAGTGGAACAAGCGCAGACAGAAGCGGAAACATCGGAAAAATCTTGGTGGCAATTCTGGAAATAAATTTTGTGTAATAATAAAAAACCTGCTTATGAAGCAGGTTTCAGACTGCTGACAAACCCATCTTTCCAAAATCATTTGATAAAAGTGGGTTTGTTTTTTTACTTTGTCGCTTTTCTCTTGCTTTTCCTTTCAGATAACGGTGCCAGCGGTCATTTTCGCTGATTGTTTTACCCATGCCTCAAACAAGTAAAATTGACGCCATAAATAAGACAAAATAGCCCATACC
>NZ_KB903690.1 GCF_000379785.1 Gallibacterium anatis DSM 16844 = F 149 | reverse complement strand
AATCCAACGCCTTAATGTGCGTTTAGACACGGTAAATGTACGACAGGTTAAAGAAAGACTTTCCTCGTGTTGAAAGTAGAAATCTACCACTTGTTGTTTAAATGTTTGGTTATATTTAGTCATAAAAAATCTGCACCTTTGTATGTTGTTGGATAATAAGTCCAACTTTTGGGGTGCAGATCATTTGGAGGTGTAGCTTTTTTATATATTAATGCAATTTGTTATTTATCTTTTACTCCAACACCTTCCCCTTCAATTCCGGAATCAGGAATAGCGTGGCGAGCATATCGATAAAATAGATTAATGCTAAGAAAGCGATAGCGAATTTAAATGAGTAGGCGGCAACCAAGGCACCGACTACCACCGGACCGAAGCCGCCGACGGCACGACCTAAATTGAACAGCACATTTTGTGCGGTTGCACGTGCTTTGGTTGGATAAGCTTCAGACATCAAGGCACCATACCCACCCATCATTCCATTAACAAACATTCCCAAAAATGCACCAACAATCAACATTAATTCCGGTGTGGTGAGCTGAGAATAAAGCACGACACTGATAATTGCTCCAAGCTGAAATAATAGAAAACTTGGTTTGCGTCCGATACGATCCGCTAATTGTCCGAATAACCAAATGCCGAACATCATTCCGATAATAGTAGCAGCTGTCCATAAACCGGATTTTGTTAAACTGAAACCTAGCTGTTTGGAAAGGTAATTTGGCAACCAGATCATAATGCCGTAATAGCCGAAATTCTGAACGGAAGTCAGTACAACCACGCCTAAACTTACCTTAGTGGTTGCTTTGTCTTTAATTAATTGCTTGAACGATGTCAATAAAGAAGTTTGTGTTTGAGAGTTTTGTTTTTGTACAAAAATTTCCGGTTCGTGCAGGTGTGAACGTAAATACCACGCCACAAAAGCAGGGATGATACCGACTAAAAACATTCCGCGCCAACCGATATGCGGCAGCAATGCCGGTGTTAATAAAGCAGCTGCCAATACGCCGATTTGCCAACCTAATGCAACATAGGCGGAAGCTCTGGCACGATGACGAGCAGGCCACGCTTCTGCGGCTAAAGTCATTCCAATACCGAATTCTCCACCTAGACCGATACCGGCGATGGTGCGATAAATCAATAAATCCCAATAACCTTGAGCAAAAGCACATAAACCGGTAAATACGGCAAATAAAACAATTGTCCAAGTTAAAACCCGAATACGTCCGAAGCGATCGCTCAATGCGCCGAAAATAATACCGCCGGCAACGGCACCGATAAGTGTCCAAGTAACCAATGAACCTGCCTGTGCGGGAGTGAGAAGAAGATCGGAAGAAATCGCGGTGAGCATAAAGCCCAAAATGAGAAGATCGAAGCCGTCCATTGCATAACCGACAGCCGAACCGAGTAAGGCTTTCCAGCCATAGGCATCAACTTTTTGTTTCATAAATTTTCCTTTGTTGCTCACGGGCAACCTAATTAAAACTAGAGATAGCTTTCTGCCTCGCCGGGCAAAAATTGGCTAATTTTAGGCTTATTTGAGGTGTGATTCAATGGTTAGTGCTAAATAATATAGCGAAAAATAGAGTACGATGTTTTTAGAAACATCGTACTTTTTAATTAGGCTTTAATGCGGTTACTTAAACCGACATAAATGCAGAAGATAAATCCGATGATCACCACAAACGGTGTAAATTGGCTGACACCGGCACCGGAAGCCGCAAGGGAGAAATTGTGAGCAGCTGCCGCACCGAGTAACATTCCGAGAATGAATAGCGCAGAATCATTATCACCTTCGCCGATATGTACTAACTGTTTACCCGGACAACCGCCGCCTAAGGAGAAACAGAGTCCACATAATGCCATTGCAAGGAAATTCCAAATAACATCATTATGCGCTATCGGTTGTTTATCAAAACCGAGATGGAATTGCCCTAAAATTACATTGGTAATAACTGTGAAGAGAATAAGTGACAAAACGCCGTTTAATAAATGACTGTCGCGGAACAGAATAAAATTACGGAATGCACCGACAGAACAGAAACGGGATTTTTGCATTACGATGCCGATAATGACACCGCCACCAAGTGATAACCAAAGATTGGCGTGTTGGGCGGCTGGACCTTTTTCAGAGAAGAAAATAGGCAGATTTTCGCCAAATTTAAATTCAGTGATTAAGAAAATAAACAAGGCGACAACAAATAGGATTGGAATAATAGCGGAAGATTTGCTTTGTTCGCTAACTTTGCCTAAAGAGAATCCTCGATTAGCAAAGAAAATCCCACCAACAATACCGGCGATGAGTCCGGCAATGCCGGCAACAGCGGTTAAATCGCCGCCGCCTAAACGTAAAAATGCTCGCCATGGACAGCCGAGGAAAATCAATGCACCAAGCATTGCGAAAAAACCGAGCAAGATTCGAGTGATTGGTGCGGAACTGGCTCGAGGTTTGAACTCTTTGGCAAAAAATGCACTGATTAGCGCACCGAAAACCAAGCCGATAAGTTCCGGACGGATATATTGCAGAGGAGCAGCGCGATGAAGCCCTAACGCACCGGATGTATCTCGTAAGAAACAAGCCGCGCAGAACCCCATATTGCCGGGATTGCCTTCATAGGTTAGAAGTGGAGCAATGATACCAAGTGCAGCACCTGCAACCACAGGCCAAGTGAAAATTTTCATAATTAGACCCTTGTGATATCAGAAAAATGGATGTTATTTTGGGGAGGACAAAACAGGTGTCGAGATCAAAATAACTAAAATTAAATTTTAATTGTCTTAACTAAGGTTAAAGACGCAAGAATTATAAGGGAATTAGATAATGGGTAAAGCATGGGAATTAAAAAATTTGAAGTGCGTCAAAGAAAATTTAACTAGGAGAAACATAACCTTATCCTTTCGGACAAGGTTATGCTCCAGATGATTATTTTTTCCAATTTTTCAAGGCATCAGCAAAGGCGTTGCCCATTGTGGAAGATGACTGACGACGAGAACTTGTCGTTTGAGTTTTGCTGCTTTTTCGTGATTCACTATGCGGGCGGTTTGTTTGTTCATCCAAGCGCATTGTTAATGCAATACGTCTACGATCAACTTCAACTTCTAACACTTTCACTTTAACAATGTCGCCGGTTTTAACCACATCGTGCGGATCTTCAACGAATTTATCGCTTAAAGAGGAAATATGCACTAAACCGTCTTGATGGACACCAATATCTACGAACGCCCCAAAGTTGGTAACATTGGTAACAGTTCCTTCCAAAATCATTCCCGGTTTAAGATCGCTGATCTGTTCTACCCCTTCCAAGAAAGTCGCAGTTTTGAACTCGCCACGCGGATCACGTCCCGGTTTTTCCAGCTCTTTTAGAATGTCGGTGACAGTTGGTAAACCGAAACGATCATCAGTGAATTGTGCGGCATTTAATTGATGTAATTCTGATGTGTTACCCATTAACTCAGCAAGAGATTGATGAGTTGCTTGCAGAATTTTCTCGACAACAGGGTAAGCTTCAGGGTGGACGCTAGAGGCATCAAGCGGATTATTCCCATCGATAATGCGCATAAATCCAGCACATTGCTCAAAGGCTTTCGGCCCTAGACGAGGCACTTTCTTTAACTGTTCACGGTCGGCAAAACGTCCGTTTTCATCACGATAAGCCACAATATTTTGCGCCAAAGTTTTGCTCATTCCGGCAACTCGGGCAAGCAATGGCGCAGAAGCTGTATTGAGATCTACCCCCACCGCATTCACGCAATCTTCGACCACGGCATCCAATTTGCGAGCTAATTGTGCTTGATTGACATCGTGTTGATATTGACCGACTCCGATCGCTTTTGGCTCAATTTTTACTAATTCTGCCAACGGATCTTGTAATCGACGCGCAATGGAAACGGCGCCACGCAAAGAGACATCCAACTGTGGAAATTCTTGTGCGGCAAATTCCGAAGCGGAATAGACGGAAGCACCGGCTTCACTGACCACCACTTTTTGTGCTTGCCAATCCGGTTTTGCTTTTAATAATGTTTCAACAAAACGTTCTGTTTCTCGAGAAGCAGTTCCATTACCGATAGCAATCAATTCAACATTATATTTTTTACCAAGCTGATAAAGCGTTGCGGCGGCTTGTGCTTCTTGTCCTGTGTGCGGATAAATTGCAGTGGTATCGAGCAATTTACCGGTGTTGTCTACGACAGCTACTTTCACGCCGGTACGTAAGCCGGGATCTAACCCCATTGTGGTTTTTGCCCCTGCCGGTGCTGCCATTAACAAAGCAGATAAGTTTTTCGCAAAAACATTAATTGCCTCTTCTTCCGCACGTTCACGCAAGGCAGCCATTAATTCGGTTTCTAAATGCAGTGCAACTTTAATTTTCCACGTCCAAGCAATAACTTGCTGTCGCCAACTGTCAGCCGGCTGACCATTAAACTGAACATTTAAATGCTCACGAATCAGATCTTCGCAATAACTGTGATTACTCTCTTCCTGCATCGGATCGGCATTTAAGGATAAAGTAAGAACGCCCTCGTTACGCCCGCGTAGCATTGCCAGCGCACGGTGAGATGGCACGTTTTTCAACAATTCGTGATGATCAAAATAGTCTTGGAATTTTTCGCCTTCTTGCTCTTTTCCGGCGATGACTTTCGAGACTAATTCGGCATTATTATTGAGATAATGTCGAATTTTCGCCAATAACTGTGCGTCTTCAGCGAAACGCTCCATCAAAATATATCTCGCGCCGTCCAACGCTGATTTCACATCAGTAATGCCTTTAGTGTCATCAATGTATTTTTCCGCCTCGTTTTCAGGATGATATTGCGGTTCATTCCATAATAATTCTGCCAAGGGTTCAAGCCCTGCTTCAATTGCAATTTGCCCACGAGTGCGGCGTTTAGGTTTATAAGGAAGATAAAGATCTTCTAATTCAGTTTTACTTTGCGTCTGTTCGATAGCTTGGCGTAAGTCATCAGTTAATTTTCCCTGTTCTTCAATAGATTTAAGAATAGTTTGACGACGGTCGTCCAGCTCACGTAAATAAGTTAAACGGCTTTCAAAATGGCGTAATTGGGTGTCATCTAAGCCACCGGTTACCTCTTTACGATAACGCGCAATAAAAGGAATGGTGTTGCCCTCATCCAATAAATTGATGGCGGCAAGAATTTGTCTGCTTTGAACATTCAGCTCATCTGCAATAATTTGGCTAATAGTTTGGTTTAACATCACTTTTTCATTCTTTAGTAAAAAATCACCGCCCAATTATAGGCGGTGAGGGTTGGAAATGGGAAGAGGATAAGCATATTTATGTTTCAATTCACAGAAGAATAATGTATTGTTCTATGAGTTATTTTGATTAACTTTGCATTTATCCTATATTCAAACTCGACAGCGATCGCATCACCAAATCCACATCTTTATTTTCCAGCTCGTGAATAATGTGCAGATAGGTTTTTTGTGTGGTAGTGATGCTGGCGTGTCCTAGCCGTCTTGCCACACTGGCGATAGAAACGCCGGCAAAAAGCAGTAGTGAAGCGTGGGTGTGGCGTAATCCGTGTACCGTAATAATCGGAATCGCTGCTTTTTTACAATAACGTGCAATGAGATCATTAATTGTAGAGTTATAAACTTTTTCATAGTTAGGCAGAAAAATCGGAATATTTTCCGGACAATGGCGAATTAATTGTGCAAATTGAATGATGGTTTGCCAATCCAACTGAACCTTACGAATAGAAGAGCGATTTTTAGTGGGTAAAAATCCACCTTCATTTTTATAATCCCAAGTTTTATTTATTGTCAGTGTTTGCCGTGCAAAATCAAAATCTTTTGGCGTAACCGCAAGAGCCTCAGAAAAACGTAATCCAGTTTTAGCAATTAACAAAATAAGCCAATCAAAACTGAGTTTTTCATTTAAATTAAGCTGATGGATCAGGGTTTGTAGTTCGTATTGGCTCAAATATTTAGGCTTTTTCTCACGTGGAATTTTGCCTTTAATAATTGCTTTACGCGTAGGATCACGAATAACTAATCCTTCATCAACCGCATCTAAAATTGCTCCTTTAATTTGATGATGAAAATCCATCACAGTTTGCCGCTCGTGGCTACTTGCATAGTCATTTAATAGCTGTTGATAGCTAATTCGGTTGAGATCACATAGCCTTAATTTAGGTGCGAGGCGAATAAGCCAAGTATGCGTCATTTTATATTTAGCCAGCGTAACAGGGCGAATTGCCCCCTCTTTATAAATGCGAATCCAACGTTTGAAATAACGATGAAAAAGCTCTTGATTAGTTAATCGCATGATGTCCTCCGTTTTATTGGGTTGAAAATTACACAATACAACGTGAGAACTATTCAGCGATTTTATCTATTTTGCAAGATTTTCACTTTGTTTTTATTATACTTTTTCTAATGGCTATCACTTATGAAGAGTAATAAGGCGATCCAGCTGTTTAAATAGATTGCCGATTTTTTGTTGTTCGGGGAGAGTAGGGATAGAAAGTTTAATTTTTAACATTACTTTTGCATTAAGTTTTGCTCGACCTCCGCCAACTAAATAAGGTGAGATATCCATTGATTTGATTCGGGATGTTAAAAATAGATTATTTAAGAGGTTTTTCTTTCCGCTTAAGACATGTGCATGATTGTTAACCCAGATTTTTCCTTTAACATACTCACAAGGGTAGTTTTTTGTATCATTTGCCCCATCTTCAGCTAAAAGTACAAATTCACCTTGATGTGTAAAACCATCCACATAATCTTGTATTCCATTTGCTCCATAATATGGAATTGTTCCCGTAATTCTTTCATTTGCTGCTACAGGTACTCTTTGATTGTCAAAAATATCGGCTATTTTTCCCAACTCCCACTTTTCCCAAGCGTCCGTGAATTCGGGGTAACGTAGTTTTGGTATGTTATGATTTTTCATCAGCTTATCTCTTTATTAAATTGCTTATACTCAAATGCAGTGATAGTTTGAGTAAATAGGAAAAATTGTATAATTTTAACTGCTTTATTAGGAAAAATGCGATTATTTTTAATAAAAAAGCAATTTTCCTACTAATCTACATCACTAAGCATCTAGCCCATAGGCTAACGCTTAGATACAGCAAAAAAGCAATGATTTTAGAGATCGCACCTACGTTGGAGAACTAAAGTACTAGATTGTAATAACTGCCATTGACGGCAGTTATTAAGAAATACTTAATAACTGAATTTTCTGATAATTCTCCTTCTTTCAATATGTTAGCAATATGTTTGTTGATATTGTTTACTGAGGTGGCAAAAAGTTCCGCCAACTGATTTTGATTCAGCTACACCGTGCCATCTTGGGTATAAAGTGAGACTTTAGTTTTGCCGTCCTCGGTGTTGTAGATGATAATTGGATTATTCATTTGGGGTTTCCGTTTCACTTGCATAAATTTCTTTTAAGGTTTTGCCTTCTGCGGTTTTAAATTCAGTCCAACCATTGGCATTACCTAAAATCAGTAATGACGCAGCGGTGCTTGGGCTATTAAAGCGAAAATCTTTGCTAAAAAAGCACCGCTCTTTGTCTAAGGTGAGTATGCCTTTTTCAATTAGTTCATCGCATTGTGCAATGCTTCTCAGACGATAATTGGGGGCATTTGACTTCTCAATATAAGGGAAATTTGAGCCTTTCAATACGATCATTCCATCTTGAGTATAAATTGCCTGAGCTTGTATACCATTTCGTGGGCAGTAGAAAATCATTTCTTTTTTGGTTTCTGATTGTGCTTTGCGTAATGGATCAAAAATTGGGTAGCCCAAAGTCGAAAGCAATAAATCTGCAATTTCAAACATCGTTTCACAAGCCGCTTTTAATGGTGGCGGGGTGTGCGTTTTCTGCCCTTTATTACCATTAGAAAGGTTAAAACGCTGGCAGGATTTGGCTTTTTCAATAGCAAGCCATTCCAAATACAGAGCGTGAGTTTGAGTGAGATTCTGCGTGAGGGAAATCAGCACCAACGCACGCGACCAATCTTTTTTATCTTCGATATGGTGCCGTTCAATGCGTTTCCCTACCTCACCTGATTGCCCGATATAGACTTCATCATTATCCGCACCACCGATGAGAAAATACACTGCCACTTGGGCGGATTCCTCCATTTTTAAAAATGTAGCTAAATCACGGCGTGGCACTTCGATCACACGCATAATAGACGTGCTTTCTTCAATAATCCGAATCCCCTGCGGCTCACCGGTCGGCAGGAAGATTTGTAGGGTTTTGGGGTGTTTTGGGGGCATTTTGTTTTCCTTTATTTATTCTGCTGATAATTGTTGATAAAGTTTTTCCCAGCTTTGAAAATCTTCATCATTGGATTGCCATTCAAGTTGATAAACTTTGGCAGTGGCAAAATGCATAACATCAAAATTGTGTTTATCTATTTTCTTTGGCGTTTGTCCACTTTCTTCTTTTTCTTTTCTTTCTAAACGAAAAAGAGCGGTGGCTGTATCAGAAATTTTTTGATCAATATTAATGGTTTCTAATTGTTTCAATACATCAGAATGCTTTTTAAAGGATTCATCATCATTCCAAGTTATGCCCCGCAAAACTTCATAACGAATTAATGGTGTGATAAAAACATTAGTATTTTCATTTGTTAGCAATTCGATGAGTTGCTTGCGTTCATTGCTTTCTGAATCTTTTATGGCAATCATTAAAATATTGCTATCTAACAAAATATTTCTTTTCATTCTGCTCCTCCTAACAAACTTAATAATGCACTTTTGGCTTCTTTTTGTGCTTCTGGGGAGGTGCTATCTATTTTTAATTGGTTTAAATTGACATCAAAAGCATCATTAAGTAAGTCGATTAATGCCATTCTGCTTGGATTTGGAATGAGATGAGTAACTACGCCATCATCATTCTTCACTAGCTGATAGGCATTGCCGTTGTGTAGTTGTGCAAGCACTAAAGAGGAATGGGTCGAAATAATAAAATAGGTATTTGGAAAGGCTTGTTGTAATAATGGCAAAATTTTACTTTGCCATTGAATGTGTAAATGGCTCTCTATTTCATCAATAAGGACATATCCTTGCACATTTTCAATATCATTTGTATTGGTAAAGAAGCCATAACCAGCAACGATAGATTGCACAATTTTTATGAGTGAGGCAAAGCCACTGCTTAATTCATTTAAGCGACGAGGCTGTCCATCAAGCATAATGGAAACAGTTTTTCCGCCAATAATTTTGAAATCTTGCTTATTGGCGCTGATACGCGGATCAATTTTGTTCAGAATGCGTAAAACAGTGAGTAATTCCACTTCTCGATTATCGGCTTCCGCTTGGTAGTCGTTGGCAGATTGTGCGCGCTGAATAAACCATTCTTCAATATTATTATTCATATTAAGCGTGGAAAAACTGTTGCTCATTGCATCTAAAATATGCTTGAAATAGGCGGTCTGCCGTTCTTGATATTCGCCTAAAGGAAGGATGCCGTAATTTTCTTGATGTTTAATTTCTCCCCGATTTTGTGCTGCAAGATAAATTACTGGGGAATGATGTTTTTCAACTTGATCTGCAAGCATATAACGAACTTCTGTCCCATAATTTGAAATATTGAAAATATTATTATGGTCAATGTTACATTGCTGAAAAACAAAAGCATCGTTACTTATATAACGTTCTTGAATGGCATCATTTGTGAGTAACAGCAATGTATAAAGGCTTTCAAGTGCTTTGGTTTTTCCAACACCATTTGAGCCAATGAGAACATTCATTTTTTTATTAGAGAGTTCAAGTGTTAGGTGGTTAATTCCTTTTACACCACTAAATTCTATTTTTTGATCGATAAGCATTGTTGCCTCCTTAATTTATTTTTCTATATTTTATAGGTAATACCTTTTCAAGCATTTTAATCCTGCACCAACCCATCAGCCAACTGCTCAAACGCTTTGCGTAATGCGGTGCGATATTTGATGTTGGGTAACTGTTGTATGTTTGCATCGGTAGCAAGTGCGGTGTAATTTTTGCTGCCTTCTGTGATGATATTGGTGAGTTTTTTATCATCGTCCAAATCTTTTTCGCCATAGCGATGGTTCGCAATAAGATTGCGGATTTGAGCATTATTGATGATGTCGGTAATGCCCCATTTATTGCGAAAATCTAATAATTTGCGATCGATTGTGATATTACTTGCAGCATTAATGGTATTTGAAAGTTCCGATGGAGAAATCTTTTTCCAGGCTTGACCATTGAGAGGATAATCTCCCTCCATAATGGCTTGTGTAGCACGGCGAATTTGTTCTGCATAGGAAGTATCTTCCATACCGTTGGCAAATTGTTGGATTTTTTCTTCCGTTTTTTCTGCTGCTTCGGTTTCGCCTGCTTGTACTTGGACAATAAGCTGATTCACTAATTCGGTGAGATAATCATAATCAACTTTGATGTCCTTAATGTGTGTCATTCGCAGCTCAATTTGGGCGATTGGAATATCCTTTTCCTTGGCTAAATAGTGTTTTAACTCTCCTGCAAGCACGGTGGTGAGCATTTCATATTGGCTTGGTGTCATTCCAAGCGCTTCAATCAATGCATCTGGATTATCGTAGTCAAATCCGGCAAGACGACCGTCAATTTGCTCAGCAGGATATTGTTTTAATTTAGTAATACCAGCATTAAAATCGCGTAGCTGTCCTAGCATTTCTTCTTTCGCTTTTTCGCTGGCGGGAAGTTGCATAAATGGTTCGCCGTCTGGGTTTTGCGTACATTCAGCAAGTGTTTGAACAACCTTTTTGACCTCTTCTAACTGTTGATTGAAAGGTTTAACTAGCCAAGGCGGAGTTGGATCATCATCGCCATAGACAGGTGTGGGTTCTTCCATTTTATTGGCAGAATCTTTGTTTGCATATGTGGCGAGAGCCTCATTCATTAGGCGTTCATTTTGTACAGGCCAGCGGTAGTTCACCACCTGCCCCCAAGGTTTTTCTTGCAGGTCTGCGATTCGGTTGGTGCGTGAATAGGCTTGCACTAGCCCAGCGCCTTTTAGGATACGATCGACATAGAGTGTATTAAGCCCAGGGGCATCAAAACCCGTGAGCAGTTGATCGACAACGATGACCAGGTCAAGATAATTTCGGTCATAAACGGTTTTATTTAAGCGTGAGCTGAGATCATCAAAATATTCTGGAATTGTATTTAAACCCCAGTTTGTGCCAAAGATTGCGTTATAGTCATTGATCGCATCGTGTAAGGCTTGATTTGTTTGTGCCATTCCATCGCTGTTTTCTGTATTAAGGCTATAAGTTAAGGCAACTTTTAAGATAAACTCACCTTTTTCCGACCGCTCTTTGTTTACACGTTGGAATTCTCGATAGTATCTTGAAGCAAGTGGTGTGCTAGCGCCAGTGCCGCTAACGTGGGTGGTGAACATTGCGTTATATTTGAAATCATTGGAACGGTTACGCCAATTTTTAAAAATATCTGCAACCACAAGGCGGATATGTTCATCACTTTCATCATAAAAATTGCGGGTGAGTGTGCGTTCCACTTTTTCGCCTTTGGTGATCGTGCTTTTGTTATCATTGTCTAAGAATTTAGCTTCATCAAATTCTTCTTTACGCATCGCTTCAAGCTCAGCATCAATTTCTTCTTCTGACCAATCAGGGTATTTTTGTTTAAGTAGTTCACGAATATCTACGGTACTTTTGAAATCCACTTTAAAGCCCAGCACATTGCGATCTGCAATGGCTTCTTTAATCGTATAAGCGTGTAATAATTCACCAAAAATTTCTTTTGTGGTTTTCCCGTCAAACATTGGGGTGCCAGTATATCCTACCCAAACGCTATGCTTGAATTTATCTTTAATGAGTTGGAACTGCTCCCCTGCGGTGGAGCGGTGAGCTTCATCAACAATAAAAACGATATTTTTATCGGGAGCAGTAAAATCACGGCTTTTTGCCAGTTTGCCAAGCTTTTGTACACTGGTAACAATAATGTCGTTTGCATTGCTTTTGAGTTTTTTACGTAAATCTCGGGTGTTATTGGTATCAAGAATTGAGCTGACATCATCATTGTTATCAGGATCATAAGCACGATAGTTTTCAAGGGTTTGTTTAGTTAATGCGATACGATCAACGACAAAAACTACCTTGTTTACTTTTGGTAAACGGCTTGCCAGCCAAGCGGTTTTGAAACTGGTGATGGTTTTTCCTGAGCCTGTGGTATGCCAAATATAACCAATTTTTTTATCACCCATTTCAAAATCAGCTTGTTTGATCCCTTCAATGACCGCCTGCGTGGCATAAACTTGATAAGGACGCATTACTTTCAGCATTGTTTTATTCGGCGTGCCGTCTAAAATCATATAGTTGGTTGCCATTTGGTGTGCCATTGGGATAGATAGCATTGAGTCTGCAAAGTCTTTCCAAGAACGCACAATACTGTTATCACTACGTTGTTGCCAAGCAAAAGAAAAATCCTTATTAAAATAATCTGCCGTGGTGTTTGCCATATATCTTGCATTATGCGGCGTCATTCCAACCAAGATTTGTATCGTAGAGAAAATCCCTTGGTATTGTTGCTCTTTGATATATTGCTCCATTTGATTGAGGGCTTCATCAACGGAATGTGCATCTGCTTTTAGCTCTAATTGAATAATAGGCAATCCATTGATCAGCAAAGTCACGTCAAAACGGCGATTTTGTTTACCGGGGATAACAACAGGGCGTTCAATTTGATTGACAATTTGATAAACCGTGTTGCCAGCTCCAACTTGTTTTTGATCAAAAACAGTTAAAAAAACGTGACGACCATCGTCTAAATCAATCTCGATTTGTGAAACACCATTGGTTCCATAAAGAAATTTACCTGCCTCAAACGGTGTGCGAGTTTGCTCTGCCAGTTTAGTTTTTACCTGATTAAATTCATTTTCACTTAAAGGCGATTTTAATGATTGTCTATTTAAGCGTTCTAAAATACCTTTAAAATTATCCCAAAGTTGTTCTGTTGTTTTAATGTCAGGAAGGTATTCCCAAATTCTTGTTTTTCTAGGGAAATCTAAATAATGGCTTAAGCCTTGCAAATGATCAGCTGTGGTAATGTTTCCTGTGGAAAGATATTCAATAAGGGATTGTTCAAACTCGGATTCGTATTGATAGTTAGACATAATCATTCCTTAATTCTTGATGTTAGATTTGCATTGTTTTTGAAAATTATTTAGTAAGTATGCAGTAAGTTGTGCTTCATTATCTGCCACCCGTTTTTTTAGCATTGTGATACGGCGTTGCAGACGATCAACTTGTCCGATAGCTTGTTGCACAGACAATGTAGGAAGTGGCGAAAGTTGCAAGTTTTTTAATTGGTTAATGCTATATTTCATTACACTAGATCCTTGCAAACTGGCGACTAACTGCCGTTTTATGTCAGTATCATTATTCAGTAAATAAACCAAAAAGCTTTTATCAAGTTCTTTTGAGGGATATAGACGAGCATAGTTGTGAGAAAACGCATAGCCAGCACGCGCCTGACAGACTTGGACTGCCGAGCCTGAGATCAAACTAAAAATAACGTCATCTTCTTGCAGCAGAGTAGGGTTATCTGGCGTACAAATTTGTTTTCCTTGTGTAGATTCTGTTCGAGTTTCAAAATCTGCTTGTAGATCCGCTTGATCATATAATGAGTAGCAAGGGCTACCAGCTTGTTCATTTAGCCGAGAAAGTGGTGTACCGATTTCAAATCGTACAAGATCTTGTAGTTTCATTTTGTTCCTTGTTGAAATTACAAAGTTAATTTGCATTATATTACTGTATGATTATTCGTCAAGGTGTTTTTGTTATTTTTATAAATAACATTTTTAAAGTTATTCTAGTTAGCTTTAGGGTTATTTTTTAATAAAAAAAACCGCTAACCTTGCGGATAGCGGTTGAATTTAGGGGTGATTTACTTCTATTTATTATTGTTTAGCTTCTAATTTTCCATCAACAAAGTTGATTTCAATGGTTTTATCCGGTAATAACGCGCCGGACAAAATTTGTTGTGCAAGTGGGTTTTCCACAATATTTTGGATTGCACGTTTTAAAGGTCTTGCGCCGTAAACCGGGTCGTAACCGACTTGACCTAAGTAATCCAATGCTTGTTCGCTGAAATGCAACAAGTAACCACGTTCTTTCATACGATTGATCAAACGTTGTAATTGGATTGACGCAATCGCACGAATATTTTCTTTGGCAAGTGGGTGGAAGACCACAGTTTCGTCAATACGGTTGATAAATTCCGGACGGAAATGTTGTCCAACCACAGACATCACTAATTCCTTCATTTCACCGTAGCTAAGATCACCGGCTTGAGATTGAATTAAATCAGAACCCAAGTTGGAGGTCATAATCACTACCGTATTGCGGAAATCGACCGTACGACCCTGACCATCAGTTAAACGTCCGTCATCAAGCACTTGCAATAAAATGTTGAAAACATCACGATGTGCTTTTTCCACTTCATCAAGTAAAACAACAGAATATGGACGACGACGAACCGCTTCGGTTAAGTAACCACCTTCTTCATAACCGACATATCCCGGAGGTGCACCGACCAAACGAGAAACAGAATGTTTTTCCATAAATTCTGACATATCGATTCTGACCATTGCATCTTCACTGTCGAACAAGAAGTTAGCCAAAGTTTTACACAATTCGGTTTTACCGACACCGGTTGGCCCTAAGAATAAGAATGAACCAATCGGACGATTCGGATCGGATAATCCGGCACGGCTACGGCGAATCGCGTTTGCTACTGCTTCAACCGCTTCATTTTGTCCGATAACACGTTTGTGTAACTCTTCTTCCATTCTCAATAATTTTTCTTTTTCACCTTCCATCATTTTGGCTACAGGAATACCGGTAGCACGAGAAAGCACTTCAGCGATTTCTTCGTCGGTAACACGGTAACGCAATAGGCTCATTTCCTTGCCTTCTGCACTTTCAGCCTGTTCTAATTGTTTTTCCAACGCCGGAATGGTGCTGTATTTCAATTCAGACATCTTCGCAATATCACCGGCACGATAAGCCTGTTCCATTTTAGTTTTGGCATTATCCAATTCCGCTTTGATATGTTGTGCGCCGGAAAGTGCTGCTTTTTCGCTCTTCCAAACTTCTTCAAGTTCAGAATACTCTTTCTCTTTTTCTGCCAACTCTTTTTCCAACATTTCAAGGCGTTTACGGCTGGCATCGTCTTCTTCTTTTTGTAACGCTTGTTGTTCAAGTTTTAATTGAATAATACGGCGTTCCAATTTATCTAATGGTTGCGGTTTTGAATCGATTTCCATACGAATGCTTGAAGCCGCTTCATCAATTAAGTCAATCGCTTTATCCGGAAGCTGACGATCCGAGATATAACGATGAGAAAGTGTTGCAGCTGCTACAATCGCCGGATCGGTAATTTGTACGTGGTGGTGAATTTCATAACGCTCTTTCAAACCACGCAAGATGGCGATGGTATCTTCCACGCTTGGTTCATCAACCAACACTTTTTGGAAACGGCGTTCCAAAGCAGCATCTTTTTCAATATATTGACGATATTCATCCAATGTTGTCGCACCGACGCAGTGTAATTCACCGCGTGCCAATGATGGTTTCAACAAGTTACCGGCATCCATTGCGCCGTCTGTTTTACCGGCACCGACCATCGTGTGAATTTCATCAATAAATAGGATAATTCGACCTTCTTCTTTGGCGATTTCATTTAACACCGCTTTTAAACGTTCTTCGAATTCCCCACGGTATTTCGCACCGGCAATTAATGCTCCCATATCCAAAGAAAGCACACGTTTATGTCGTAATCCTTCCGGCACTTCGCCGTTAACGATACGTTGTGCCAAACCTTCAACGATAGCAGTTTTACCCACACCCGGTTCACCGATTAACACCGGATTATTTTTGGTACGACGTTGCAACACTTGGATGGTACGGCGGATTTCATCATCACGACCGATAACCGGATCCAATTTACCGCTTTCTGCTCTTGCGGTTAAATCAATAGTATATTTTTGTAATGCCTGACGGGTTTCTTCCGCACCGGCATCATTGACGTTTTCGCCACCACGCATTTTATCAATACTCGCTAATAAATTTTGTCTGGTTAAACCGCTTTTCTTCAATATATCACTTAGTTTGTCGGAACTTTCCAAAGCGGCTAATACGAAAAGTTCAGATGAGATAAATTTATCATTGCGTTGTTGCGCAAATTTATCACATAAATTCAACATTCTGGCTAATGCCGGCGAAAGCTGGACATCACCACCGTTACCTGAAACTTGAGGTAAACGATCGATCTCTTGGCTAATCGCTTGGCGTAATTGAGCAACATTAACACCGGAAGCCGTAAGCAACGGTGCAACGGAACCACCTTCTTGATTCAATAATGCGCTCATTAAATGCACCGGCTCAATATATTGCTGATCTTTGCCTAACGCTAAAGATTGCGCTTCAGCCAATGCTTGTTGGAATTTGGTTGTTAATTTTTCAAAATTCATATAATCCTCCTAGACGATGTTTCGTCATTCACGCGAAATAAAATGGGTATGTTTTAAATTGTTTCAAGAGGAAAATAAAAAAATATATGCAAAAAATTGAATATAAAAAGAAGGCGTATTATTGGCGGTTGAAAATGGTAGCGGATCGATTAAGATCAAGCCCCTTTGAATCAGCGTGAAGAGGTGATAATGGAACAAAAGCAACAACTTCGACACCTTAATCTTCAGGTAAATCGTAAGCTGACACAATGCCTGTTGTTGGCTGAACGTCACTTTAATTGCACGTTTGTGCGACCAGCTGTGAATTATAAATTGCGTGGCGTAAAAGCGGGTGTGGCTTATTTGCAACAGTGGGAAATCCGTTTAAACCCGATTTTATTGCTGGAAAATGGGCAACGTTTTATTGATCAGGTTGTGCCGCACGAATTGGCACATTTATTGGTTTATCAGCAATTTGGTCGAGTGAAACCGCACGGTATCGAGTGGCAACATTTGATGCAAAATGTGTTTGGCGTGCCGGCGGAAACACGACATCAGTTTGAGGTGAAAAGTGTGCAAGGGCAGACGTTTCCTTATCAATGTGCTTGTCAAACGCACCATTTGACGGCACGCCGTCATCAAAAAATTCAGCAGCAAGGCATACAATATTTTTGTAAAAAGTGCAAAAAGCAGTTACACTTCGTTACTCTTTCTTAACTGTTATTATTGGTTGTCGTGGCAGTGAAAGAGAGGGCAACTGAAACATCAAATGGAGGCAAAAATGAAAAAATTATTGGTGGTAGCACTGGGTGCGTTAGCATTAGCTTCAACTGCACAAGCAGAGTGGTATGTACAAGGTAATTTGGGTTATTCCAAAATTAAAACATCCGGCTTAGAAGATGGTGGAAAAATCAGTGATAAAACCTTTACCCCTAGCGTAGCGGTAGGTTATAAAATGGCGGATTGGCGCGTAGCGGTCGATTATACCGATTATGGTAAAGCGAAAGACAGTTATCATTATGTTGAAGAATATGGTTATGAATCCGGTAAGGTTGATTTGAAAGCACGCGGTGTCGGCGTTGCGGCTATCTATGATATTGATTTAAATAGTGCGATTACACCTTATGTTGGTGCGCGTTTAGCACTTAACAAAATTAAAATAACGGATCATATAACAGAGAAAAAAAGAGATAGTATTGAAAATACAGTAGAGAGAGATACTTCAACTAAATTGGGTTATGGTGTGCTACTTGGAGCCTCTTATGATTTAATGCCGAATTTAGCAGCGGATGCAGCGGTCGAATATAATATTCTTGGTAAAGAAGACGGCGTAACTGTGAAACAATATGGTGTGAAAGCCGGTTTACGCTACACTTTCTAATCTGATTTTTTAATATCTTTAAATGCGATCTTGATAGATCGCATTTTTTATACCTCCAAACCTTGAAAAATCGGTTTTTATACCTATTTTTTGCCAACGTAAACATTTCAATTCATAGAAAAATGGAAGAGCTTCTGTTGCCATAACAGGCGGAGCAACCATTTAGACATTTTTAATGAAAAGACATTTTTGATCTTTTTTGATTAACGAGGAAAAATATGAGCACAAATCAAGAAACGAGAGGTTTCCAATCAGAAGTAAAACAACTTCTGCAATTAATGATCCATTCACTTTATTCCAACAAAGAGATCTTTTTGCGTGAGTTAATCTCCAATGCATCAGATGCAGCCGATAAATTACGTTTTAAAGCACTTTCCGCACCGGAACTGTATGAAGGTGACGGTGATTTAAAAGTGCGTATCAGTGCGGATGCCGACAAAGGCACATTAACCATTAGTGATAACGGTATCGGAATGGCGCGCGAGCAGGCGATTGAGCATTTAGGCACAATCGCTAAATCAGGTACAAAAGAGTTTTTATCGGCATTGGGCGCAGAACAAGCTAAAGATAGCCAATTAATCGGGCAATTCGGTGTCGGTTTTTACTCTGCTTTTATTGTTGCTGATAAAGTCACCGTGAAAACACGTGCCGCCGGTGAAAGTGCCGACAAAGGTGTACTTTGGGAATCAGCAGGCGAGGGCGAATTTACCGTTGCCGACATTGAGAAAAAAGATCGTGGTACCGAAATCACCTTACATTTGCGTGAAGATGAAAAAGAATTTTTGGATGAATGGCGTTTACGCGAAATTATTGGTAAATATTCCGATCATATCGGCTTGCCGGTTGAAATTTTAACCAAAGAGTATGATGACGAAGGCAAAGAAACCGGTGTTAAATGGGAAAAAATCAATAAAGCACAGGCACTTTGGACACGTTCAAAATCTGAAATCAGTGATGATGAATATAAAGAATTTTATAAACATTTAAGCCACGATTTTGCTGACCCAATGTTATGGGCACATAATAAAGTTGAAGGAAAACAGGAATATACCAGCTTGCTCTATTTGCCGGCAAAAGCACCTTGGGATCTCTTTAATCGTGAACAAAAACACGGCTTGAAACTGTATGTACAGCGTGTCTTTATTATGGATGATGCTGAACAGTTTATGCCGAATTATTTGCGTTTTATCAAAGGTTTAATTGATTCCAATGACTTGCCGCTAAATGTATCTCGTGAAATTTTGCAAGACAATAAAGTCACAGCCGCCTTGCGTAAAGCATTAACCAAACGTGCGTTAGGAATGTTGGAAAAATTGGCAAAAGATGAAGATAAAAGCAAATATCAACAGTTCTGGCAAGAGTTCGGTTTAGTCTTGAAAGAAGGTCCGGCAGAAGATCCGGCAAATAAAGAAGAGATTGCGAAATTGTTGCGTTTTGCGTCAACACATAATGACAGCAGTGAACAGACAGTGTCATTAACTGATTATGTTGCTCGAATGAAAGAGGGACAAAAAGCCATTTATTACATTACGGCTGACAGCTATACTGCGGCGAAAAACAGCCCACACTTGGAAATCTTTAATAAGAAAGGCATTGAAGTATTGCTGCTTTCCGACCGTATTGATGAATGGATGTTAAGCTATTTGACTGAATTTGACGGTAAACCGCTACAAACTATTACTAAATCAGATTTAGACTTAGGTGATTTAGCCGATAAAGAGGAAGAAAGTAAGCAAAAAGAAGAGGAACAGACTTTTGCTTCCTTTATTGAGCGCGTGAAAAAATTGTTGGGTGATCGCGTTAAGGATGTCCGTTTAACTCACCGTTTGAGTGAAACACCGGCGATTGTATCGACCGATAACGATCAAATGACAACACAAATGGCGAAATTATTCGCTGCCGCGGGGCAAAAAATGCCGGAAGTGAAATATACGTTTGAGCTTAATCCGGAACATCATTTAGTGAAAAAAGTGGCGGATATTGCTGATGAACAACAATTTGCCGAATGGATCGAATTATTGTTGGATCAGGCAATGTTGGCAGAACGCGGTACGTTGGATAACCCAACTGCGTTTATTAAACGTATTAATCATCTTTTAAGCTAAAGATAAAGCATTAACTATCATTAACTACCATAAAATCCGGCATTTGCCGGATTTTTTCTTGCTGGTATGTTGGATTTTTGTTTATAGAATAATTCTTTTATCAAAAATCAATTAAGCCCTTTTCACAAAAAGAGAGAACCTGGTTTTTGCCAATAATTAAATGATCCAACACTCTGACATCAATCAGTTTACACGCTTGTTGGATCTGTTCGGTAACGGCAATATCTTCTTTACTGGGCGTTGTAATGCCGGAAGGGTGATTGTGAGCCAAAATAATGGCAGCGGCATTATATTTTAATGCCGATTTAATAATTTCTCGTGGATGAACTTGGGTGCTGTTAATGGTGCCTTGGAATAACGTCTCTTTTTCAATTAAATAGTGTTGATTATTCAGAAAAAGCACAACAAAAAGCTCTCTTTGTTGATGGGATAATTCGGTCTGCATATAAAGTTTGGCAAACTCAATATTATTAAACAGGGGCTGTTGTTTGATTTCTTGTGCCAAATAACGTTTGGTCATTTCGATACAGGCTTGCAACTGAATATATTGTGTTACACCTAACCCTTTGACTTCACAGAATTTTTCTTTTGATGCTGACAGTAATTCACGTAACGAGCCGAAATGATGTAGGCTGTTTTCTGCCAAGGTCATCACGGAACAATTTTTAAAACCGGTGCGTAGAAAAATGGCTAACAATTCTTGATCGCTTAATTTATCAGCACCTTGCTGCAAAAGTTTTTCACGCGGCATTAATTCGGTCATTGCTTGCATCTCATTTATTACAAATAACGCTATTTTAATCATCCGTATATGGACAATGATGGCAAGATTCTATTTTTGCGATCAGGCTCGAAAAGATAAAAATCTTTTCAGTGAAAATAGGTGGTGCTTAATTTGGCAGGGTGGCAAATATTCAGTAAAATGACATATCTTTCATTTTGATGTTTTAAGGCGTTCAATTAATGAATTCATCTCTTCAACATAAACGCATTTTGCTCGGCATTACCGGCGGTATTGCGGCCTATAAAGCCATTGAGTTGGTTCGTTTATTGCGTAAACAGGGGGCGGAAGTGCGTGTCGTCTTGACCGATGCCGCAGCTCACTTTGTTTCTCCACTGACATTACAAGCCATTTCCGCTCATCCGGTATCGCATTCATTGTTTGATCCGCAGGCAGAATTGGCGATGGGACATATTGAGCTGGCGAAATGGGCGGATTATGTGATGATTGCGCCGGCAACGGCAGATTTTATCGCCCGTTTTAATTTGGGGTTGGCAAATGATCTGTTAACAACACTCTGTTTGGCAACCGCAGCGCCGATTGCGATTGCGCCGGCAATGAATCAACAAATGTATGCGCAAGCGGTACTTCAGCAACATTTGCACAGTTTACGCCAACGTGGGGTGCGGATTATCGGACCGAATAGTGGCGTGCAGGCGTGTGGCGATGTTGGTGCAGGCAGAATGTCTGAACCTCAGGAAATTGTTGAGACGTTGGCACAGCAGTTTTTCACTGAGCAACCGTTACAAGGGATCAAAGTGGCGATTACCGCCGGCCCGACGCAAGAGCCGATCGATCCGGTGCGTTATATTTCCAACTATAGTTCCGGAAAAATGGGGTATGCAATCGCTGAAGCCTTTGCTAAACAAGGGGCGGAGGTCACATTAATCAGCGGTCCGGTGAATTTGTCGGTGCCGAATGGCGTGAATATTGTTTCGATTAAAACAGCGGCAGAAATGTGGCAACAGTCGATGCAGGCAGCAGTATCGAATGATATTTTTATTGGCTGTGCGGCAGTGGCGGATTATCGTGTAGCTGAAATCGCTACGCAAAAAATTAAAAAATCGGGGGAAGAATTGACGCTAAAATTGGTGAAAAACCCTGATATTATTGCTGATGTCGGTCATCTGAAACAGCAACGTCCATTTACGGTCGGTTTTGCCGCAGAAACGCAAGATGTTGAAAATTATGCAAAAGATAAATTGGAACGTAAAAATTTAGATTTAATTTGTGCCAATGATGTTTCCATCGCCGGACAAGGTTTTAGCAGTGATAATAATGCATTGCAACTTTTCTGGCGACAAGGTAATTTATCTTTGCCGTTAGCACCTAAGAGTGAATTGGCACAACAATTAGTACGACAGATTATTCAACTTTATCAAGCAGCGAAGAAAAATAATGAAAAAAATTGATGTTAAGATTCTTGATACCCGTTTGGGCAATGAGTTTCCATTACCAACTTATGCAACTGAAGGATCAGCCGGTCTTGATTTGCGCGCGTTAACACAAGAAAAAATAGTGTTGCAGCCCGGGGAAACACAATTAATTCCGACCGGATTGTCTATTTATATCGGTGATCCGAATTTGGCGGCGGTGATTCTACCTCGTTCTGGATTAGGGCATAAGCACGGCATTGTATTGGGAAATTTAGTCGGGTTAATTGATTCGGATTACCAAGGACCGCTAATGATTTCGGCGTGGAATCGGAGTCAACAACCATTTACGATAGAAGTTGGAGATCGTATTGCGCAGCTTGTGTTTGTGCCTGTTGTACAAGCTGAATTCAACATTGTGACTGATTTTGAGCAGACAGAAAGAGGCAGCGGTGGATTTGGTCATACAGGAAAATAAACCGAAGAAAAAGGTTGAAAAACGTTCTATAGCGGCACGTCGCCAACAAGTATTGGCGATTGTTACGCATTTACTGCACTCAGATCAAGGAATGGAACGGATTACTACGGCAAAATTAGCCGAAGCGGTTGGGGTGTCGGAAGCGGCGTTATATCGTTATTTCCCGAGTAAAACGAAAATTTTTGAAGCATTGATTGAGCAAATTGAAACGGTGTTGTTACAGCGAATTACACAATCAATGAAAATGCAAACGGATACTAAACTGCGCGTGCACGATATTTTGCAAATGGTGTTAACTTTTGCACAGAAAAATCCGGGATTAACCCGCATTTTGACCGGACACGCACTGATGTTTGAAGATAAATCATTGCAAATGCGTGTGGCAACGTTTTTTGATCGTTTGGAACTGCAATTGGTGAATGTATTACAAATGCGGAAATTGCGCGAGGGCAGAGGTTTTAAAATGGATGAACGTGCCATTGCCGGTTATCTGGTATTGTTATGCGAAGGGCAGTTTATGCGTTATGTGCGTTCCAATTTTCGGCATTTGCCAAGTCAAGATTTTGAAACGCAATGGAAGTTAATTGAACCGATTTTTGATTAGTTATGATTATTCCTTGGCAACAATTAAGTGAAACGGCACTGCATAATATTGCGCAGAGTTTTATTTTACGGGAAGGCACGGATTATGGTGTAAGAGAGTTGACGCTGGCGGAAAAAGAGGCGCGTTTACTGAAGCAGATTAAGTCGGGTGAGGTGGTGATTGTTTGGTCTGAACTGCATCAAACGCTTGATCTGAAATTGAAACGGGAATTTTTAACACAGCATAAATGAAATGTGCTATAACATTGTGATTTTGTCATTTTAGTAATTTTTATAGGTGTTGGTGGCAGTATGGATATGAAAGAAGAAGCAGAAGTACAACAGGAAGAGGCGACAACGGATCCTACGTTAGAGTGGTTTTTATCGCATTGTCATATTCATAAATATCCGGCGAAAAGCACCTTAATTAATGCCGGTGAAAAGGCAGAAACGCTCTATTATTTAATTAAAGGATCGATTGCGGTTTCAGTCAAAGACGATGAAGGCAAAGAGATGATTTTGTCTTATTTGAGCCAAGGCGATTTTTTTGGCGAGCTTGGTCTATTTGAAGATGTAAAAGTGCGCAGCGCGTGGGTTAAAGCGAAAACAACTTGCGAAGTGGCTGAAATTTCTTATAAAAAATTCCGTCAACTGATTCAGGTGAATCCTGAAATTTTAATGTATTTGACCTCACAGTTGGCTCGTCGCTTGCAAAACACTTCAAAACAGGTGAGTAATTTGGCGTTTCTTGATGTTACCGGTCGTATTGCTCAAACCTTGTTGCATTTGGCGAGAATGCCGGATGCGATGACACATCCGGAAGGAATGCAGATTAAAATTACCCGTCAGGAGATCGGACAGATGGTCGGCTGTTCGCGTGAAACGGTGGGGCGAATTTTAAAAATGCTGGAAGACCAAGGCTTGATTTCTGCACACGGTAAAACCATTGTTGTTTATGGAACCAGATAAGTTTTATAAGGCGAAAAGAAAATGAAAAAAGATGAAATTGGGCATAATTTTTTAGCTCGTTTAGGTAAAACGCGGTTACGCCCGGGTGGTAAGAAAGGGACAGATTGGCTGATTGCAAACGGTGATTTCAATAAGGATAAAAAAGTACTGGAAGTTGCCTGTAATATGGGCACGACAGCAATCGGTTTAGCTGAACGGTTCGGTTGCCATATCGAAGGCGTAGATTTAGATGAGCAAGCATTGGCAAAGGCACAGAAAAATATCAGCGAAGCAAAATTGGATAATTTGATTCACGTACAGCGTGCCAACGCAATGAAATTGCCGTTTGCAGATAGTTCATTCGATATTGTCATTAATGAAGCGATGTTAACAATGTTGCCGTTAGAGGCAAAACGTAAAGCGGTAACGGAATATTTCCGAGTGTTAAAACCGGGCGGTTTTTTATTAACTCACGATGTGATGTTGTTGGAACATAATGAAGCTCAAATTTTAGCAACTTTGCGTGAAGTGATTAATGTCAGCATTACACCATTAACTAAAGAGGGATGGAAAGATCTCTTTAAGCAAGCTGGTTTTAGCAATGTTGATACCTATTCCGGTGAGATGACGTTGTTGTCGCCGAAAGGAATGATCTATGACGAAGGTGTGTTGGGAACATTAAAAATTGTACGCAATGCATTGCGTTCTGAAAATCGGGAAACTTTCAAAAAAATGTTCAGATTTTTTAATGATCCGCAAAACAAAATGCACTTTATTGCCGTTTGTAGTCAAAAATAACAAACTGATGGGCAGCGTAAAATCTGCCCATTTTTATACAATTATTTTCTATTTAAGTCGAACACTTCAACCAGATTTTCAGCTTTCATTCGCCATTGCACATTGATGTTCCAAAGCGTCATTCCATATACCCGCTCGGAAAGTTGTCGACGTTGATATGCCGGACGAGGATCTTGCTGTAAGACCTCTTGAATTAACGGCGATAAATCGGGATAAACGACACTAAATCCGGCTAATTGTTGTTGGGCTGAAGCAGTAAATTCAACTTGTAATTGCGCGGTCGGTTTCTGTTGTGCAAAGCCGGAATCGGCATCAGGTTGGCTATCCGCATAGGCAATATAAGGTTTGATGTCGAAAATCGGCGTGCCATTGACCAAATCAACGCTGCCTAGATGTAATAAAACCTGTTGCGCACGAATTTCAACCCGCTCCAATTTTACTTTGGATAAACCAAGCGAATTGGGACGATGTGTTGCTCGGGAAGCAAAAACGCCTATGCGTTCGTTCCCACCTAAGCGTGGTGGTCGTACTGTCGGAGACCATTTACCGACAGCAATACGATCAAATTGGAAAATCAACCATAAATGCGAAAATTGTTCAATGCCACGAACGGCTTCCGGTACGTTATAAGGTGGCAGCAGTTGCAAAATACCTTTACCGTGTGGCGCCAGTTCAGGTTGTCTTGGAACAGAGAATTTTTCACTATAGGGCGTATAAATTGTGGCAATCGGTTGTAAGGTAATGCTCATATTTGTGTTATGCCAATAAATAAGTAGTTACAATCAAAGGAATTCGGGTAAAATTACCAACTTGTTTAAGAAATACAAGCTGATTATATAATAAATTTAGAGAAATAATGGAATCAAATAAATGCAAAATGTGGTTTGAAACCGCAAGACCGAAAACGTTGCCACTGGCGATCGCTTCAATTGTTACCGGATCGGCATTGGCATATTACTATCATCAATTTAACGGCACTATTGCATTATTGGCATTGATTACGGCAACCCTATTGCAGATCGTGTCCAATTTTGCCAATGATTATGGTGATCATATCAAAGGTTCCGATACTGCGGAACGAATCGGGCCATTGCGTGGTATTCAACAAGGAGCAATAACCTTTTCTCAATTACGATTAGGTTTAATTTTAGTAACGCTTGCCAGTATGATTTCCGGTGCAGCATTGATTGCGGTGGCTTGTCAAACGTGGAATGATGTGTTGGCATTTATCGTGTTGGGTATTTTGGCGATTATTGCCTCCATTACCTACACTGTCGGCAAAAAACCTTATGGTTATATGGGATTAGGGGATGTCTCCGTTTTTATCTTCTTTGGCTTGCTTGGTGTGTGCGGTACTTTTTATTTGCAATCACATTTGTTGAATTGGGCAATGGTATTGCCGGCAATGATGTCGGGGCTTTTAGCGGTTGCGGTTTTAAATATCAATAATTTACGAGATATTGAGCAAGACAAAAAATCCGGAAAAAATACACTAATTGTGCGAATCGGTGCCGTTGCCGGTCGTTATTATCATATCAGTTTGCTTATTTTAGCAACACTGTTTGCCTTGTTGTTCGCACTTTATCATTTCCAACACTGGTATAGTTTTATTTTTATTTTAGTGTTGCCGTTATTGGCTAAGCACGCTGTTTTTGTGATGCATCATCGAGATGCACTGCAATTACGTCCAATGCTTGCACAAATGGCTAAGTTGGCACTATTATTTAACATTATTTTTAGTTTAGGACTTTGTTTGGGATAATCCCGGTCCGTTTTGAAAAAAGGAAAATGCGATGAGAATTGACACATCAGAACTTTGCGATATTTACTTGGATCAAGTTGATGTTGTAGACCCGATTTTTTCTAGCTTTGGCGGCGTTTCAGCCTTTTCAGGAAAAATTACAACCATTAAATGTTTTGAGAGTAATGGTTTAATTGCCGAGGTGCTGGAAGAAGAGGGGCAGGGACGAGTGTTATTAATCGATGGTGGTGGTGCAGTGCGCCGTGCGTTGATTGATGCCGAATTGGCGCAATTAGCCGCAGATAACGGCTGGGAAGGTATTATTGTTTATGGTGCGGTGCGCCAAATTGACCAGTTGGAAAATATCGATATCGGCATTCAGGCATTAGCACCTATTCCGGTTTCTGCTGATGAGCAGACCAGCGGTGAAGTGGATGTGCCTGTCAATTTTGGTGGTGTTTCTTTCTTACCTGAAGATTTTGTCTATGCGGATTTAACCGGCATCATCCTTTCTCCGGAACAGTTGGATCTTTCTGAAGCAGAGTAATTCAATTTCTATTCTTATTTTGTTAATAAGCCTTATCCGTTTTGATCTGCACCCCAAAAGTTGGACTTATTATCCAACAACATACAAAGGTGCAGATTTTTTATGACTAAATATAACCAAACATTTAAACAACAAGTGGTAGATTTCTACTTTCAACACGAGGAAAGTCTTTCTTTAACCTGTCGTACATTTACCGT
>NZ_KB903689.1 GCF_000379785.1 Gallibacterium anatis DSM 16844 = F 149 | reverse complement strand
TCCCCCTTGGATAATTAGACCGCCATAAAGCGGACCAAAATTAATCCACCACGCATTAGTATTTGAAAAATCGTAACTTACACCTAGTGGAGTAGTGCCGGATTGCCCCCAACTATTGACTATATTTTTTAATCCGTCACGGTTGCCGGTAAATAAACAGTTAAACGCATTAATTATTTGAGATAGTGAGCGGTTGCCATTAGAGGCTAGTAAAATATCATCAACAGTTAATTTACCTGCTAGGCTTTGATTGCCTGATGTGTTTAGTTTTCCGCTATCTCTATTGCCTCTAATCGTTAAAACACCGGAACTATCACTGTAAACATCAACTAAGCCTGTACCGGTTACACGTGTAGAAGAGCCAATCGCATTAGCCGCACCGCCTCTTGTTTCGACAACATTAAGGTAAGTGTTGCCGTTTGATGTTGTTGCATTAGATATACCTGTTGATGATGTGCTAGTGACTAGACCAATAGTTAAATTATCAACAGTATTGATTGATAAATTGCCGCTACCGTCAAAATTTCCCGAACCGCTAACCGCACCGGTTAAAGAAATTTTCCTTGCGGTCTGTAATTTACTTGCGCTTACCGCATTGGCATTTTTATCTAGTTTAGTGTTTGCCGTGTTGGCGGCGGAATTAGCCGCATTAAGCGCTTCAACACCTTTATCATAGGCGGTTTTAGCGGCGTAACTGGTAGCAACGGTATCAGAACTGGTAGAGATAACAGAGTTTGATTTTTTGCTATTGGGAATATAATTTTGGAGATTACTTGTTAATGCATTGATTAATGTTTTTAACGTTTTACCGGCTTTGGCGGTTAACCCTAATGTTTCGCTGTCGCTATCTAACGCATTAGTAAGCTGGACAATACCGCTTTTTGATGTGCTAGCTTTATCGATATTATGCGTATGCCCTGTATTATCTACAGTGTTATTAGTGCTTGATGTAATAGTTTTAGGTTTAACCCAATCATTAATGTCAGTAGTAGCGATTATTTCCCAATAGCCGGCATAGCTTACTGTGTTAAAGTTGGTTAAGTTATTATCAACTAAGCTAATAAAAAAGGCGGTGTAATTATCGTTAATTAATACCGCACCTTTACTATAACCGCCTATTTTCTCCGCAAACTCTTGATTAAAAAGGTAATTCCCGCCCTTATTCTGGAAAACAATGTGCGAGGTAATTTCATTTAATACGCCGTTCATATCTTTGCCGGACGGTGCTTTACCGCCTTGTGCGATTGGCGTCATTGTGATTTGAGGGAAACCGTCTGAATAAGTAGCACGTTCATCGGATAGGGCAGAGCTTCTATCATCCGGAATATCGTTTTTTAATCCTGTTAATGCCCACGCTTTAGCAAGTAATTTAGGTAAATTCATAACTTTTCCTTTTTTTTGGCAATAAAAAACCCGCTCCATTTCTGGAGCGGGTGTAAGTAAGAAGAGAAACTATTTAATAGTTAGGCATCGCCTATATAGAACGCGCCTTCGCCGAATGGTGCTAACCCTGATTCAATAAAGCCGAATGTTTTCGTAATATCAGGTTCATAATAATCAATTAAAACACCTGTAGGTCTAGGGAGTAAATCTGTACTGATTAAAACCGCTTTTTCTGCTGCTGATAAGTTAAATTCAAAAACATAACGAGCTTTCATTGTGCCGTTTTTAACGTAATACGCACGCCCTCGCTTTTTAAATAGGTTGGTAAGTAATTGATTGATATGATAAGCGGTGCAATAAATGATGTTGCTATAAGCCTTAATAAATAGCATAGAGCGGAACATTTCATCATTCATTTTGTAGTTAGTGTTTAGCTTAAAATTTTGCAAATCCTTATCTGCCAAACTAGAGCCTAGAAACTGATTTTTTTCAGTAATTAAAATATAACGACTTATGCCTAATATCCGCCCCCATATGTCTAGGCCTATGCCCTCTGCTGTAGAGAGATTCCAGATAGTGCGGTAAAAATCATCAATGTTTTTACTAGGGTCTAAACAATCATTTAAACTTTCGATCAATCCGCAAATAATTGGACTGTTGGCATATTGGCTAATGATTGTTTGTTTAACATCAATCATATTAATAATACCTTTATGTTATCTGCGCTTACGGTAGGATATTGGTCGATACCTAATTCCACGTAATCTCTATAATTTGAGGCGGTAAGCGATACATCAATATCTAGTAATTTACTTCCAGTTAATGCGTTAATAACTGCCTTACTGTATTCCATAGCGTATAGCGGCTGTCCTATTCTATTAATGGTTTCGTTATTAAATTCATTGATAATCGCTTGTTTAACCGTGTTTTCATAATCTACCTGTGCGCCTCGCCTTACTTTTACTTGAAAATAGATAGGCGTTGAGGTAGGTCGCATAAATTTAATTTTATAAGTAGGTTTAGGAATTTTATAATTGTCATCCGCTATATCAATTTGTTTATTACCGTTATAATCGCAACCATTTCCGGTATAAATCCATATTGTTTTAGCAATTTCTTTTTCATCGCCGCCTACCGCTGCCACATAAACACTGTGCGGCACTAAACTGTAATTAGTGCAACCTACTGTAATAGCATTATCAGTAGGATTATCAGTAACATAGCAATCTAGCACGCCCTCAAGATTGGCAACTTTTGAATAAACGGTGTTTACCATCCCTTGTGAGTTAATCGCTACGCTGTTTCTGATACGTTTACCGAAGTCTAGGCGGCTTTCTAGCGGTGTGCCTTTAATAGCGGCGGTTTTATTAATTACCGCATCCAAACCTACAATAGCGCTTTTCATTTTCGTGATAGTGTTTCTTTCTGCGCTATAAGTACCGTTAGCAACAACCTCGCCCTCTACTGTACCGTTTTGTAAGATTGATACGGATTTTTTTAAAAACCATTGATTGTTATTAGTATCAATCAATTCAAAATTTGCCGGTATTGTTGTTCCGGGCATTCCAGAAAATTCACAAATAGCGGTTGAATTAATTTGCCCTTTACGTGTTAAAAAATAAATATTCCCGATCGCATCTTGCATCCTGCCATCGCTGTATAATGGATCTAGATTATTTGCCAACCACGCAATCTGATTATTTTTATCCGCTATAATTGCTGTTAAAGCGGTAATGATTTGCCCTTGTGGCGTTTCTAAATTGCGGTTTAACTCTGTGCTAAACGCCTTGTCAAAAACATCAAATAAAGCGTTTAAAATCTCTTGTTCAGTGGGTAAAACTAAGCCTTCCGGCGTAAATTTAATATTGGGTATACTCATAGATTTATTGATAACTCCTTACCTTGCTGATCGGTAAAAAATACCTGACCTGTTAAATTTCTATTATCATTGCTGCCTAGTTTTGCTTTTACGCGCACTACGCCCGGAACGCTCAACGCCGCATTTTCTAAACGGTATTGATACAATGCAAAAGATTGCTTTTTACCTAGCGTCTCATCAAAATATGGTATGCCTTTCGTTGTGTTGTAATACAACTCGCCTTTAAATAACCTGATTGCGCTAGCCACGTCTTGCGCTTTTGAATAAGGGTCTTTAGCAAGCGCAATATTACCGGCATCATCTACCGCTAAATCCCATTTATCGGGGTGTAAAAATAACGTATCCATTATTGTGCTGCTCCTGTTGTGCCGCCGCTATCGCCCGGGTGTGTGTGGTTTTGTTGCGAAATACCGCCGGCTATCATATCGCCTGATGATGTTATGGTAGAGGTCGTTTCTACCGGCGCATCAATAATCACTTTACTAGATCGCAACGTAATCACGCCCGGCGAAATAACATCTATTCCGCCATTTTTAAAGTAGATATATTGATTAGGGGTGCCGTTTAAAAAACCGCCAAAAAATAAGCCGTCCGCATAATCAAACTTGCGGCGGCTTTGAGGTGAACTCGGCTTTTTCGTGTTTTTAATGGAACTAATATCACGGCTACAAAATCCGCACATCCCTATATCGCCTACTTGCGGATCGATAATTACCGCATTTTTTCCGCCCTGTAGCCTAAAATAGGGAATGTTGTAAATAATGCCGTGTTCGTGTATGCCACCCTGACCGTCAAGCTGTGCCACCATAGGCTGTACATCCACTGTACCTACAGGATTTACACCGGTAGCATTTACGGCTTTAACCAAAACTAAAGTAACGGTTTGAATACGATTGATTAATTGTAATATTTGAAAATTACCATCACCGTTAAATATTTCCTCAACGCTCATCAATCCGTAATTGTTATTTTGCAACTTTAGCCCCTCCTGTTAAGTTGGCGCATTGAATTTCCATCTCCCACCTGCCATTAGGTAATTCACTTTCTAAATAGTACGTAATGCCGAAAACACGCCATTGTCCGTTAGCCATCTCAATTAAACTATCTTTAACCTCAATCACGCCGCCAAAAATCACACTCGGTTCGTAAAGCGCTTTTAATGTGATACCTTGTAAATTAGGGACAGGGTAGCCAATCAAGCCGGTACTAGGCGATAATAACGCTACCTTTGTTTTTCTAGGTTGGTCTTTAGGCGCAATAGCGATCGTATCTTTGTCGATATACAAGCTAAAATTAGCGGTTTCGCACAAGCGGCGTATTTTTTCTAACTCGGTTTGCGGTAAGTAAGGATTTGATAATTTTAAATCTACTCCGTTGTTCTCAAATCGCATTCCCATATTATTGCAAATGGTCTCAATGATTTTCCCTACATCCGCTATGCCGTTTACGCTGATAGGTTTTGCCGGTACTACCTGATGATTTAATGCGGTTACTGAATCAATCGTTAAGATATTTTCCGGTGCGCTACCAAAATTAGGGTAAGCAAAAGAGATAGTACCCTGATAAACCACGTGATAGATACCATCGCCATTATCCGCCTCTAGTTTTACGCTATTTAAATTGGATAGTTCCGTGTTCCAATGGATTTTAGTGATTTGATTAATGATATTTTGAGATAGCCCCCATATCATTATTTTAGCGGTAGGTGATACGCCTTGACCGTTTCCGCTTTGTATTTGCGCTGATACCCTAAAATTTTCTAACGTAACAGTATTATTGCCTTTATCATCAAAAGCCTTGTCTTTTTCGCCTAAATATAATGTAACTTTTAATCGTTTTTTGCTAAAACTCATCTTTATCTATCCAGTAGAGTATGTAACGGCTATTTAAATCTTGCCATACAGGATCGGCATCCCCTAGCTTATCTACAATCATCAATTCCCCATTGATAGGCTTGTATTGCGCGTCAATTAAAGGCTGATTGGCCCGACAAATGCGGTTATTAATGATAGTTTCACTATCTGCGGTTACCGAAATATACAGGCTATTATTGTTTCTAGTGATTAGCGTAATGCCTATATTTTGATTGCCTAAGTTAACTATCAATTCTTGATTAGGCGTTGCTTTTAACGGTATTGAATAGATTGCCATTATTGCCCCTTGAAAATGTTCTTAATGCTATCAATGCCGCTTTTAAGCCCTTCACTCATTTGCTTCAATGCTGATTTGTTAGCACTGTTATTAGGTATTTCTGTAGGCGATACTTTACCTTGTTTTTGTATACTGCTTGAGGTATCCGCTTTCGTTTCAGTGTATTCCGCCTTAACCTCTCTAATTTCCTGTAAATGAATATTTACTTTTAAAAGCCTTGCGCCATCATTATGCTCGCGCGAATAATCATATCCTGTAATATTGCAATTAGGGTAAATAGCTTCAGGAGTTATTACCATAAATAAATCAGTGCTGTTGGCAAACGTGTCAAGCAAGCCTAAAAATGCGCTTCGCTCTACTACGCCACCGCTACCTTTAGTCATTATGACATCCACGCTATAAGGCTCTATTACTTTGTTATAGTTAGTAAATGACCCCATTTCTAGCGGTGCGGTAGATACTTTTGAGGTATTTTTATATTTAACGGATTTAACGTTATCCGCTAATAAAAGCGGTATGCCGTTCTGATCGAAAATACCCCAATAGTTACCAAAAATAGCATTAATTAGTAATCCGCCACCCATTTTTATGGCAGCGTTACCTATGTTACTAGGTAAGCCCGGAACGCTAGGAATGCCAATAGAATTCCACATAAAAACCTCTTTTTTTTCATTTTTGGAATCACGATCGCACTTTTGATACGTAACTAGAACATCACATTTAATTTATTGATAACATCGCAAAAAAACGAGGAGGAAAGTATGAAACTGAAATTTAAGCAATGGTTGATTGATCAAGATTATGCGCTAATCGAAATGCTAGGTATTGATGAAATCGTATCAAGGATTGATGAACAGTTATCTATCTGCGGTGCGAATGATTGCGAAACGGCGTTTTTAGAAGAAATGATAGCGTCTTTTATCAAAACGCTATCTAATGATGATTTAGTTAGACTTCTTTTTTCGTATGAAGAATAGAAACAATCCTAGAATAATATCACCGGCGATCCATTTTAAAATGGTATCATCAATCTGTGCTTTTACAAAAGGGATCGCCAGTAATGGAATTTGACTCCAATCCCCAATAATTAATCCGGCTCTATCATAAATTGAGAATAAATAGACCGCCATAACAATATTAAATAAAACAAAACAAGTTACAATGATAGTTTCTATATAGCTCCGTTTTTTTAATCCGCTATCGTTATTTACCGTGTTGTAGTTTAGATTGAATTTTTCATTACTCATAAAAATTAATCTAAATACGTCAATAATAGCCCATAAAAAACTTAAGCCACTAAAAACCAATAAAATACATAAAATTCCTTGAATTGGTCTGCCTAAGTAAAATTTATGACCGCCTACAAAGCCTGTAAATAAAGCAAGCAAAATAGCAGTAGATCTTTTTCTTCCATTGTTGATATCAGTATTGTTACTCATAATAATTAAACTTATCTAGACTAGTTTACTTTTTCCGCATTACATCTTGATAACTCAAGATATTGCCCCTTTTTAACAGTAACATAAGTCATCCGCTTAAATGAACCGCCTGTTACAATAGATCCTAATTTATCGCCAGAATTTAGATATACCCTATAAAAGCCACCAAAATCACTATCTGTTTCAATTAGCTTATATTCTCCTTCAGGTATATCTATGCCAACTTTGTAAGTTCCTTCCTGGTAGATAATTTCTTCTTCATTTTTAGTATCAAAATTTATACTTTCTTCTTTATTCCGGTTATTTTTACAGATTAGCTCTTTAATGTCCTTGCCGTTTTTTAAAATCGTTATATATGAACTATTCTCTAAAGTAATTCTATCAGTTGATGTTGTTAAAACGTATGAATAGCTTCCGTTTTTTACTTCATATGAATAGTTTAAGCTTCGTCCTGTGTATTGATAATCTTCTGGAGTGATCTCTCTAACATCCGAAATTCTATTTTTAAAGATTAATTCCTTCTCGCCTGTTTTTGCATTTATTGCCTTATAAGTAAAAAATTCATTATCTTTTGATAAATAAATCTTTTTCCCGTTTTCTGTCTCGCAAAAAAATAGGTTTTCATCCGAAAAAGCATTATTTGAAATTAATGTAATAACACACAAAGGAATTAATCTTTTTAACATTAGCTTAGCCCATAGTTATTGCGGTTAAGCACGACAATTCTGCGACTTAAGCCTTCCATCGCATCGCCCACTGTACCGCTAATTGTTGGAGAAGTAGAGTTTACAACTATGTTTCCATTGATTGCAACTTCTGTTTGATTGTTATTGACTACATTTTGACCTCTCGCAAGGTTAGTCATCGCTGCGATATGCGGTTGTGCTTTGTTGGCGGCTTGTGCTATCTCTTCCCCTACAAACGGCTTATTAGCAAGATTAATAAGCGTATTAATCCCTTTAGTTAGCAATGCTGCATCGCTTTCTTGCCGTTTAGCTACCTCAATAGTCTTCTCTTGCTGATTGATAACAGTACTGTTTTGAGTATCGCCATCGTTATTAGTAACATACTGTGAATTATCGTTGCGTTGAGAATTGTCAGTATTGTTAGTGTTATTAGTAACATACTGGGAATTATCAGTATTGTTACTAATGTTATATTCTTTACTGATTTGACCTAATCCGCTTTGTGCGTTTCTAGCTCCATCCAATGCCGCAGTAACAAGAGATAATGATTGTTTATTTGATTTATTTCCACCATCACCGGCGTAATAACTTTCGCCCGCCTGAACAAATCTGTGTTTACCTTGCATTGCAACAGGAACGCCAATACTTGCCCATACTTTAGCCATATCTGTTAGTGCTTGCACTTTATTATCGCTTTTACCGCTAACATATGCTTTAGCTGATTTAGGTAATAAAGCTAAAAATAGCTTGTCTTGCAATTCAGGCGTAAATAACTCATCACCAGTTAAATTTAACTGTTTTACCAAATCTTTTAACGTTTTATTAATAATTTGATAGCGTCCTACCGCATTCATTCTTCTAGGATCGCTTTCAGGTAATGCATTTCTAGCTAATATCTCGTTAACAGTTAGTTGGCTTAAATCTTCTTCATACGCACCTAGATTTTTGCCGTTAACTAAGCCTCTATTAACAGAGTTGTAATTCCCTTCACCGTGAGAAACCGCCCTCGCCAAAATTTCAGTTTGCTCGTTTAAAGTAGAATTATTTAATAAATTCTCTTTGTTTTGAGTAAGTGAATTTTTGTCAGTTTCAGGATCGTGTCCTGTTAAAACATCCCAAAACCCCGAAAGCCTGTCCGTTGCATCTTTAGCGGTTTCTTTTAATAAATCAGTTGCGCCGTTAAACGCACTTACACTTAAATTTTTAAGATCTTCCCAAGCGCCGCTAAAATCGCCATCTAGCATTTTACTTACTGCGCCGCTTACCGCTTTAATTGCCGGTAGTAGGGTATTCCATAAATCTTTAGCAAGATTGCTGAAACCTGTTGCCAATGATGAAATAGATACCTCACCGTTTTT
The DNA here is from genome assembly GCF_000379785.1 of Gallibacterium anatis DSM 16844 = F 149. GTDB lineage: Bacteria > Pseudomonadota > Gammaproteobacteria > Enterobacterales > Pasteurellaceae > Gallibacterium > Gallibacterium anatis. The sequence continues at coordinate 18,641 of NZ_KB903689.1, read as the reverse complement.
AGTAAAGCCTTTTAATTCTAGCCAATCTTTGCCGGCTTGAAGTGCCTTGCCCCAATCCTTATAACCGGTTATTAAAAAAGAAATCGCACTTTTAAGGTTATCTATCGAAAGGTTGGCGGTTTTAATCCATTTTATGAAGACATCCCAATTAAATAAACTTTCGCCGCCATTAGCCCAAGTTACATAATCATCATAAAGTAAGCCTATTGCGGCTGCCACTCCTAAGATTGCTGAAATGGTTAGTAAAAACGGCGACATAAACGCTAACGCTGCGCCGGCTGCCGTGATTAAAGTAGGTATCAACGCAACGGATAAAGCTGTAGCAAATCCGTAAAATACGCCTTTAACTAAGCCCTCGTGTTTCTGTAGATAATTAAAGAATTCAGTAACATAATCCGCCATATTAACCAATACCGGCGTTACGGCATTAGCAATCATTAATTTCAAGGCGTTGAATTGTTCATTGATATAACTAATTGATTCCGTTAGTTTTTGTGATGTTGCTAAATCTTGTTCAGTAGATTTATATAAACTGCTTACCTTAGTTAAATAAGCGTTTACTTTTTCAGGACCTTGAATCAATAGGTTAAATGTACCGTCATCCATACCTAATGATTGTGCTAAGGTATGCGCTTGAACCCGATCCATTTTTGACATACTAGCGGATAAATCCAATAGTACATCATTTAAATCACGCACTTTTCCGTTGGCATCTAGCACGCCTACGCCAAAGGCATTAAATACAGGGACTAGGGAGGTGTCGCCCATTATTGCTAGGCGGTTAAAGCTGTTTTGTAATTGACCTAGAAAGCCAGTCATTCCCTCTGCGGAGCCGCCGGCTAATGCTGCTGCACCTCGCCAATTAGTTAAAGCGGTTGAGGTTACGCCAATATTTTTACTAGTGTTATCAAGCTCTTTATTGAAGTTAGCCATATCTTCAATTAATCGCTCAAATCCTACGCCAGCCATTACCATTGTGCCTAAAGCCCCTAACACTTTAGTGAATTTAGTAACGGCTTCTAGTAAATCTTTGGCTACTTTAACGTTTTTTTGGCTTTGCTTTTCGCCCTGTTGTTTTAGCTTTTCAAGCTCGCTGCGTTTCTTTTGCTCTAGATCTAATCCTGCAATGTTTAACTTGCTAGCGGCGCTTTCCTTGCCCTCTGCCAACGTGTTAAATAAGCCATCATCCATACCCATTTTAGAGGCAATGGAATAGGCTTTATTCCGATCCATTTTGCTAAATCTGTCCGCCATCTCTAGCAAAATATCATCTGCTTTTTTTACAGTGTGATCGTCATTAAATATATCTATCTTTTCATCCGATTGACCATTTAATTCAGAAAGCATATTTAATACGGTCTTATTGCCCTCTGTGGCATCACGCATTAAATTGTTAGATAGATTTTTGATGAAATTAATAGTGCTTTTGCCGGAACCGTTATTCAAATTAGCGGAATGTTCCCACGCCGCTAATTGTTCTGCGTTCAAGCCTAGATTTTTAGCTAACGCCTTAAGTTCATCATTGGCAATACTAACGTCCTTTGCGATAGCATCAAATCCAGCACCTTTTGCGAATAATTGTGCTAGTTGTGAGAAAATACCGCCTACTTGTTTCGCACTTTTCCCTAAATTATCTGCGGTTTTTTCGGTGTTTTTAACGCCTGTATCAAAATCATTTAAGTTTTTTAAGGCATCATTAACCTGTCTTTCAAAATCGCCGGTAATTCCTAATTCAAAGAAAAGCGAATCAATTATGTTTGACATTTCTCATCATCCTATCGTTATAGTTATCAACGCTTAGTACTTCCATTAAATCCATTGCATCTTCTACGCTATAAATGGTCTGTAACTCGTGCAAAGTAGCAAGCCTTGCGGAAATTAAAGCACCGCAAATATTACTTAAGTTTAAATACCCCTCATTTTGTGATGGAGGCGTTACGCCTAAATCCGGGTATTCCCGGGTAGCAAAAAACCAATGTGTAATTTCAATACCTCCATACGTAACTTAAATAATGTAGTTACATCCTGAATATCATTGAAATTAAGGTTTAACGCTCTAGGTCGTCCGCCATCCGGTACGATTTTCACGCATTCAAGTAATTCATCTGCTAAAGCAATGACTTTTTCTTCCGGTAGATTTTTCAATACCGCAACCGTTAAACCGGCAACGGATACCATCCCATTATTAAGATTGCTTGTATCAAATCCTGCACCGGATAACGCTAGAAAGAGTTTCATTGCCCATTTATCCGCTTTAGCAATAGGCATTTCTTCAATAATAAATTTAGTGCCTTTATCTCTACCGCTTTCAATAATAATTTCTTTTGTTTTTAAGCTCATTTTTTCACCTCAAAAAAAAGAAACCGCCTACAAAATACGTAAGCGGCTAGGAGTAAAATTAAATATCTTCAATTGATTGAATCACAATCTTGAATGTGTAATTGGCGGCTTCCAACATTTTTTTAGCGTTAGTGCCGGTAATTACCTGTGTTAAAAAGCCTGTTGCTTGATAACGCTTGCGGATTGATGGAATTTCACAAGAAATATCAAATGCGGCGACCTCTTGCTGATTGTTGAAATAGTTGATTGCTTGATCGAAATAATCACGGCTAGGGGAGTTGGCTTGTAAGTGAACATTAAAATCGACCTCATACGGTGTAAATCCGCCTGATTGTACGCCATCTACGCCCATTGATGTTTCTGCGATAGCACCTTGACCAAAATCAAAAGCATTGTCTGCGGCGTATTGCTCAATCTTGACCCAATTGTCATTAAAGCCGCTTGAACGTAACAACAATACGCTGTTAGTTGATGTAAGTGTTTTAACTTTATTTGTACGCATTAAAAATCACCTTTTAGAATATGGAAAAAACGGCATTTAGTGATTTACCAAATGCCGCTTATAGATTTGTTGATAGGTTTGTTTGATTTGCGTTATTGAACTGCAACGCTAGATAAGTTGATGGAGTGAACGCTTCCGCCGTCTGCGTAATATAACTTCATAGGATAAGTAGAGCGCATAGCTCTAGCCTGTGCGGTAGCTTCACCGATATATAAAGCGTAACCCTGTGCGGTTACCAATGCGGCTGCATCAATGCCGGTAGCGTTATTAATCGCATTTTTCTGCTGTTCTGATAACGTTACGCCAATTTGAATCGATCCAAAATTCAATGCTTCATTGATTGGATCGCTACACGCTGCCCGGTGCATTGCGATACCTTCCGCATTGTATGGAACGGCTTTATTGATCAGTAACATATTAATTAACGCTAATTGTAATTGGCTGTTTAAATAGATCTGGTTTACATACGTATCCATATAATCCCAATCGCCCGACATCTTGCCCGGGTAGAGGAATAAAAAGCGATCGTTTGCTGTTGCCCAAGCACCATAGTAATTATAACCGTTACCCTCTAGGTTTTTAGCAATCGTTGCATCTGTAACATCTGCTTTTAATCCTGATTGCCCTTTAAAAGCAAAGGTAATACGCCCTCTACGTTCAGAAAAGTTGATTGCCGCAGTAGTGCCGCAAATAAACGCCGCTTTATCCAATCCCCCATAAATAGGACAACATACGCCGCTATATTTAGCTTCTTTCAGTTGCGCACCAAAACAGGAGATATTTCCGTTTTGTGTTGCCGCTGCTTCAAACCCCCAAGGTACATACATAAAGCGGTTATTTTGTGCGTTAGACCATTGTGCGAAAGCTAATTTATCTTCTAAAGACGGCTCAAAAATAGTCGTAAATGTGCCCCAGTTTAATGTTGATTTGGTTACAGCTTCCATTACACTTGTAGGTGTACTTGCATCACTACCTAAACTGATAATTGCGCCGGCTTTTTCGCTTAATCCTAATGCATCTGCCACATCGCCAGTAGCAAAGCTAATTTCTGATGTTGCTCCTGTTTTACCGCCACTAATTTTGAAAGCCTGTAATTGGGTATCAAATTCAACGACCGCATCACTGATACTGGTAGATACCGCATTACCGATACTGGTAGCCGCATCTGAAAAACTGGTTACACCGCTTAAATCAATATTAGTTTCATTGGCGGTTGTACCATCAATACTAATAGTTAAATTGCCGCTAATTTTCTTTAATGCTGTGAGTTTCATTCCTTTCAATGACGCCCCCAGTAAAAAAGCACCTTCTGCGGCTTCGTTGTAAGCCATAAAAATCATATTGCTAGGCTTAATTGAGGAATTATCAAACCCCATAAAATAGATTTGTGCGGCTTTGTACTCATCTGAATCTAAGCCAAAATAATCACCCACCGCACTAGCATTAGGAAATTCAACCGCTTGCGCCGTTGGTAAGTTTTTATTCTTTGAGATAAAAACCCCATTAAGTGATAATGCGTTACCACCTGCGCTTAAAATCGCCGGATTTACACTAACGATTTGAGACGCCGGAATAGATTTGAACATATTTGCTCCTTTTATAGTTTATTGAGATTAATTTCACCTACGTTATCAACATAATCTTGATTATAGGTTGCTACTGGAATGTACGTTAGATAAGCCTCAACCATATACCGCTCTTCATATTGGTTTTGCTCATTCGTGAAAGGTAAGTATTTAGGATTATTACAATATAACGGTTGGCATACTTTTAACCGTTCAGAACTGTAAAAATCACGCCATAAGTTAGAAAAAATACGTGCGTTTTTAGCCGATTCTTTGCCGTAAAAATCAATTTGTAACAAGACTTCAACGCTTTGTAATGCCTCGACCTTATTAGCCTCTTTTAAATAAAACCATCCGTTAGTAGAGAGATCGGTTTCATTAATGATATTCATCAAGATAAAATCGCCGTTAGGGAGAGGAACATTATTACTATACCCTCTAATTACATTTTCACTGGGTAATTGAAAAAGATCTAATAATAATGCTCGCACATCCCTATAAATATCGTTGTGCGTTACCTCTAATTCTGCCGCCATACTACCACCTTGCACCAAGTAGGGAATGATTCCGCCACCTGTTTAATTAGCCATTCAGACGGCTTATCCTCGCCAAATGCTTTAAACGTTAACGTGTCCGCCCCCTGTTGCGATATGCGCCGTAAAGCGTGTATTTGCCCATAAATATAAACATTTAGCATTTGCCCTTGTTGCGCCAATGTATCAAATAACGATAAATCCGCAGTGCTTAAACTTTGCGCCTGTATCTCAACATTAACTTGTGAGAATTTAGCTATCCTTGCGCCGGTATCATCTACCGTATAACCCTCATTAAGTTTTAATACGGCTGGAATATTAGGATTAACTACTGTGATCGCATTATTGGCTATCGTATGCAAATCCATTACTCATCCCCTTTATCTGCTACTTTATACGTGATAGACGCCATCATTAATCCGCTATCTATTAACGGCTTAATTGATATAGCTTTTGGCTTCCTACCGTTTTTGTGCCGTTTACGGTTACGTGCGATCAAGGTTGATGTGGCAAGGCGAGGAGTATCAATGCTTGCAATTGTCTTTTGTACTTGCCCTGCTGCGATCATCCCCACTGTTTCAAGGATTTGTTCGCCATTACCACCATTAACAATCGCTCTAATGATAGTGTTCTGCCAATCACTTTTATTTTCCGCAATGGTAGGTCTGAAAAATGGTCGTTCAGGAATATGTTCTGTACCATATTCCTGTGCTGCCGCAACTAAAGCTACAGGGGTATCATCATCATAGTGTTGATGTTCAACTACACCTACTTTCACTACTTTATTTTTGATAGATTGCGCTTGCTTTAACCTTGCTTGCAACGCTTGCTTAAACTTATCTAAAGCCATACGCCGCCTACCTTTTTAACTGCCTTACGTTCAGGCAATCCGCCTATATAGAAACCGCCGGCGGATAACTGTTTAAGTAATGCCCATAATTGCAAACCGTAAGGACTAGTAGATAGCCAATACTGCCAACCGTTAGAAGTTTGAGGCGTGCTAAATGAAACGCTTACACTGCCTTGACTTGCACTTGCTACAACGCCGGTAGTGCCGTTTTCACTTCCGCTATTAGCTTTAGTAGCCAAGTGCAATAAATGCGCCGTTAAAAGCAAGTGCGCGTGTTCAAAGGTTTTTCCGCTTAACGCCCAACTTTCTTTTAAAAAGGTATTTGCAACATCTGCCCATAGTGAAATTGTTTCATCATCCGATTGCTCAAATACTGAAAACATCTTTTTAAATGTTGCAATTTCCATTTTTAACTCCTAGCGTTTATTGCGTTTATTGGTATTACGGGTATTAGTAGTAACTTTAATAACGGTGCTATCAGGATCGTCATCTACTTCAAAATCGCTAGGGGCAACCGGAGAACTTTCATCACGTGTTGCCATATCACTAGCTACTTTTTCAGGGTCTTCCTGTTTATTGCTTTCCTGTACAACGATAAAGCCGTTGTCTTTATGTAATTTAAAGACCTCATTAGCCTCTAACAGCTTTAAATCCTCATCACTAACTTGTGTAGCAACGCCTAGCGGTGTAATAAAGCGTTTGTCCGCCAAACCTGTGCCACCTTTAATTGTGATAGCGTGTTGTCTCACTTTTAAATCTGCGCCACCTTTGGCATAAATCACATAAGTATTGTCTGCGGTAAGTGTTGAATAAACGTAAGCCATAAATTAATCTCCTCAAGAAAATAAAAAAGCCGCACTAAGGCGGCTTGTTGTTACAGTTTTAAATTAAATACCGGTGCCTCGGTAAACCGCATAAGGTCGTTTACACATTACCCCTGCTGTTGCGTTGGTATAATCCTCAACGATACCTTTCGATTTATTTTCAATACCCAACGCCATAAAGGTCGCCGGTACAACTTGAATAAATACGCGGTTATCATCATCAGAATCATCACCGTAAACTTCCTCCGCAAAGAGGTAGAACACATCAGCACCGCCGTTAGCTTTTTGGAATTGCGGTGCGGTAACACGACGGTTTTTCGGATAAGTTTCAGTTAACCATTGCTCAACGCTAATACCCATTTCAGAAACTACTGATAAGAAGTTACTTGCGCCGGTAGGCAATGCTAATACAGTAGGGGTATTGCGTGCATCTACTACGCCGTTAGATTGGATTTCAAGCTGTGTGAACGCATTACGTAAATCCGCTGTAATTTCTAAAAAGGTTTTTTTGCTCCATTTAGGAGAACCGGCTGCGCCATCCGCTACCGTTTCATAAGGTAATAACGACGGATCGTTGAGTAAACCAAAAGTACGGCTATTACCATCGTTATAACCTCTAAAACCGATTAAGTTACGTTGAATATGCAACGCATTAGCCGCAGCGGTACGTTTTGCGCTTGCGCTATCTAAACGCATTGCGCTAGCACGTGCGCTTTCCAATGTGCCTACTTTAATCCCTTTTTCAAAACGCACTACAGTACGGCGCTCAAATGCTGCGTTCCAGCTAGATAATGGAACAGGAGAAAGATCGGCATACGGTACGGCATCCCCTAAAGTTTCAAGTACAGGTTGGACAACTTCTTCATCGTGCCATTCCCCGATTGTTTGAATACCTACAATCTCATCAATTTTGCGAGGGGCTAATGCTGCACGCACGAAACCCGGCAAAAAGGTCTGTAAAAACTGAATAGGCGCACCACCGCTAGGCGTATAAACACCGCCTTGAACATCATCCATACTGTAAACATCCGGCGCATCACGCAAGTATTTATCAGTAAAGCCGATCCCTAAATGTTCCAAATCTTTATAACGTTCTACATCTGCGGAGTCCATTGCAATGACCGGTTTATTTTTTGATAAACGATCGGCAAAAGTGCGTCCGCTAATAGCTTGTTTTTTCTGTGATAATTGTTGCATTATGTTTCATTCCTTAGTTAGTTAAACGGATAACAGTTAAACCACCATTTGCGGTTACCGGATAACGGTAAACAACGGCATTAGGTACAAAGGTTTTACCCGATCCAGCTTCAGCAGTGCCTGCCGCAACGGTAGATAATGCGCCGGTAGTGTTGTCATAAACCACTAAATCACCAATATCGCATTTAGTGCTTACCTGAACAACAATATCGCCCATAGTTAACATATCGCCGTGAATACCATCCGCAATCGCTAAAGACGGCTCTAATGCACCTTTGGCAGTACCATATAACGGATATTCTTTTGAATTAACTAAAATACCGGCAAACACACGACCTGCCGCAATTTCGCCGCCAACCTTAGCAATGTTAGTCTTAGCATCTTTAGTGAACGCATAACCTACAATGTTAGGCGCTGCCCCTTTTGAATCAATAATTAATGACTCGGTGCGGGTAGGGGAGTCTAAATGAATATCTCCGCTTACCCCAAAGCCTTGCTCAATATTTACTTTTGTTTGAAATGCCATTTTGTCACCTTTTATAGCTGGTCTTTGAAAAACAATTTATTAGGATTTGAAAAGCCGTCTTGTGCTACAGAAACCGCTTTTTGATTTTTAGGCGCTTTATTAGCCGCTAAATATCCTTCAACAAACGCAATTTCATTACCTTTAGCCACTTTTACACCTAATTTCTTACAAGTGTAGGCGGCAACATCTGCTTTACTATCCATTGCACTAACGTTAAATGCTCCTACGTGAGGGGTAACGCGTTTATATAGTGCATTGCGTTCAGTAATGTTTTTAGTTACTTTGCGCACAATAGCGGCTTCATCCATTGCTTTCACATCCTCTTTTTCATCTTCATCTTCAGTGGTATTTTCTTCACCTTCTTCATCCTCATCAGTACTTGAGGATTGTTCAAGTTTAGATACACGGTTTGCGAGATTTTCAATAATATCTAACATCTTCTCTTGATCGGTTTTACCATCATCTCCCTCATCTTCAACTTTTTCAGCCTCTTCATCTAAATCTTCACCTAATGGAAAATCATCAGGTGCGCCATCTTCTTCCTCATCTTCAGTATCAGGCGGTAATGCTTCATCAGGTGCGCCCTCTCTAGCTTTCTTTAATTCGGCTACTGCTAAAACTAGTTTTTTGACTTGTTCGGTCAATTCTTCTTCGTTCATTAAATGCTCCATTGTTGAATCACAAGTAAATGTAAAATGCCCTGTATTTTCCAGCTCATCAGCGCTATCCATTACACGGACATCACTACCCATTCGCCCGTTATCAACAAGGGCTAAATGGTTACCTCTTAAATTTCGTTGTATATAATCATAAGCCTCACCGTTCCATTTGCCCGGCTTGTACTCATAACGACAACGATAACCTAATGACAATTCTTTCTTCCCTTTCTCGATCTGCTTTGCAAACCGTTCAGAAAATACTTTGATATTGCCGTATAGCGTTCCATCTTTTACATAAACATCCTCACCTATAACACCGCTAACGCCTTTACGTTCAGCCGGCGTGTAGCCTATTTCCTCGCTACCTAACATTGCGTGGTTATCTACCCAAGGAATTAATTTAAACGTATCTACCGCTTTCTCTAATTCCTCTGCCGGTCTATAAACACGATACATCTTATTAGGGTCTGGCGGACTAGAGCCATCAGGTAATGTAATTTGAGAACCGCTATATAAAAAAACACCCTCTTTTGAAAGAGGGTTGTTTCTCACTTCAAACCAACCATTAGCGTCGGTTTCTTTTTCGTCCTGTGCTGCGGTTTGTGAAGTTTGCTCTTGTGTAGGTTTATCTTGTTTATTGTTGATCGCGTATTTTCGATATTCTTCAGGCATTTCAACGCCTTTAGGAAAATAATATAAACCTTTAGCACGGCTATATTTCATTCCTTTTCTTTTGGCATCAGCAATCTCTCCAATATCGTCCCCAAAATTAAGGTATGTGCTTTGTCCTATATTTTTCTTTTTCTCGGCTAATGCTTTTTCGTGATCGGCTAAACTTGCTTTAAGTTTATTAAAGGCTTCTTTGAAAATAGGCTTTTGTTCATCCGGTACTTCGTGATAATGACTAGCCAATAATTGACCTTTTTTCTCATCCCAAATAATGCGTCCCTTTTCAACACCTTTAACAAAAAAGCGGTTAGGGTATTTACGCCATTGAGATAATTCACCGGATTGAATAGCTTGATTAATCTGATCGGGTAGATTAGTTGAGTTTACGCGTTCAATTAAATCTTTTTCTCTTTCAATAGCTCTTTCCGTCTTTTTAATACTATCTAATTTATTAGAAAGCGTATTATATTCTCGCTCCCACCGGTTGCGGATACCGCGCTCACTAGCGTGGATAGGTTGTCCCATACGATTTTTGGCTTCTTGCCGCATTCTCTCGCTATAAGCTTCAGCATCCTCACGTTTTTTATTTAGTGAGTTAAGTAGCATATCTAAACGCTTACTTGTAGGTTGTTTGGTTTCTTGCGTTTTTTCTACTTCAGTCTGATTTGTGCTTGTTGCTTGTACAGCGTTTTGCTGTACAGCCATTTTATGTGCGGTGGCTTCTTCTTTTTGCCTTGTGTAAGTCCTAATTCTAAATTTTAAAACGTTATCAGGCAAATTTTTAACCTGTTCAAAACTCATATTTTTAGGCAAAACATTCTTTACTTGCTCAAGTAACTGTTCTCTTTCAGAAAGTGATGTCCTGTTATTTTCTTGTTTTCCTACAGATTCTGTCGTTTCAGGTTTTTTTAAACCTCTAGGCGTTTTCGGTCCGTTAAATGATTTGCGGATTTCAGAAATTTTATCACCGTTAAATTTTCCACCCATTCCGGCTAAGATTTTGCCATCATCTGAAATTTTTACGTGAGAACCTTTATTCTCTTCGCCATTCGGTTTAACTGTGATCCATTTATCATCCATAGCATAACTACGGCTCATTACAGATAGATACAATAATCTAAGTCTTTTACTTGATTTAGTCATTTGTTATTCTCCAAAATCCACCACCGGTATCATTGTGCAACGGCAATTAGGTAATTGACCGGGGTAGCCGTAAACATCTTGTCCGTACATTACCCCTATTTTAGGCGGATTATCCAATTCAAAAACCTTTCCATCTAACGCTAAATGTTCTTGTCTGGGTACATCACCGCCGTGTGAGTGTACCCATTCAAATTTTTTAATCCCTAACCGCCGCATTTTTTCAGCTTGTATGTTCTGGTAATATTTGCGCGTTTGATCTAACGCAACTAATTCAGCTTTGCGCTCATTGCCTTTGTACATTTTTTCTAAAAACGGTTTCAGTTCAGCAAAGCCTTTACCGCTGTTTGAAATGGAATGTAACGAAACTTTCTTAACTTGCGATAGGTAAGTGCTAGGAATGGTTTTTATTAAATCTACAGCTTCTGAAACACTAGCTTTAGTGATGTCTTTCATTTTAGGCGAGGTGTAATTAGTTTTAATTGCCAAATCTTGACTAATTGCCTTTAAACTCATCTTTAATGTAGCATCCGCATTTTTATCAACGCGCTTAATCATCTTGTTAGTTTCGCGCTTTGCTAAATGCGTAAAAATAGGGAGGTATTTTTTCAATAATCTACCAATCACTAATGCTAATTGTGTAGGTAAACTACCGTATTTAGGATATTTAGCATCCATTGAATAAGCTTCAAAACAAGCAGCTACATTTTTCATCGTTTCTTTATGTAAGGCACGCATTGCTAGCTTAATCGTTTTGCTATAATCGTTGCCTATTGAAACGGCTACTTTTAACGGTTTTCCCCGTAACTCATTCGCTTTCCTCATAATTGATACCTAGCTCATTCAATGCCTGTGCTTCCTCATCGTTAAAGCCTAAATCATCCGCTAAGCTGTTTTTCTTTTCGCCTAAATCGTGGAAACCGGAATCAGGATCTTTAGAAATAACCGATCTGACATCCTCGCCATCTATTGCACCGCACATTACTAACGTGCTAGCGGTTTCCGCTTTCATTTTATTGCGCTCTGCTAACTCTTTAGCAGTAGGGCTGTCAACCGGACGCCAAGATATAGAGGTTTCGATTTCCTCATCTGCAAAAGATTTAATCACTAATTGATGATGTCGCTCAATAAATTCCGTTAAATCGTGTTCTTGAATGCTTTCTAGTTCTTCGTGATAGTTCTTCGTTTCTTCTTCACCGCTAGAAAATCCTTTTGGAGAAGTACCTAATAATTTAGTAGCAGGTACATTCGCCGCTGCCGCCACAATCTGGTAATTCGTCATAATAATTTCATCAAGATCGGATAGAGTAGTGTCAAATTGTTGAAATTCATCACCTTCAATATCCCCAACTTTAATCCCGTAATTATCACGGGTATCAATCCAGTTTTGTAACCGCTGTGCGTTTGTTTCAGCATCTGCCATAAACATATCCATATTGGTTTTCCATATGGTTGTTTTTTTAGATAGCAACAAACCTAAAGATTCATCTGTTGAACGTTCGGCCGTATATACGCGGCTCATAATGATTTGCGGTATAGGTAAACCGCCATAGTAGTAAACCGGCTTTAAAATATCCGGCACTTCGCTATTTCTGAAGATAAATAAATGCGATCTGTGATAGCGTTTACCTCCGATCAGCCAGTAGGTAGGCTCATAGAAGTAACGGCTAGCAGGATTTGATAATTCATTAGATACAATCTGCGGCGTACACCAATAAGGATCGACCTGAATAATTCCTTTATAACTGCCTTTTTCTACGCCATCAATATTAAAAGGTTTTTCGTAAAAATCCGGATCGTCGGTTTCAATATCAAATAATGCGATACGGATACCAAAAATTCTGCCCATTCTGACAAATTGTTCAGCATTAAATAACGCCCGGTATTTTCTATCGTATCGCTGTAATAATTTAACGGTTTCAGTAGGCAACTCTTCGCCGTTAGTGCTTACAATATCATAACCGTTTCTAGTGGCATCACGTGCCGGAATTGAACACGCCTTATTGATTAGCCAGTTCTGCGTTAAAATAGCGCACATCTGATAGCCTATAAAGCTATTGGACGCATACCAATTAGCTAATTCAGTACTGATAGCATTAGGTTGATTAACGTTTAATTTAATTGCGCTAAAATCGCTATCTTGCGCAAAATCACCTTCGCTAATGATATTGTTGTTCTTGTTGGTAATAGCCTGTAATTGGTCTAAAAAGAACATTTTATTAGGCTGTTTGACCATTCGCCCGTCAATGAAGTAGTTTTCATTTTTAATTTCATCAACGTTATTAATCTGTTGTGCTTTTTTCTTTTTAAACCAAAACATAACCATTTATCCAAAATATGATGTTGAACCCCGGATTAACTCACTGAATGCCCTTGAAAGTGCATCTATCCGGTCATCGTGTTTCCCATTAGGGAACATCCGCATCTCATTAATTAAGCCGTTATTCCATTCGCCCCGTAACATTTTTACGTTGCCTACATTTACTTGTGAGGCAAACGGCTCGGCGCGCGTCACTTTATCCCCATTTTCAGGGCTTGTGCTAACCCTATATCCTGCCAGTAATTTTAAGAAACTCACTACTTGCGTTTTACCGGCTTGCCCCGGATCTTGCGGTATACTGATTTTTACTAATTTACCGTCCAATGTAGCGGTATTTTTAATTAATGCATCACGCTTATCTACCGGTAAATCACCGTGCGCCATATCCGCTATAATCCACGTGCCGTCTTCGCATCTGCCTAATTTTGCCCCGGCGGTAGGGTCGCCGCCTATTGTTGCGCCTAAATCCCAACCTCTACACCATTTAATTTTCATTTGCGCCGGTAAAGCATCAATAATCTCAATTTGACCTGGTTTAAAGATACCGCCATCAAGCGGTGCCGGTCTTTGTTGATATTGACCGGCAAATACATACGGCGAGGCTTGCTCCATTTCACGCAATTTTTCAATTGTGTGTTTAGCTTCCCATAAGGCTGTACCATCATCCTGTATTGCCGGTAAGCATAAATGCTCCCATTGCTCACCGTTACCGCCATCTAGCAGCCAACCGGAGAGGTCATCCTCGTGTAAACGTTGCATTATCACAATAATAGGCGTTTCAGGGCCGTTAGTGCGGCTTTCAACGGTATTTTGAAACCAATCGATCACATTTTGCCGCATCACATCAGAACGCGCTTCATCTGCCTTGTGAGGGTCATCGATAATAATCGCACCGCCAAAACTTTTTCGATTTTTACCTGCACCAAATCCCGTTATCGTACCGCCGGCACCGGTAGCATAAAAAACACCGCTTTTCGTGGTTTCCCAATGCGCTTTAGCCTCGCTAGCTAATGTAACGTTAGGGAATATTGATTGATAAGCCTCGTGTTGTATCAATGTTCTGATATTGGAACTGTTTTTAACAGCTAAGCCTGAAGAGTAGGAACAATGGATAAATTCAGCATCTGGAACTTGCCCCATTGCCCACGCCACGAAATTCACTACGGCGATTTCAGTCTTACTGTAACGAGGCGGTATGTTGATAATTAAGCGTTTAATCTCACCGTTAAAGACTTTAGTTAACGCATTACAGATTAGTTGATGATGTTTAGCTTTAACCCAATGACTGCCGGTGCGCTGCAAAAACATCCAACGGGTAAAAAAATATAAATCTTTTCTAGCAAGCTCAATAGCAACGGTATTCTCTTCGCTATTAAACTCACGCATTTTTTTAAACCTCTTTTAGCAATTCCTCCGCAATCTCTTTAAAGCGGTCTTCCGTTATCTCAACGTTTTGATTTACTACCGTGCCGGTAACTTGATTCACCTGTGTTTCTTTCCATCCGGCTTGTGTTTTTAAGTAAAAAATCATTGCCGTAACATTGCCTTTTTTAATCTTATTGAATAAAGCATTGGTTACGTAAGCAATACCTTTATTTTTCCCTCTGCGGATTGCTTCCGCAAAACTAGCGCTTTCTTTTTTTCTATTGCGTAATGTGCGTTCGCTAATGCCTAGGCTATCCGCAATCTGTTGCTGTGATAAGCCATTAGCGGCTAAAGCCTCAACTTTAGCTAAATCGATTTCAATTTTAGGTTTTGTCGCTTTTTTATTTAACACTTTGACATCCTCTCCGCCCTAAAGGACGGTGATTCCTACCAGCTCCAACGCCTTGCGTGGGCTACTCTCGGTGGGTTCTTGCTGCTGACCTCTAACGAGGTTCACTTCACAAGCTCTACGGCGATGTCCTCGCCTGAACAGTGTATCGTCATTGAGAAAGCCTGAGCATATCCCTGTTAATACACTTTTTCAGTCTAACATATGACTGCTGTACGGTCTATGCATTATATCTCCGCCCTGAAGGGCAGAGTTTTACGGCACTGTTTGATAAAACCCACTCAAAAATTGGAGCGTGCGGGTCGGTATCGCACCGCCGCCTTATCTTTGGTCAAGATAGTCGCCTACTTCGCACGCTTGAATTTTATTTTTTAACCCCTTTATACATACCTGCGCCCATCCGTTCAATTTCAGAAAAAGGGAGAATATCGCAAGTCAATCTATCTTTAGCTTTTGGATTTAAAAAATAAATGTATCGTAATTGAAAGCCTTTCAACGGCTTACCCCCTAAAGCTCTCCATTCCCCTATACTCCTAGCTTTAACAGGGACGCCTAATCGTTGGCATAAGCTAGCAACACTAGAATTATCCCAGTTAGCCGTTAACGTCATATTGGCAATTCTTGTGCCATCCGGAAACTCTAGCAAGGTTTTGTTAGGATTGATCTGCGTAAGAATAAAGCCGCTTGCCCGATAAATTGTGCCATCACCGCATTGCGTGCCATCGCTAAATGACAATATCCATTCAATGTGCGGATAATGTTTTTTAATTAATCTAAACGCTATAGATAATGCCCGGCTTTCACTGTTTCTAGGCAAAACATCGCTAAACGCCATACGGTTTAATTCAAGCATTCCATTCCATTTAGTATCTTTAACTAAGGGTAATACTTTCCTTTTGTCCATTGGCGAACCAAATGACATCACGCCTTCTAATTTGCCGTTTAGAAAAACGCCAAAGTGTAATGAACTGTTCTGTACAACCTTGCCGCTATAATGTACTTTTTTAACAAGTGCATTAGCAGCAGACGATTTAATAGGTTTTACTAGAATATCTTTTGCGCTAGCCATTTTGTTTTAACCATTGCTCACAAATATAGGTAATAGCGTTACCATTTGAATTATCATTTAAACCGGTATCAATGCTAGGAATATGTTTCGCTTTCGTTAACGCCTCTTCAACCACCGCAGCTTGTTCATCGTGTAGTGAAAATGTTTTTTGTTGGAAAGCGCTTTTATCACCGCTCGCTAAATCCGGCATTTCAATATCGATATTTAATAATTCGTCTAAAAACTTGTCTTCAAACCCCAATAAAGGTAAGTCAAAATTCATTTCTTGCAATGTTTCAACTTCTAGCCGTAATACATCAATATCCCAACCGGCATTTAACGCTAACTGATTATCCGCAATAACATACGCTTTCCTTTGCGCTTCAGTAAGCCCTTTAAGGGTAATGGTAGGAACGCTTTTTAATCCTAATTTTTCTGCCGCCAACAATCTACCGTGGCCGGCAATAATGCCACCATCTTCATCGATTAATAGCGGATTGGTAAAGCCAAATTCTTTAATGCTTGAACAAATCTGCTTAACTTGCTCATCAGTATGTGTGCGGCTGTTATTTACGTAAGGAATTAGGCTACCAACATCAAGATATTCAATTTCAAGGTTAGTGCTTTTCACTTAATCTCACCTTTAATCCTAATCTTAAAACAAGGCTCATAATAAGGATCGTAACGATAAATAATACTTTCCATAAAGAAAACAATACTATCTGCAACGGTTAACACCCAATCAGGTATCCAGTATGCCGCCGTAATAGTAGGCGCTTCACTTTCCAGATCTTTGATATAACAAGGTATCCCCCACAAACTGCCATAGTGCGTATAGCCATCTTTAATTAATTTCTTTTTCGTCCAATACAACACCATATTGTTTACTCCAATCAATCACACCTTTAAGCCTACTTGCGCATATATCACGCTCATCTATTACCTTTCTTAAATAAATAATTGCTTCGCCGTAAGTACTGCCGCTAAATTCAGTTTGCGAACAAGGTATTAAATAAACTTGTGGCGGCGGCATATACTTAATTACCGGTTTTGTTGCGCAACCGCCTAATAACGTCATCAGGTAGACGAGCAGAAGAACAAGCGTCATTCGATAACGTCTTGTAAATGATTTTAACGTCATTTTCTGATTTCTCCCTTGCTTGTTGTTCAAGGTTTAATTGCGTTACGGTAGCGTTGCGCTCAATAGTAAGCTGTGCCGTTAACTGTTGCTTTTCTTTCTGAATCAACTCAATTTCTTGCGCTTGTGCTTTAGTCGTAACCTCATAATGATGAAGTAGGTAATTGCTATAAAGTAAATAACCTACGGCCAAGCAGATTAAGATTAAGCGCCAGTTAAATTTAAGCGGTAACATATTCACCTCGATCGAACATTAATCTTGTCCGTTTTCGGCGGTTACTTAATCCTTGTGAAGTTTCCAATTTACCGGTTTTAGGATTGGTTACCTTATTCCAGTAGCAGATCGCTTCACCAGCTTTTTTGAAATTCCCTTTTAAACATTCTCGCAACACGGTACTTTTTTCAAAATTACCTGCGCCTATGTTAAAAACCAGATTGACTAACGCATCAAATTGGTGTTGATTGATTTTCCCTTTGAGAAAATAATTTACGCAATTTTCACTAACCGCTAAATCTTGTCGTAATAGCTCCATTGATTTGCCGGCTGTGATTTTCATTCCCTCGTGTATGCGCACGCCGTCTACTTTCCCGGTATGCCCAACACCGATCGTTAAAATACCTGCAACATCACGATAAGCGGTAAGTTTCTCGCCTTCATCAAATCGCAATGCGGCTAATCCTTTATCGCTCATCTTCATTGTTGTTTCCTTTCGTTTTACCGCTTACCCAATCTATTAAAAAATCCCTAATTTGTTCAGTGCCTAATAATCCCACTGCGCCGCCTAAAATGTTGGCATAATCCAAATGACCGCAAAAATGCTCAAGAAGGGGAATACTGATATAAGTGAGAAGACCGCAAATTAAGGCGTCTATTACTTTGAAAATTAATCGCTTCTTAGTGCGTAAGAAACAGGCGCGCAATATCGCCATAGTGATTGCCGCCAAAACGCCGGTAACGTATTGATTACCGATATTTGTATTAATCCACGACCATATCGCCGCCCAAACATCAGGCTGTTTGTAAGGCATAAATTTTCCAATAAAAAAGCCGGCTGTCTTGTAACAACCGGCTATAAAATCGTTAAAAATGAAAAAGGCTTACCTTTTACAGTAAGCCTCAACAAAGAGAACTAGGAGAATTTTTGTGTAAAAATCCTAGCTTGCCTAATAAGATATATTACTTGTCCGGACAAGTCAACACCTTTTTATCAAGCAGTGCCGTAAAACTTTGCCCTTCAGGGCGGAGATATAAGGCACA
Organism: Gallibacterium anatis DSM 16844 = F 149; assembly: GCF_000379785.1. Classification (GTDB taxonomy): domain Bacteria; phylum Pseudomonadota; class Gammaproteobacteria; order Enterobacterales; family Pasteurellaceae; genus Gallibacterium; species Gallibacterium anatis. Next base: position 298 of record NZ_KB903689.1, on the reverse strand, counting down.
AACGGCGTAGCCGTTTCAAGCCTGACTAAGTGGGCGTTTGTTGTTGTCGATGTTGGCGAAAAATCAATAACAATATAAAATAGCACCATTTTTACACTCCTATTTTTGTATGTTACTCCGCAAAGCCTTTAAGTTCGAGATAATGCCAAACGGCAACCAAATCCGAAGAATTAAACAGTTCTGTGGTTGCTCTCGTTTTGTGTTCAATCGGGCGTTGGCTTGGCAAAATGAACAATACGAGCAAGATAACAGCTTTAAGTTCAGTTACACCAAAATCGCCAACTTGCTTCCACAATGG
>NZ_KB903688.1 GCF_000379785.1 Gallibacterium anatis DSM 16844 = F 149 | reverse complement strand
GCTAAGTGCGGAAGAGATAAGTGCTGAAAGCATCTAAGCACGAAACTTGCCCCGAGATGAGTTCTCCCTGACATAGAGTCAGTAAGGGTTGTTGAAGACGACGACGTAGATAGGTGGGGTGTGTAAGCGGTGTGAGCCGTTGAGCTAACCCATACTAATTGCCCGAGAGGCTTAACTATACAACGCTGAAGGGTTTTTGCGGGGGAGCGTAAAAAGCCAAACGCAAGAAGAAAAGCGAAAAGCAAGGAAAGCGAAAAGAAAAAAGAGAAGAAGGTAGACAGCTTGTGTTAAGTTGAGAGAAAGACGGAAAGGTCGAAGAAAGAACAAGAAAAGACAATAGGATAAAGACAGAATAAGCAGATACACTGCGAGAAGCAAAAGCAAAAGCAAAAGCAAAAGCAAAAGCAAAAGCAAAAGCAAAAGCAAAAGCAAAAGCAAAAGCAAAAGCGAGAGAGAAGCAGTATATAGACAGGATAATCCTGGCGGCGAGAATACAATAGCACCACCTGACTCCATGCCGAACTCAGAAGTGAAATGTTGTAATGCCGATGGTAGTGTGGGGATTCCCCATGTGAGAGTAGGTCACTGCCAGGTTTTCAATTTAGAGAAGAAACGCTAACCGAAAGGTTGGCGTTTTTTTATTCTTTTAGATTAATATTTATCAAACTCACCTATAAGTAAATGCTTGAAACCTTACCATTCACTGTTTCACAGCGGAAGACGGAATATCTTTAATCTGTTTGTCTTTCGAAGAATCAAGATAATTGATATAACAATGCTTTATATATTGTTCTGTGAATGAAAACAATGGATTTATTCAAAAAACTTATATATATTTAAGAAGTTTACACTGATTGTTTCCAATGGGTAACGGTAAGGTTTAATTATCTGGTTATACAGGTTCGAGTCCTGTCGTCAGTGTAGACACTGATTTATCTCATCATAGAGTAAATCAATTTATTTTTTTCTTTTGAGGTTGTTATATTCATAATTCTAATGCTATTTGTATTGATTATGAGCTGATAAAACAACAGTCCCAGACAGTCCCAGTAGGACATTGGTACGCTTTGGCAAGTTGCTGATAGATCTTTTTTTGACGGTATATTCATACCAGAGCTAAACAAAATTTAATCAGTTAGTGAGAGAAAATGTCTTATGCAATGTGTATATTTATAGCGTTGAACGCCATTTTTCTTGCCATATTTTTAAATACTTGAACTTGAGGTTTATATTTCAAAAAAGTGACCTAACGCCTTATACTATAAGGCTTTAAGCCTATTTTTATCAACTATTTTGTCCTATATGCCTCTTTTTTCATCAGACGATTTTATAGACATTTAAAACTAATTAGATTGAGTAAAAATAGTAGGTTTTAATTCTTCTGTTAATTGTTTTAATGCAGTTAATAATTGATCTACTACAGCTTGGTCTTGTGCTTCATACTCCAATAAACTTGCTGCCAGTCCAAATTTTGCTGTTCCAAATTTATTAGGTAAAGCAATACCATAGCAATACATCCCTTTTCTTAATTGCCCGTTATCTATGGCATATCCTTGTTTTCTTATTTGGCTCATTTCTTGTTGAATTTGTTCAATACTGGTTACACCTGTATCAGTAAAAGGTGCGGGTAAATTTTCTAATAAGGGTGCTAATTGTGCATCAGTAAATGTACTTAAAATTGCTTTTCCGGTCGCTGTAAATATTGCCGGGAAATGCATCCCTATTTTGAAAGTAATCCCCAAAGGTAAAGAGCTATTTTTACAAGCAAGATAGATAACTTGATCTTGATTAAGAGTGGAGAGTGTTAATGTATAGGGTTCCAATTCAGGAAATTGTTTAATGGCTTGATAAAATTTACTGATCATATCCTGTTCTGCAACAAGAGCGTTTGCCCATTGAAGAATTTTTGTTCCTAACATAAATTGCTGATTTTCATTTTTTTGTACAACGCCATTATCCAACATAGTATGGAGAAGATTGTGTACGGAACTTCTTGGTAAATTTAATAATTTACTCACTTCCGCAGCGGAGATCGGCTGTGTTTGTTCACTTAAAAAATTCAAAATTTGAATTGCTTTTTGTAGTGCCGGAACAAGGCTATTTTTATTTTCTTTTTCCATTTTATTAACAAACTGTTGACTTTTTTTACGAGTTGTCGTTATTATCATATTCACAATATGAAATGATTGTTCAGTATTCTGAATAATTATCGTATAAAAGGGCAAAAAAAGCAAATTTATTCTAATAGACAGACAGGAGTGTTGAAATGAACGACTTAATTACTCGAATGAGAGATGCAATTCCAAATGGTGCCAGCGTAATGTGCGATTGGTTTGTAGATTCTGCATCCAATGCAATTATCAAAACAACAGATGGAAGAGAAATGATTGATTTCTATGGTGGTATCGGTGTATTAAATATCGGTCACTGTCATCCAAAAGTTATGGCGGCAGTACGTGCGCAATTAGATCATTTTTCACACACTTCATTCCAAATCGTTCCTTATACTAGCTATATTGAGCTTGCAGAACGCATTAATGCACTAGTTCCTATTGATGGAAAAGTGAAAAGCCAGTTCTTCTCTACCGGTGCGGAAGCCGTTGAAAATGCAGTGAAAGTAGCAAGAGCCTACACAAAACGTAATGGTGTTATTGCTTTTGGTGGTGCGTTCCACGGACGTACTCTATTAACATTGGCTTTAACCGGTAAAGTTAATCCATATCAAGCAGATTTCGGTGCTATGCCTGCCGGTATTTATCACGCACTTTATCCATCAAAAACACAAAATATTAGTGTTGATGATGCGATTAAGAGTATTAAACGTATTTTCAAAAGCGATATTGCACCGACAGATGTAGCAGCAATCATTCTTGAACCGGTTCAAGGCGAAGGCGGTTTCAATGTATGTCCTCCGGAATTTATGCGTAAAGTTCGTGAAATTTGTGATGAACACGGCATTGTAATGATTGCAGATGAGGTTCAATCAGGATTTGCAAGAAGCGGTAAACTCTTTGCAATGGAACATTTTGATGTAAAACCGGATGTAATGACTATGGCGAAAAGTTTGGCCGGTGGTTTTGTGCTTAGCGGTATTGCAGGTAAAGCTGAAATTCTTGATGCGGCTCGTCGTGGTGGTTTAGGCGGTACTTATGCAGGTAACCCTTTAGGTGTTACTGCGGCTTTAGCGGTATTAGATGTTATTAAAGAAGAAAAAATCTTAGAACGCTCTCAACTATTAGGTGATCGCCTTCGTAAGTTCCTTGCTGATCTTAATGCACCTGAAGTTACTGATATTCGCGGTCTTGGTTCAATGGTTGCGGTTGAATTTGGTGATGATGAAAATCCAAACAGTGCATTTGCAAGCAAAGTACAAAAAATTGCAATGGAAAATAATTTAGTACTTCTTACTTGCGGTGTGCACGGTAATGTTATTCGTTTCCTTTATCCAATTACTATTGAAGATGAGTTGTTTGATCGTGCATTGTCAATTCTCAAAAATGCGATTGAACAAGCTAGGAAGGAACTTGCTTAATCACTTTCTATAAAGGAGAAAAAGATGAAATCACTTCAAGCATTGTTACAACATAAGGATGTGAGTTTTACTCAGCAGCCTGATTGGATTGAAGTTACTAATCCTGCAAATGGTGATGTATTAGCATATGTGAAGAAAACGTCAGCTGATCAGGTTAATGCGCTGATTGAGAAAGCTGCTATTGCTCAGAAAAAATGGGCTGCAAAAACAGCATTGGAACGTGCTGATGTTCTTTGGCAATGGTATTACTTAGTAAAACAAAACAAAGAAGCATTGGCAAAAATTATGACAATGGAACAAGGTAAGAGCTTAACCGAATCACGTGGGGAAATCGATTATGCTGCCTCCTTTATTCGTTGGTTTGCGGAAGAAGCACGCCGCATTGATGGTGATATTTTAACCAGCACGAAAGTGTCACAAAAATTATTGGTGATTAAACAACCTATCGGGGTGACTGCGGCAATTACGCCTTGGAACTTCCCGGCTGCAATGATTACCCGCAAAGCCGCGCCGGCACTAGCAGTAGGCTGTGCAATGTTGGTTAAAACGGCAAGCCAAACCCCATTAAGTGCGTATGCTCAAGCTTTATTGGCTTATCAGGCGGGCGTACCGGAAGATCTGTTCGTAATCGTAAATGGTAATGCCAGCGAGATTAGCAATACATTTGCTAATAATTCGATCGTGAGAAAAATCAGCTTTACCGGTTCAACTGAAGTGGGATCAAAAATCTTCAGCAGCAGTGCGAAAGATATTAAGAAACTCAGCCTTGAACTTGGTGGCAATGCACCATTTATCGTGTTTGATGATGCTAATTTGGATAAAGCCGTTGATGGTTTAATTGCAAGTAAATTTAGAAATAGCGGACAAACTTGTGTATGTACCAACCGCACTTATGTCCAAGCCGGCGTTTATGATGAATTTTGTCGTCGTTTAGTGGCTAAAGTGGCTGAACTTAAATTAGGCAACGGTTTGGATGATGGCGTTAATCAAGGTCCTCTTATTGATGGCAAAGCAGTGAAAAAAGTGGAAGAACATATTGCTGATGCCGTATCAAAAGGTGCAACCTGTTTAACCGGTGGTAAACGCAGTGAACTTGGTTTTAGTTTCTTTGAACCGACAGTATTGTCAAATGTGACTCAACAGATGGCTGTGGCTAAAGAAGAGACTTTTGGACCACTTTGCCCTGTTTTCAAATTTACTGATGAACAAGAAGTGATTTCTTATGCTAATGATACTGAATTTGGCTTGGCTAGCTACTTGTATACACAAGATACTGCAAGACAATGGCGGGTATCCGAAGCATTGGAATACGGTATGGTTGGTATTAATACTGGCTTAATCAGTAATGAAGTTGCGCCATTTGGTGGCGTAAAAGCGAGCGGTATCGGGCGCGAAGGTAGTAAATACGGAGCAGATGAATATCTTGAGTTGAAATATCTATGCGTTGATTTAAGTGAATAATCATAAAAATTGAGGCGTGTTTTTCTTACTATTATTTTATGCAAACACAACATTTTTATTAAAAAAACACGCCTTTAATTTATCTTTTATATACAGGAGGCGAGCTATGTCTAATGGCTTAAAAACGGCAAAGATTACCTTTGCCGAAGGGGTGGCTATGATTGTTGGTACCAACATCGGTGCCGGCATTTTATCGGTTTCATATGCTGCACGTAAAGCAGGTTATATGCCATTACTCTTTTGGTTGATTGTCGTCGGCATCATTACCACTATTACAATGTTGTATGTAGCCGAAGCAACATTACGAACTCAACAACACGAACAGTTGACCGGATTGGCACACCGTTATATTGGTAAAATGGGGGCGTGCTTAATGTTTGCCTCAGTAACGGTTAATGCACTTGGTGCGTTAATTGCTTATATGAATGGGAGTGGCGATTTATTACACTCATTATTCGGTATTAATAAAAAATTAGGTAGTATCATTTTCTTTATTCCGGCGACCTTAATTTTATACCTTGGTTTAAAAGCTTTGGGACGAAGTGAAAAAGTTATTACTTCATTAATGGTATTAATGTTGGTTGTGCTTATTGGTGCAACATTTGCGTTCCCAACTACTGATTTTAGTCGAGTTTTTGACGGCAGCTGGCATTATATGATTCCGGTATTCAATTTAGTGGTGTTTATTTATTGTGCACAATATATTGTTCCGGAAATGGCGCGAGGCTTAGCGCACAAACCACAGTTGCTTCCTCGAGCAATTATTACCGGGATGTTTATTACTTTCGTTTTAATTGCTTTGGTGCCGTTATCTGTCATTTCTCTTAATGGATTAGAAAATATTAGCCAGGTCGCGACAATTAGCTGGGGCGAAGCATTGGGAAGTTGGGCATTTTTTATGGCGAACTGCTTTGCTCTATTTGCGATGTTGACCTCTTATTGGGGAATTGGCGGCAGTTTCTTAACTAATATTGCGGATCGTTTTGATCTTCCTGTCGATAGTAATCGCTTAGTTCGTGCCGGTGTAGTTGCGTTGGTTGCAGTACCACCGCTTTGGTTGGCTTATAGTGGAATGGTTGGTTTTGTGGATGCGCTCTATTTTGCTGGCGTATTCAGTGGCGTGGTATTGAGTATTGTGCCTTATCTCATTGTTAAAGGTGCAAGAAAATCTGGTAATAAAGAACCGGAATGGCAATGCCCGAAAGTGCTCACTTCGCCTGCTATCTATATTACTATTTTCATTATGTATAGCGCCAGTGCAGTGTATGCAGTATTAGCGAAATTATCCCTACTACCAGCAGGTTGGTGATTTAGTACACATAAACATTTGTGATACAGAGATACAGATAAGAGAGATACAAAGCCGGTAAAGAAGACCGGCTTTGTTTTTTTATAGGCTAAACTTCCTTTTTAAATTTTTCTATCAGTCATCTATACAAATGGACGATTGCTCAGATTGGTGCAGAAAAATAGTACAAAAAATCCTTGCTATTTTATTAATGTCGTATAAAATACACAGGCTTTTTTAAGCCATTTGATGTAATCATTTATCAAATGATGGCAATGTTTTTGTCATAACAAAATGTTTCCGATTGGGAAACTAAAATAGGTTAGTCGCACTTCTTTCCATTATGCAGTTGGAACTTGAGGTGTGAATTTTTTATTAATTATTTTTTGAAAATGGAGCTCTGGTCTCATGCAGAACCAAAGAATCCGTATCCGCTTAAAAGCATTTGATCATCGTTTAATTGATCAATCTACAGCGGAAATCGTAGAAACGGCAAAACGTACAGGTGCTCAAGTTCGTGGTCCAATTCCACTACCAACCCGTAAAGAACGTTTCACAGTATTGATTTCTCCACACGTAAATAAAGATGCGCGTGATCAATATGAAATCCGTACTCATAAACGTTTGGTTGATATCGTTGAGCCTACTGAAAAAACTGTTGACGCTTTAATGCGTTTGGATCTGGCTGCCGGTGTTGATGTGCAGATCAGCCTAGGTTAATTTAAGAGGTTATTACAATGATTGGTTTAATCGGTCGTAAAGTTGGTATGACTCGTATCTTCAATGAAGATGGCGTGTCTATCCCAGTTACTGTTATCGAAATCGAAGCCAACCGCGTTACTCAAGTGAAAACCCTTGAAACAGATGGCTACTGTGCAGTTCAAGTTACAACTGGCTCAAAAAAAGCAAGTCACGTAACTAAACCTGAAGCAGGTCATTTCGTTAAAGCAGGTGTTGAAGCAGGTCGCGGTTTATGGGAATTCCGTGTGGCTGAAGGTGAAGAATTCACTTTAGGTCAAGAAATTAATGTTGATATCTTCGCAGACGTGAAGAAAGTTGACGTTACTGGTACTTCAAAAGGTAAAGGCTATGCCGGTACAGTAAAACGTTGGAACTTCCGTACTCAAGATGCTACACACGGTAACTCTTTGTCTCACCGTGTTCCGGGATCAATTGGTCAAAACCAAACTCCGGGTCGCGTATTCAAAGGTAAAAAAATGTCTGGTCACTTAGGGAATGAACGTGTAACCGTTCAATCTTTAGAAGTGGTTCGTGTTGATGCTGAACGTAAATTACTATTAGTTAAAGGCGCTGTCCCTGGTGCAACTGGTGGTGATTTAATCGTTAAACCAGCAGTGAAAGCATAAGTCTAGGAGATAGGAATGGAATTAGTAACTAAAGATGCACAAAGTGCATTAACTGTTTCTGAAACTACCTTCGGACGTGAGTTTAACGAAGCGTTGGTTCACCAAGTTGTTGTTGCTTATGCAGCAGGTGCGCGCCAAGGTTCTCGTGCACAAAAATCTCGTGCTGAAGTGTCTGGTTCAGGTAAAAAACCATGGCGTCAAAAAGGAACAGGTCGTGCCCGTTCCGGTGACATTAAAAGCCCAATTTGGCGTTCTGGTGGTGTAACTTTCGCAGCTAAACCACAAGATCACAGCCAAAAAGTGAACAAAAAAATGTATCGCGGTGCAATCAAAAGCATTCTTTCTGAATTAGTTCGTCAAGATCGTTTAGTTGTTGTCGAAAAATTCGAAGTTGAAGCACCGAAAACTAAAGTTTTAGTTCAAAAATTAAAACAAATGGCACTTGATGATGCATTAATCATCACAGCAAATGTAGATGAAAATCTATATTTAGCTGCACGTAATTTATATAAAGTAGATGTACGTGATGTTCAAGGTATCGATCCAGTCAGCCTAATTGCTTTTGAAAAAGTAGTTATGACTGTAGATGCAGTTAAGCAAATTGAGGAGATGTTAGCATGAGTCAAGAACGTTTGCTAAAAGTGCTTAAAGCACCACATATCTCTGAGAAAGCAACAAATAATACTGAGAAGTCAAACACTATCGTTTTCAAAGTTGCATTAGATGCAAATAAAGCAGAGATTGCTCAAGCAGTAGCAGAATTATTTGAAGTGAAAGTGGATTCTGTACGTACAGTGGTAGTAAAAGGTAAAACTAAACGCCACGGTGCAAGAATCGGACGTCGCAGTGACTGGAAAAAAGCTTATGTAACACTTGCTGAAGGTCAAAGCTTAGACCTTGTAGAAAGTGCAGAGTAATCAGAGGAGATAATCAATGGCTATCGTTAAATGTAAGCCGACCTCCGCTGGTCGTCGTCACGTTGTAAAAGTTGTCAATCCTGAATTATATAAGGGTAAACCTTATGCACCACTTTTAGAAAAAAATGCTAAAACTGGTGGTCGTAACAATTTAGGTCGTATTACTACTCGCCATATCGGTGGTGGTCATAAACAACATTACCGTTTAATTGATTTCAAACGTAACAAGTTAGATATCCCAGCGGTGGTAGAGCGTTTAGAATATGATCCAAATCGTTCTGCTAATATTGCATTAGTATTATATAAAGACGGTGAACGTCGTTATATTTTAGCGCCTAAAGGATTGTCTGTTGGAGATCAAATCCAAGCAGGTGCAACAGCAGCAATCAAAGTTGGTAATTCATTACCAATGCGTAGTATTCCGGTTGGTACAACTGTACACAATGTGGAATTAAAACCAGGTAAAGGCGGTCAAATTGCCCGTTCTGCAGGAGCATATGTACAAATCATTGCTCGTGAAGGCAATTATGTAACACTTCGTCTTCGTTCTGGTGAAATGCGTAAAGTATTAGCTGAGTGCCACGCAACCATCGGTGAAGTGGGTAACTCTGAACATATGTTACGCGTATTAGGTAAAGCAGGTGCTAACCGTTGGAGAGGTATTCGTCCAACTGTTCGTGGTACTGCAATGAACCCAGTAGATCACCCACACGGTGGTGGTGAAGGTCGTAACTTTGGTAAACACCCAGTAACTCCTTGGGGCGTTCAAACTAAAGGTAAGAAAACTCGCCATAACAAACGTACTGATAAATATATCGTACGTCGTCGTGGTAAATAATATTAATTAAGTAAAGAGGATAAGCCATGCCACGTTCTCTCAAGAAGGGTCCTTTCCTTGACCTACACTTGTTGAAGAAGGTAGAGAAAGCGGTGGAAAGCGGGGATAAAAAACCAATTAAAACTTGGTCCCGTCGTTCAATGATCATCCCAAGTATGATTGGTTTGACCATCGCAGTCCATAATGGTCGTCAGCACGTTCCTGTTTATGTTACTGATGAAATGATCGGTCATAAATTAGGTGAATTTGCACCGACTCGTACTTACCGCGGTCACGCCGCAGATAAGAAAGCTAAGAAGTAAGGGGTAAAAGATGGAAACTATTGCAAAACATCGTTTCGCTCGCACCTCAGCACAAAAAGCTCGCTTAGTTGCTGATTTAATTCGCGGTAAAAAAGTAGCACAAGCATTAGAAATTCTTACATACACTAATAAAAAAGCAGCAGCTTTAGTGAAGAAAGTGCTTGAGTCAGCTATCGCAAATGCAGAGCACAATGACGGTGCAGATATCGATGATCTTAAAGTCGCGAAAATCTTCGTTGATGAAGGTCCTAGCATGAAACGCATAATGCCACGTGCTAAAGGTCGCGCAGATCGTATTTTAAAACGTACTAGCCACATTACTGTGGTAGTGTCAGATCGTTAATCAGTAGGAGAATAGCAATGGGTCAAAAAGTTCATCCACATGGTATTCGCCTAGGTATTGTAAAACCTTGGTCATCTACTTGGTACGCGAATACACAAGATTTCGCCGATAATTTAGACGGCGACTTTAAAGTACGTAAATTTTTAACTAAAGAGTTAGCGAATGCATCTGTTTCACGTATCACTATTGAACGTCCAGCAAAAAGTATTCGTGTAACTATTCATACTGCTCGCCCAGGTATCGTTATCGGTAAGAAAGGTGAGGATGTTGAAAAATTACGCAATGCAGTTGCAGCTATTGCAGGTGTTCCAGCGCAAATCAATATCGCGGAAGTTAAAAAACCTGAATTAGATGCAAAATTAGTTGCGGAGAGCATTGCCTCTCAATTAGAACGCCGTGTAATGTTCCGCCGTGCAATGAAACGTGCTGTACAAAATGCAATGCGTTTAGGAGCAAAAGGTATCAAAGTTGAAGTTAGCGGTCGTTTAGGCGGTGCGGAAATCGCTCGTTCTGAATGGTATCGTGAAGGTCGTGTACCATTGCATACTTTACGTGCGGATATCGATTACAATACTGCTGAAGCTAATACTACTTATGGCGTTATCGGCGTCAAAGTATGGATCTTCAAAGGTGAGATTCTTGGTGGAATGGCTGCAGTTATGCAATCAGAACAACAACAACCTGCGGATAAGCCTAAAAAAGCTCCGCGTAAAGGTCGTAAGTAAGGAGATTCGCTAAATGTTGCAACCAAAACGTACTAAATTCCGTAAAATCCACAAAGGTCGTAACCGTGGTATTGCGGCAGGTACTGATGTAAGTTTCGGTACCTTTGGTTTGAAAGCAATTGGACGTGGTCGTTTAACTGCTCGCCAAATCGAGGCAGCTCGTCGTGCGATGACTCGTGCGGTTAAACGTCAAGGTAAAATCTGGATTCGTGTTTTCCCAGATAAACCAATTACTGAAAAACCATTAGAAGTCCGTATGGGTAAAGGTAAAGGTAACGTTGAGTACTGGGTAGCCTTAATCCAACCGGGTAAAGTTCTATATGAAATGGATGGTGTGTCTGAAGAGATCGCAAGAGAAGCGTTTGCATTAGCAGCGGCTAAATTGCCTATTAAGACCACTTTCGTAACTAAGACGGTGATGTAATGAAAGCTCAAGAACTACGTACAAAAAGTGTTGAAGAGCTGAATGCTGAATTGGTTAACTTGTTAGGTGAGCAATTCAAGTTGCGTATGCAAGCAGCCACCGGTCAGCTTCAACAAACTCATCAGTTAAAACAAGTGCGTCGTCAAATTGCAGTTGTTAAGACTATTCTAACTGAGAAGGCGGGTGAGTAATGACTGATAAAATTCGTACAGTACAAGGTAAAGTAATTAGCGATAAAATGGAAAAATCTTTCACTATCGCTATCGAACGTATGGTTAAACACCCAATTTATGGTAAGTTTATCCGTCGTACTACTAAACTTCACGTACACGATGAAAACAACGAAGCAAAAGTTGGTGATATTGTAGAGATTCGCGAATGTCGTCCAATCTCTAAAACAAAATCATGGACTTTAGTTCGCGTTGTTGAAAAAGCAGTAATTTAATTTGTTACTGTTCAATCAATAAATTGATTAAAAGCCCTTAGCAAATAGTTAAGGGCTTTTTTATTCCCTCCTGTAGCATATTTTTAAAACTTGCCCATAGTTGATAAGCAGGATTTAGTAGAATTTTTTGAGCATAGTAAAATCTTTTGCTTTTTATTGCTTTCATAAAGCGAAGTGGGGGTATTTCTGCGTTTCTTGCAAGTTGAGAATATATCCATCCTCATCTGCAGCTCCTATAAATTTCCTATTCACTTTGCCATTTTTGATATTCGATTCCGCCTAGTGTTTTTTGTCATTAAATAGTGAGAAATTAGGTTGCTTTTTGTCTATGCATTATGCTAGAATCCGCACCCTATCCGCCCTATGTGCGAGATAGAGGTAAATTCGTCCCGAAAGGGTTTTTTTAATTTTAGCGGAGTACTAACATGATCCAAGAACAGACTATGCTAGACGTTGCTGATAACTCAGGCGCTCGTAGCGTAATGTGTATCAAGGTTCTAGGTGGCTCACACCGTCGTTATGCTGCTGTTGGTGATATCATCAAAGTTACTGTGAAAGAAGCAATTCCACGCGGTAAAGTGAAAAAAGGTGATGTACTTAAAGCAGTTGTTGTGCGCACCAAGAAGGGTGTTCGTCGCCCAGACGGGTCAGTTATTCGCTTCGATGGTAATGCTTGCGTTATTTTAAATAATAATAGTGAGCAACCAATCGGTACACGTATTTTCGGACCGGTAACTCGTGAACTTCGCTCTGAGAAGTTTATGAAGATTATCTCTTTAGCTCCAGAAGTACTGTAAGGAGAAGTGAGAAATGGCTGCAAAAATCCGTCAAAATGATGAAGTGATTATGATCACTGGTAGCGTTGCCAAAGGTAAAGGCAAACGCGGTAAAGTAACAAAGGTATTACCTAACGGTAAAGTTATCGTTGAAGGTTTAAATATGATTGCTAAACACGAAAAACCAGTTCCTGCATTAGGAAAACAAGGTGGTATCGTGCGTAAAGAAGCACCAATTGATGTTTCTAACGTAGCAATTTTCAATCCTTCTACAAATAAGGCTGACCGAGTAGGTTTCAGATTTGAAGATGGCAAAAAAGTTCGTTTCTTCAAATCTACTGGTGAAACAATTAAATAAACTGGAGTAATGCGATGGCGAAACTGCATGATTACTACAGAGATCAAGTAGTAAACGAATTAAAAGCAAAATTCGGCTACAAATCTGTCATGCAAGTCCCACGAATCGAGAAGATAACCCTAAATATGGGTGTGGGTGAAGCATTGACCGACAAAAAATTGTTAGATAACGCAGTAGCAGATCTAACAGCAATTAGCGGTCAAAAACCTTTAATCACTAAAGCTCGCAAATCTGTTGCTGGCTTTAAGATTCGTCAGGGATATCCGATCGGTTGTAAAGTAACCCTACGCGGTGAGCGTATGTGGGAATTCTTTGAACGATTAATTTCTATTGCTGTTCCACGTATCCGTGACTTCCGTGGTTTGAATGCGAAGTCTTTCGATGGTCGTGGTAATTACAGCATGGGTGTGCGTGAACAAATCATCTTCCCTGAAATCGATTATGATAAAGTGGATCGTGTACGTGGTTTAGATATTACTATTACCACCACAGCGAAAACAGATGAAGAAGGTCAAGCGCTACTTGCTGCCTTTGACTTCCCATTCCGTAAATAAGGCAGGTTACAATGGCAAAACAATCAATGAAAGCACGTGATGCAAAACGTGTTGAATTAGCTGAAAAATACTACGCGAAACGTCAAGAATTAAAGAAAATCATCTCTGATGCTAATTCTTCTGATGAAGAGCGTTGGAATGCAGTGTTAAAGTTACAAACTTTACCACGCGATTCAAGCCCAATTCGTCAACGTAGCCGTTGCCGTCAGACAGGTCGTCCACACGGTGTGTTACGTAAGTTTGGTTTAAGCCGTATTAAGGTTCGTGAAGCTGCAATGCGCGGTGAAATTCCAGGCCTTAGAAAAGCGAGTTGGTAATATACCACTTTATTTTGGAATCATGGGAGTAAATACACATGAGCATGCAAGATCCAATCGCAGATATGTTGACCCGTATTCGTAACGGTCAAGCTGCAAATAAGGTAGCGATCAACATGCCTTCATCCAAGCTAAAAGTGGCAATTGCCGACGTTCTAGCTAAAGAAGGTTATATTGAGAGCTTCAAAGTTGTTGAAGGTGTTAAACCTGAATTGGAAATTACTTTAAAATATTTCCAAGGAAAACCAGTTGTAGAAAGTATTCAACGTGTAAGCCGTCCAGGTTTACGTATTTATAAACGTAAAGATGAATTGCCAAAAGTTCTTGGTGGTTTAGGTATTGCTGTTGTTTCTACATCTAAAGGTGTAATGACCGATCGAGCTGCGCGTCAAGCAGGCTTGGGCGGTGAAATTATTTGTTACGTAGCTTAATGGAGAGGTAGGAAGATGTCTCGTGTCGCAAAAGCACCTGTTAATATTCCTGCCGGCGTAGAGGTAAAACTCGACGGACAGCTATTAACAGTTAAAGGTAAGAATGGCGAGTTAACTCGCGAAATTAACAAAGCAGTTGAAGTAACTATTGAAAATAACGCATTACATTTTTCTCCACGTGTAGAAATTGATGGATCTAATGCACAATCTGGTACAGCTAGAGCATTAGTAAATGCAATGGTTATTGGTGTTACAGAAGGATTTACTAAGAAATTACAATTAGTTGGTGTTGGTTATAGAGCACAACTTAAAGGTAATGTATTAGCGTTGAACTTGGGTTATTCTCACCCAATTGAACACACATTGCCGGCTGGTATTTCAGCAGAATGTCCTTCTCAAACAGAAATTGTTTTAAAAGGCGCAGATAAGCAATTAATCGGGCAGGTTGCTGCAGATATTCGTGCTTACCGCCGTCCTGAACCTTATAAAGGTAAAGGGGTACGTTACGCTGATGAAGTGGTACGTACTAAAGAGGCTAAGAAGAAATAAGTAGGGTAACACTATGGATAAAAAATTGGCTCGTATTCGTCGTGCAACCCGTGCGCGTCGTATGATTAAAGAGCAAGGTGCAACACGTTTGGTAGTACATCGTACTCCACGTCATATTTATGCTCAAGTAATTGCACCTAACGGTTCAGAAGTGCT
Organism: Gallibacterium anatis DSM 16844 = F 149; assembly: GCF_000379785.1. Classification (GTDB taxonomy): domain Bacteria; phylum Pseudomonadota; class Gammaproteobacteria; order Enterobacterales; family Pasteurellaceae; genus Gallibacterium; species Gallibacterium anatis. The sequence goes on along the minus strand of NZ_KB903688.1, from coordinate 13,862 downwards.
TGCTACAGCTTCTACTCTTGAGAAGGCGATTCGTGAGCAAGTTAAATATACCGGAAATAAAGAAGCAGCAGCTGTAGTTGGTAAATTAGTTGCTGAACGTGCTTTGGAAAAAGGTATTAAAGAAGTTGCTTTTGACCGTTCTGGTTTTAAATATCATGGCCGTGTGCAGTCGTTGGCAGACGCTGCTCGTGAAGCTGGTCTACAGTTCTAATAGAGGTAATTTGAGATGGCAAACATCGAAAAACAAGCTGGTGAACTGCAAGAGAAGCTAATCGCGGTAAACCGTGTATCTAAAACAGTAAAAGGTGGTCGTATTATGAGCTTTACTGCTTTAACAGTAGTAGGTGATGGAAACGGTCGCGTTGGTTTTGGTTACGGTAAAGCTCGTGAAGTTCCGGCAGCAATCCAAAAAGCGATGGAAAAAGCACGTCGCAATATGATTAATGTAGCTTTGAATGAAGGTACACTACAACACCCTATCAAAGGGGCTCATACTGGTTCTCGCGTATTTATGCAACCAGCAAGCGAAGGTACAGGTATCATCGCAGGTGGTGCAATGCGTGCAGTATTGGAAGTTGCAGGTATTCGTAACGTATTGTCAAAAGCATACGGTTCAACAAACCCAATCAACGTGGTTCGCGCTACGATTGATGCGTTAGCTAATATGAAATCACCAGAAATGGTAGCAGCTAAACGTGGTAAAACAGTTGATGAAATTTTGGGGTAATTGATCATGGCAAAAACTATTAAAGTAACACAAACTCGTAGTTCAATTGGTCGTTTACCAAAACATAAAGCTACTTTACGTGGTTTAGGTCTTCGTCATCTTAACCACACTGTTGAATTAGTTGATACTGCAGCAGTAAGAGGTATGATCAATCAAGTATCATACATGGTTAAAGTGGAGGAGTAATAAATGCGTTTAAATACTCTATCTCCGGCTGAAGGTGCTAAACACAGTGCTAAACGTCTTGGACGTGGTATTGGTTCTGGTTTAGGTAAAACTGGTGGTCGTGGACATAAAGGTCAAAAATCACGCACTGGCGGTGGTGTAAGACGTGGATTTGAAGGTGGTCAAATGCCTTTATACCGTCGTCTACCTAAATTCGGTTTCACTTCAATGAAAGCAGCAGTTACTGCCGAAGTTCGTTTAAGTGATTTAGCAAAAGTTTCTGGAAATGAAATTACTTTAGAAACTCTTAAAGAAGCAAAAGTGATTTCATCAGATATTCAATTTGCAAAAATCATTCTTTCAGGTGAAGTTAAATCTGGCGTAGTTATTCGTGGATTACGTGTAACTAAAGGTGCTAAAGCAGCAATTGAAGCTGCTGGTGGTTCAATCGAGGAATAATTAACAGATGGCTAAACAACCGGGGTATCAAAATAGAAGTACTCAGAGCGGTACGAGTGAATTAAAGCGTCGCTTACTATTCGTTTTAGGAGCGTTAATTGTTTTCCGTATCGGTTCTTTCATCCCGGTTCCTGGCATTGACTCTGCTGTATTGGCTCAAGTTATTGAACAACAAAAAGGCACAATCGTAGATATGTTTAATATGTTCTCCGGTGGTGCCTTAAGCCGTGCATCAGTATTTGCTTTAGGGATCATGCCTTATATTTCGGCATCGATCATTATTCAGCTATTGACGTCTGTTTATCCTGCATTAGCAGAATTGAAGAAAGAGGGCGAAGCCGGTCGCCGTAAGATCAGTAAATATACTCGTTATTCTACATTAGCATTAGCAACCATTCAGGCAATAGGTATTTCAACTGGATTACCTAATATGCTTCCTGGACTAGTGCCAAACTTAGGATTCGGATTTTATTTTACTGCTGTAATTAGTTTAGTAACTGGAACAATGTTCTTGATGTGGTTAGGTGAACAAATTACAGAAAGAGGTGTCGGCAACGGTATTTCTTTAATTATCTTTGCTGGGATTGTTGCGGGATTACCATCAGCAATTGCGCATACAATTGAACAAGCGCGTCAAGGTCAGATGCATCTGTTGGTTCTCTTATTGATTGCTGTTGTTGTATTTGCAGTAACTTATTTTGTTGTATTTGTAGAACGTGGGCAAAGAAGACTTGTTGTTAATTATGCTAAGCGTCAACAAGGTCGCCATATGTTAGCAGCACAAAGTTCTCATTTACCACTTAAAGTGAATATGGCGGGTGTTATTCCAGCTATCTTTGCTTCAAGTATTATTTTATTCCCTGCTACAATTACACAATGGTTTGGTCAAGGGCAAGGGTTGGATTGGTTGAATGACTTATCAATGTTATTACATCCGGGACAACCTTTATATTTGATTTTATATGCGGTTGCGATTATATTTTTCAGCTTCTTCTATTCTGCAATGCAATATAATCCAAGAGATACAGCAGATAATTTGAAAAAATCTGGTGCATTTTTGCCAGGGATTAGACCGGGGGAACAAACATCACGTTATATTGATAAGATAATGACTCGTTTGGCTTTGATCGGCGGTCTTTATGTTACTTTTGTGTGTTTAGTTCCGTATATTATGACATCAGCTTGGAATGTTCAGTTTTACTTTGGTGGAACATCCTTATTGATTGTCGTAGTAGTAATTATGGATTTCATCGCTCAGGTTCAAAGTCATTTGATGTCAAGTCAATATGAATCGGTGTTGAAAAAAGCAAACCTTAAAGGGTCAAGACAATAAGATTGTCTTTAATTTAGAAAAAGGATAAGCAATGAAAGTTCGTGCGTCCGTAAAGAAATTATGTCGTAACTGTAAGATTGTTAAACGTGAAGGCGTAGTTCGCGTGCTTTGCAGCGATCCTAAACATAAACAACGTCAAGGTTAATTGATATATTTTTCTTGAAAAGAATCGGTTGAGTGGGTATACTGCTCAACTCTTTTGTATAGTGTATTGGTATGTTGTTTGAGTATCCTGAAACGGGCTTTTCAGATCAACATACCAGATTAGTTAAATAATAGGAGTGCATAGTGGCCCGTATTGCAGGCATTAACATTCCTGATCATAAACACGCTGTAATTGCTTTAACAGCAATCTATGGTATCGGTAAAACCCGTGCTCAACATATTTGTGATGCAGTGGGTATTGCAGGAAGCGTTAAGATCAGCGAATTGTCTGAAGAGCAGATTGATAAACTGCGTGACGAAGTTGGTAAATTTACTGTTGAAGGTGATTTACGCCGTGAGGTAACACTAAACATCAAACGTCTTTTAGACTTAGGATGCTACCGTGGTTTACGTCATCGTCGTAGCTTACCGGTACGTGGTCAACGTACTAAAACTAACGCGCGTACCCGTAAGGGACCACGCAAACCGATCAAGAAATAATCGGGGTAAATGATAATGGCTAAAACACCAGTTCGTGCGCGTAAGCGTGTAAAAAAACAAGTTGTAGATGGCGTGGCTCATATTCATGCTTCTTTCAACAATACTATTGTTACAATCACTGATCGCCAAGGAAACGCTCTAGCTTGGGCTACTGCGGGCGGATCAGGTTTCCGTGGTTCTCGTAAATCTACTCCGTTTGCGGCACAGGTTGCTGCAGAACGTTGTGCCGAAATGGTTAAAGAATTCGGCTTAAAGAACTTGGAAGTTATGGTAAAAGGACCTGGTCCTGGTCGTGAGTCAACAATCCGTGCATTAAATGCAGCAGGATTCCGCATCACTAATATTACTGATGTGACTCCGATTCCTCATAACGGTTGTCGTCCACCGAAAAAACGTCGTGTGTAAGACGTATTAGGATAGTTGGAGAAAGAAAATGGCAAGATATTTGGGGCCTAAGCTCAAACTAAGCCGTCGTGAGGGCACAGACTTATTTTTGAAGTCCGGTGTTCGTGCGATTGAGTCTAAATGTAAAATTGATACTGCACCTGGTCAACACGGTGCACGTAAGCCACGTTTATCTGACTATGGTAGTCAATTACGTGAGAAACAAAAAGTTCGTCGTATGTACGGAATTTTAGAACGTCAGTTCCGTAACTATTACAAAGAAGCTAACCGTTTGAAAGGTAACACTGGTGAAAACTTATTAGTGTTATTAGAAGGACGTTTAGATAACGTTGTATATCGTATGGGATTTGCAGCAACACGTGCAGAAGCTCGTCAATTAGTTAGCCACAAGGCTATTATTGTTAATGGACGTGTAGTGAATATTCCTTCTTTCCAAGTTTCTGTTGATGATGTTATCGCAGTACGTGAAAAATCTAAAAAGCAAGCACGTATTAAAGCATCATTAGAATTAGCAGAACAAAAAGAAAAACCAACTTGGTTAGAAGTCGATGCTGCTAAAATGGAAGGTGTTTTCAAACGTGTTCCGGAACGTTCTGATTTATCAGCAGACATTAACGAACATCTGATCGTTGAGCTTTATTCTAAATAATAGAGCTTAACAGCAAAGAGAGGATAAAATGCAGGGTTCTGTTACAGAATTTTTAAAGCCACACTTAGTTGATATTGAGCAAATTAGCCCTACTCATGCTAAAGTGACCTTGGAGCCGTTAGAACGAGGCTTTGGCCACACATTGGGTAATGCTTTACGTCGCATTCTTTTGTCATCTATGCCTGGTTGTGCAGTGACTGAAGTAGAGATTGACGGTGTATTGCATGAGTACAGTAGTAAAGAAGGTGTTCAGGAAGATATTCTTGAGGTTCTTTTAAACTTAAAAGGTCTAGCGGTTAAAGTGCAGAATAAAGATGACGTATTTCTGACACTAACAAAATCTGGAATTGGCCCTGTTGTTGCCGCGGACATCACTCATGATGGTGATGTTGAAATCGTTAATCCAGATCATATCATTTGTCATTTGACAGATGAAAATGCCTCTATTAATATGCGCATTCGTGTACAGCGTGGAAGAGGATATGTTCCAGCATCTTCACGCACACACGATGAAGAACGTCCTATCGGTCGTTTGTTGGTAGATGCATGTTATAGCCCTGTCGATCGTATTGCTTATAATGTTGAAGCAGCACGTGTTGAACAGCGTACTGACTTAGATAAGTTAGTTATTGAGATGGAAACTAATGGAACATTAGATCCAGAAGAGGCGATTCGTCGTGCAGCAACTATTTTAGCAGAACAGCTTGATGCATTCGTTGATTTGCGTGATGTTCGTCAACCAGAAGTCAAAGAAGAAAAACCGGAATTTGATCCGATTCTACTTCGTCCAGTGGATGACTTAGAGTTGACTGTTCGTTCTGCTAACTGTTTGAAAGCAGAAACAATTCACTATATCGGTGATTTAGTTCAACGTACAGAAGTTGAATTACTTAAAACTCCTAATCTTGGTAAGAAATCTCTTACTGAAATTAAGGATGTATTGGCTTCACGTGGGCTATCACTAGGTATGCGCCTTGAGAATTGGCCACCAGCAAGTATTGCTGAAGACTAGTTTGGTCATAGGTTAAAGATTTTTCTGAGAAGGATAAGGTCATGCGCCATCGTAAGAGTGGTCGTCAACTAAACCGTAATAGCAGTCATCGCCAAGCGATGTTTCGTAATATGGCAAGTTCTTTAGTTAGTCATGAGATCATCAAGACTACATTGCCAAAAGCAAAAGAATTACGTCGTGTAGTTGAGCCGTTAATTACTTTAGCTAAAGTTGACAGCGTTGCAAACCGCCGTTTAGCTTTTGCTCGTGTTCGCGACAACGCAGTTGTTGCTAAATTGTTTAATGAATTAGGTCCACGTTTTGCTCAACGTGCGGGTGGTTATACTCGTATCTTGAAATGTGGATTCCGCCCTGGTGATAATGCACCTATGGCGTATATTGAATTAGTAGATCGTCAAGTTGCTGAAGAAGCAGCAGTAGCGGCAGAATAATTCAATTTAGATTGATTAAAAAACTGCATCTTTTTAGATGCAGTTTTTTTATATCTGGTTTTATATTGTTTCTTCTAATTCATGTCGAAATATATTTAATCATATATTCACTAACCTCCCTCAAACTTTGGAGAACCTAAAAATTGAAATTTTTATCTTTTTCTAAGTTATTGAAAACAACCTTAATTTCTTCACTTATCCTCTTTAGCTCTTCGATATTCGCCGAAAAGCTTTATATTTATAACTGGACTGAATACATCCCTAATTCTCTATTACAGCAGTTTACTAAAAAAACAGGTATTGAGGTTGTTTATTCAACTTTTGAGAGTAATGAAGAAATGTACTCGAAAATGAAATTAACTAATGGAGGGGGGTATGATCTTATTTTCCCGTCTAGTTATTACATTGAAAAAATGGCTAAAGAGGGGATGTTAGCAAAATTAGATAAGACAAAGTTAGTTAATTTTGCGCAGATAACGTCGAGCTTATTGAATAAAAATTTTGATCCAGAAAATCAATATTCATTACCTTATGTTTATGGGTTAACCGGAATAGGCATAAATAGTGCCGAAATTGATCCGAAAGCGGTGACAAGTTGGGCTGATTTGTGGAATTCAAAATACAAAGGGAAGATCCTATTAACGGCAGATTCTAGAGAAGTTTTTCATATTGCTTTGTTATTAAAAGGATTTTCTCCAAATACGACAGAAGATAAAGAAATTGAATCCGCTTACCATTTATTGCAGAAATTAATACCAAATGTACAGTCGTTTAATTCTGATTCTCCTGATGTACCTTATGTGCAAGGGGAGGTTTCATTAGGAATGATTTGGAACGGATCAGCTTTCCGTGCACATAAAGAAAATCCTGATATTCAATTTATTTATCCACGAGAAGGGGTCATTATTTGGATGGATAATTATGCCATTCCGAAAAATGCGGAACATAAAGAGGCGGCTTATAAATTTATTGATTTTATGTTGCGTCCAGAAAGTGCTAAAGAAGTGATTGAAACAATGGGTTTTTCTATGCCTAATGAAGGCGTAAAAGCCTTATTGGAACCTACGGATGTTAATGATCTAACACTATTTCCTCCACAGGAGCAGATTGAAAAAGGTGTTTTTCAGGAAGATGTTGGCGATGCGATCGATATTTATGAAAAATATTGGCATCTGTTAAAAACTAATTAGTCATTGATTCAGCAATTATAGGCAGAAATGTATATAATTGTAGCTTATATTGTCGATTATATTTTTTATTTGTAGATAGGATTTATTATGGAAAAGTTTCGTGTACACGGGCGAGCTTGTCTGAAAGGTACGGTGAAAATTTCAGGTGCTAAAAATGCAGCATTACCAATTTTATTTGCCTCTATTTTAGCGGAAGAACCTGTTACGCTGCATAATGTACCTCGGCTACGTGATATAGAAACTACTTTACAGATTTTGCGTAAGTTAGGTATTAAAGCTGATTGGTGTGGCGAACAGACTATTTGTATTGATGCGAGTAATGTGAGTAATTTTGTTGCTCCATATGAACTAGTTAAAACGATGAGAGCATCTATTTGGGCATTGGCACCATTAACAGCACGTTTTAATCAAGGGCAAGTCTCTTTGCCGGGCGGTTGTTCCATTGGGGCACGGCCGGTTGATCTTCATATTTCCGGATTAGAAAAATTGGGTGCAAAAATTTTGCTTGAAGACGGTTATGTGAAATCGTTTGTTCCTGCTCGTTTACAAGGTGCAAGAATTGTTATCGATAAAGTCAGTGTCGGCGCCACCATTTCTATTATGACCGCAGCTGTTTTGGCAAAAGGAAAAACAGTCATTGAAAATGCAGCCAGAGAACCTGAAATTGTTGATACAGCTGAATTTTTGAATAAGATGGGGGCTAATATTCAAGGTGCCGGTACGGATATGATTACAATTGAAGGTGTGGATCGCCTTGCTGGTTGTGAACATACGGTCATACCTGATCGTATTGAAACCGGAACATTCTTGGTGGCAGCAGCGGTATCCGGTGGTAGAGTTGAATGTTTGGGAGCTCGTGCGGATACTTTGGAAGTGGTCATTGAAAAATTACGTGAAGCAGGTGCTCAAGTTGATGTAACGGAAAACAGTATCACGTTGGATATGTTAGGGCAGCGCCCTAAAGCAGTTAATATCAGAACAGCCCCACATCCGGGATTCCCAACTGATATGCAAGCTCAGTTCACCTTATTAAATATGGTGGCGAACGGAACAGGGATTATTACGGAAACGATTTTTGAAAATCGTTTTATGCATATTCCGGAGCTGATTCGGATGGGTGCTAAAGCTGAGATCGAAGGGAATACAGCAATATGTCACGGTGTAGATCATTTATCCGGTGCTGAAGTTATGGCGACAGATTTGCGAGCATCGGCAAGTTTAGTGATTGCCGGTTGTATTGCACAGGGAGAAACCATCGTTGATCGAATTTATCACATTGATCGTGGTTATGAACATATTGAAGAAAAATTGAGAGCGTTAGGCGCAAGAATTGAACGATTTACAGATAAATAAAAATTATGAGGTTGCCAGGAGCAACCTCTTTTTTTAGGCATTTCGTACTTTATATAAACAGAATAATGCGATAAGGATAAGTGCGGAACAAAAATAAAAAGTGTCGTAATAACTATAAATCCCACCGATAGCGCCTGCTAATGGGCCGCCTAAAATCCAACTACTTTTGGCACTGTTAGTAAATAATGTTGTTGCTGTACCGAGTTTAGTCGGCATTAAATCCTGAAAATAAGCCATTCCTATTGTTGCAACAATGCCGATTAAGCCGGCGTTTAAGCATTGCAATAACAATAATCCCCAGTCAGAAGTAACAACTAAAAGTGATGGATAGAAAATTACACCGCATAAAATCGCTATCGTCATTAAACGTTTTTTAGCGATATATTTATTTAGCCATCCTGCAAGTAGCATAATGGGTATTTCTAATCCGGCGGCAGTTCCCATTAAAATTCCTGCTAAATTTTCAGGCAAATGTAATTGATTAGTAAGATAAAGTGGCATATTAATCAAATACATACTATTACAGCTAAAAATAATAACCAACACTGCGGAAAGATAAATAATAGCGGTTCGATTTTCCTGAGGAGATTGAGAACTTGCTGTTTTTGTAATGTTTTTTTCTTTATGGCGGATTTTTGGCAGGAAAAAACGTCCGCAACAAGCACTTAACAAAAATACTATGGCACCAATTAAAAATAAAAAAGTGAAACCTTTATTAATTGCTAGCCAAAAAGCGAGAGGTGGCCCGATAATCCAAGCGAGAGAAATTTGCGCACGCATTATTGTCATAAACATAATTGCTTGTCGTTGTTTGCGGTTGGCGTATTCACGGGCAAAGGCGAAAATCTGTGGATTAGAGGCAGAACCTAATCCAAAAAGTGTTACTGCTAATGTAAGCAACACCCAATAGTTACGACTGAATGCAAAAATGACATATCCGACGGCAGCCATTAAACTGCAACCAAAAATAAGTAAACGTCTGTCTTTTAGGCGATCTGAAAAATAGCCGATAATTTGTCCAAGAATAATACCGACAAAAGCATTTACTGCAAAAAAGCAGCCTACCGCAAAAGGGGAGACGTGCACTTCTTTTGCTAAAAAGAGGCTCATTACCGGTAATTGAAATGCTGAACCGATACCGGTTAAAAATGCCATTAATAGAAAAGTAAATGTGATCCGCTTTAATGTTGTTTTTGAGTGGCTCATACGTTTAAGAAAAAATGCCCCTGAAAATCAGGGGCAAAATTTAGGTTGAGGAATATATATAACGTTATTATTTATAGCTTATAAACTTATAGTACGTCGCGGCAATTTAAGTCATCAAATGCTTGTTCTAAGCGTTTTGACATTGACTCTTCGCCTTTACGTAACCAAACACGTGGGTCATAGAATTTTTTGTTTGGTGCATCAGGACCTTCAGGGTTACCTAATTGACCTTGTAAATAAGCTTCATTTTTCTTGTAATATTCTAAAATACCGTGCCAAGTTGCCCATTGAGTATCTGTGTCGATATTCATTTTAACTACGCCGTAAGAAACTGCTTCTTGAATTTCAGCGTGGCTTGAACCTGAACCACCGTGGAATACATAAGAAACCGGCTTATCTGTGCTTAAACCGTGTTTAGCTTTGATATAGTCCTGACCTTTTTTCAAGATGACCGGAGTTAATTTTACATTACCCGGTTTGTATACACCGTGTACGTTACCAAATGCTGCCGCAACGGTAAAACGTGAACTGATTTTTGATAATTCTGTGTAAACTAAATCAATTTCTTCTGGTTTAGAATAAAGATCCATAGGGTCACGATCTGAATTATCAACACCATCTTCTTCACCGCCGGTAATACCGAGTTCCATTTCAAGAGTCATTCCGATTTTATCCATACGCGCAAGATATTTTTTGCAGATTTCGATATTTTCTTCTAATGGTTCTTCTGAAAGGTCTAGCATATGAGAAGAGAATAAAGGTTTACCTGTTTCAGCGAAATGTTTTTCACCGGCTTCAAGTAAGCCGTCAATCCACGGAAGCAATTTTTTCGCTGCGTGGTCGGTATGTAGGATAACTGGAACACCATAATGTTCAGCTAATGCGTGAACGTGTTTTGCACCGGCGATAGCACCAAGCACATCAGCACGTTGACCTTCAGCTAATTTGATGCCTTTACCGGCATAGAATGAAGCGCCACCGTTAGAAAATTGAATAATGACCGGTGCTTTAACGCGTGCAGCAGTTTCCAAAACTGCGTTTACAGAATCGGAGTTAACACAGTTTACTGCAGGAATAGCAAAGTTATTTTCTTTGGCGAAAGCAAAGACTTTTTGTACTTCATCACCAGTTAATACACCAGGTTTTACGAAATCAAAAATTTTAGACATAGTATTTTCCTATTTTTAGTGAAGAAGAAGGGGGATATTCCCCCTTCTAAAAAACGATAATTAACCTTTTGCTCTTTGTTCAAGAATTTCTACAGCCGGTAACACTTTACCTTCAACAAATTCAAGAAAAGCACCGCCACCGGTGGAAATATAAGAGATTTGATCGGCAATACCGAACATATCAATCGCAGCCAAAGTATCGCCACCGCCCGCAATGGAGAAGGCATCACTTTCGGCAATAGCACGTGCTACGATTTCAGTTCCTTTTCGGAAGTTAGGGAATTCAAATACGCCGACAGGACCATTCCAAAGGATGGTTTTTGCATTACGAATGATTTCTGCAAGTTGTTGTGCAGATTCATCACCTAAATCTAGAATTTCTTCATCATCTTGCACTTCTGTTGCTGGTTTTACAGTCGCAGTTGCAGTTTCAGAGAACTCTTTACCAACGCGAACATCAGTCGCAACAGGGATATTGCAGCTTGCCATTAAACGTTGCGCTTCAGGAATTAAGTCTTTTTCATAAAGTGATAAGCCGACATTATTGCCTTGTGCTGCGATAAAGGTATTAGAAATACCGCCACCGACAACAAGTTGGTCTGCAATTTTTGAAAGAGAATCTAAAACGGTTAATTTAGTGGAAACTTTAGAACCACCAACAATTGCTACCATCGGACGTTGTGGATTTTTCAATGCTTTACCTAAAGCATCCAATTCATTGGAAAGCAACGGACCGGCACAAGCAACAGGGGCAAATTTTGCAACACCGTGAGTAGAAGCTTGTGCGCGATGTGCAGTACCGAAAGCATCCATTACAAATACATCACAGAGTGCTGCATATTTTTGTGCTAAATCGTCAGCATCTTTCTTTTCACCTTTGTTGAAGCGCACATTTTCCAATACAACCAATTCATTTGGAGCAACTTCAACACCATCAAGGTAATCTTTTGCCAAACGAACAGGAACATCTAAAAGATTGTTCAAATAGTCAACAACCGGTTGTAATGAAAATTCAGCATTGTATTCACCTTCGGTAGGACGACCAAAGTGAGAAGTTACCATCACCTTCGCACCTTGTTCCAATGCTGATTTAATTGTCGGTAATGATGCTTTAATACGTGCATCAGAGGTGATTTTGCCATCTTTAACAGGAACATTTAAATCCGCACGGATAAGAACACGTTTACCTGCAAGATCGAGATCGGTCATTTTAATTACTGACATTTTAAGCCCTCTTATAAAGTTAAATAGGAGTGATTTCTGAATTCAAATAATGCGATTATTATAGCAGCTCATTGTGATAAAAGCGTGGGTTAGATCAAAATTATTTGATTAATGTTTGATTTATTTTTGTGAATAAAATAAATCGCTTAAAAAGCGGTTATAAAAATATGGACGAACAGTGTACAATAACCGTTTTTTAAACGAAAGTGAAAGGGAGAGAGTGTCGAATTTATGGCATTATTAATTACGGATAAATGCACAAACTGTGATATGTGTGAACCGGAGTGCCCTAACAATGCAATTTCTGTTGGTGAAGAGATTTATGTGATTGATCCGGCGCTATGTACAGAATGTGTAGGGCATTATGAAACACCAACCTGTCAAAAAGTGTGCCCGATCAGCAGTTGTATTATTCCTGATCCGGCTCATCGAGAATCTCAGGATGAATTGTGGGAGCGATTTGTCCTTATTCATCACGCCGAAAAGCTCTAATTTAGAAAAAATCTAAAAAAATCTTACTTTTTTAAATAAATTCTAATTAAATTATCTCAAATACAATAATGTTTTTGCGAAATTTGTTATTTATTGAATAATACACGTCATTCAAACGTGATGCTTTGCATTATGTGTGTATGGAATCAAAAGAAGAAAGAGCATTTATTATGAAAAAATCATTTATTTTACAACAACAAGAAATTAGCTTTGTTAAAAACACTTTTACTGAAAAATTAGCAGAACATTTAGGCTTGGTTGAGGTACAAGGACCGATTCTCAGCCAAGTGGGAAACGGTATTCAGGATAACCTTTCCGGAAAAGAGAAAGCGGTGCAGGTTAAAGTAAAACAGATTGAAGGTGAAGTGTTTGAGGTTGTCCACTCTTTAGCGAAATGGAAACGCCATACCTTAGGCCGTTTTGATTTTAAACCGGGTGAAGGGCTGTTTGTGCATATGAAAGCATTGCGCCCGGATGAAGATTCTTTGGATCGTACTCACTCTGTTTATGTTGATCAATGGGACTGGGAGCGCGTTATTCCGGAAGGATTACGTACATTGGATTACTTAAAAGATACTGTCCGTTCAATTTATCGTGCGATCCGTGAAACCGAAGCTTTAGTAGAAAAACATTTCCATATTGCTACCACTTTACCAAAAGAGATCACTTTTGTTCATACTGAAGATCTCGTGCAGCGTTATCCGGGGATGACAGATAAACAACGTGAAAATGCGATTTGCAAAGAGTACGGCGCAGTCTTTTTAATCGGTATCGGGGGAAAATTGTCTGATGGTAAACCGCACGATGTGCGTGCGCCGGATTATGATGACTGGACAACCGTATCAGAAGGTGATTACAAGGGATTAAACGGCGATATTTTAGTGTGGAATGAAGAATTAGGCACTGCATTTGAACTCTCTTCAATGGGCATTCGTGTAGATGAAGCCGCATTACGCCGTCAGTTAGCGATTACCGGCGATGAAGATCGTTTAAAATTCTCTTGGCACCAAGATTTAATTAATGGCAAATTGCCACAAACCATTGGTGGCGGTATCGGTCAATCCCGTATGGTAATGTTCTTATTGCACAAAAAACATATCGGTGAAGTGCAGTCCAGCGTATGGCCACAACAGGTATTCGAGGAATTTGAAAACATTCTGTAACGCATAATTATTGAATAAGTAAAATAAAGAGGAAACAGGGGATAATCTGTTTCCTCAGACTGCTGACAAACCTCTAGACATACCTCTAGAGGTTTGATCTAATAGGCATATCGAAAAAAGGAAATGCCTATGCTCAAAAATACACCCTCACTCCAATATGAAATCGAGATGATAAGTCTCGAACAACTCGTTCCAAAAGACCACCTTGTCCGTAAAGTCGCGAAAGCCATCGATTTTGA
>NZ_KB903687.1 GCF_000379785.1 Gallibacterium anatis DSM 16844 = F 149 | reverse complement strand
GTTATCAAAGAATATGTTCGTTATTACAATGAGGAAAGAATACAATTAAAATTAAATGGACTGAGCCCTGTTCAATACAGAATTCAGTCCTTAAAATAACAGTCTAACTTTTAGGGGTCAGATCAAAAAGTGGTGGTTTTTTATTGGGAAAATTAGCTGTTGCAGCTTTCACAAGCGGCAGTAAACATCCACACTAATTTTTCTTGCTCTTTGATGAAGTGGTGGTTTTTTATTGGGAAAATTAGCTGTTGCAGCTTTCACAAGCGGCAGTAAACATCCACACTAATTTTTCTTGCTCTTTGATGTAATCGCTCATTTGTGAAGCGGTGCCTTCATCATCTGCATCAGCGGCTAAGGCTAAGATTTCACGTTGTTGTTTTAACAAGGTTTTGAAACCGCTTAACGTGCCACTCAAACAGTCTTGCGCAGCACTTACGCCTGTATGTTCTTCAATTAAAGACTTAGTTAAATACTCACTGAATGCATTGCTTGGGGTGTAGCCTAAAGTCAAAATACGCTCTGCGATTTCATCCACTTTCACTACTAAATCATCATAGATTTCTTCAAATTTTGCGTGTAATTCAAAGAAGTTCACTCCTTTAATGTTCCAGTGATAACCGCGCACGTTCATATAAAATACTTGATAAGTCGCAAGTAAGTTATTGAGTTCTTGTGCTAATTTTTCTGAAGTGGCTTTGTTTAAACCGATATTTGTTGCCATAATATGTTCTCCTCTGTTTTGTTGGGAACATAATAGAGATTAATTCCTTACAGATAAAATGGATATAAATGATAGATTTGATAGTTTAAAACTATGCATAATTAACATTTCAATAGTTTTAAACTTTCAACCAATTTAAAATTACTACCTTACCATATTCCGAAATATAAGATTCTGGATGAAATTGAACACCGTAAATTGATAAATTTCGATGCTGAACTGCCATAATAACGCCCTCATCATCAATTGCGGTAATTTCTAATTCTGAAGGGAAATTCTCTGCAGAAATTGCCCACGAATGATAAAGTCCTATTTTAAATTTATCCGGCAAATCGCTAAATAACAAAGAATTAGGTTTTGTTATTCTGATTTGTTTCGCCTGCCCGTGTCGCACCTGCGGCAAATTATACAAAGTCGCGCCAAAAAACTGGCACAGGGTTTGATGCCCAAGGCAAACACCCAAAATTGATTTGCGATGCTGATAGCGTTCCAACATCGCAAACAGTTGTGGATAAGCACTCGGCACATCAGGGCCGGGAGAAATCAAAATATGGCTGAAATTATCCACTTCATCAAGATTTAGCTGTTCCACATTCACCACAGAAAACGGCACATCAAATTGACGAATTAAATCCACCAAATTATAGGTAAAAGAATCGTGATTATTGATAATTAATAAATTTGTGTTCATCTCAGGGATTCACTACAATGACCAAAATGTTTGTTATCTTACTTGATTCATCGCCCTTATGCCATTTAATCACTTTGTACAACAAGCCAACCGTTTAGGTGCGCAACGTACGCCTTTTTTCTTTTTGATTGATTTTGAACAGCAAAAGCCCAT
This sequence comes from Gallibacterium anatis DSM 16844 = F 149, assembly GCF_000379785.1. GTDB lineage: Bacteria > Pseudomonadota > Gammaproteobacteria > Enterobacterales > Pasteurellaceae > Gallibacterium > Gallibacterium anatis. Next base: position 27,877 of record NZ_KB903687.1, on the reverse strand, counting down.
CATTTGCCCCCTTACACAATGCGCAGAGCAAGGCATTTGGTTTGAATTTGTCAGCCAAAATAATCTTTCAACGGTACAAAAAGCAGCCCCAGAAAAACCCTTTAAGCTAGAAAAATTTCCCATTGATTTCGCCACTTATCAGCAAGGTTTTGAGATTGTGCAGCAGGCGTTACAGCAAGGAAATTCCTTTTTACTTAATCTGACTTATGCCACGCCGATTGCGATCAATTACGATCTCAAGACACTTTTTTCTGCCACACAAGCGAAATATAAGCTCTTGTTTAAAAACGAGTTTGTCTGCTTTTCCCCTGAGCCTTTCGTGAAAATTGCGCATAACCAAATTTTCACTTATCCAATGAAAGGCACGATTAACGCCAACTTGCCTGATGCAGAAAATCAATTACTCAATTGTGAAAAAGAGCAACGGGAACATTACACTATTGTGGATTTAATGCGTAATGATCTGGCTATCGTAGGGCAAAATGTACAAGTGAAGCGTTTTCGTTATTTAGAAAAGATTTTCACCGAACGTGGTGCGATCTGGCAGACAAGTTCTGAAATTTGTGCCGATCTTAAGGAAAACTGGCAAGCCAACATCGGCACAATGCTCAGCCAGCTTTTACCCGCAGGCTCAATCAGCGGTGCGCCAAAAGAAAAAACCGTTGCCGTCATTCAACAAGCGGAATTAGCACCACGGGGCTATTACACTGGCGTGTTTGGTATTTTTAACGGTGAAAGCTTAGAAAGTGCGGTGGCAATTCGCTTTATTTCTCAGCAAAACGGAAACTATGCTTTCCACAGTGGCGGCGGCATCACCATTCAAAGCCAAGCAGCGCAAGAATATCAAGAATTGTTAGAGAAAATTTATGTCCCACTTAAATTTCATCAAGGAACAAAATAATGGATTTTCCCCTGTTTGAAACCCTGTGCATTGAAAATGGGCAAGTGCAAAATCTTGCCCTACACCAACAGCGTTATGAAAACAGCCTGCGTGAATTTTATGCAGGGCAACCTTATGACATTTTTTCCATCGCAAAAATTCTGCAAAAAAACACCGCACTTTGGGCAAATCTTCAAAGCACAATTATCCGCTGCCGAATTGATTACAACGCCACGCAATATCACCTGCAATGTTTCCCCTATCAACGTAAAAACTACCAACGCTTCCAGCCTGTGATTTGTAATGACATTGACTACCACCTGAAATACAGCAACCGCGCCATTTTCAACGAATTGTTAAAACAAAAAGGCGATTGCGATGAAATCATTATCGTAAAACAAGGCAAAATCACCGACTGCACCATCGGCAATCTCATACTACGCCAAGGCTCACAATGGTTCACCCCCGACAGCCCCTTATTAATCGGCACCCAACGTAGCAAATTATTGAAAGAACGCAAAATCATTGAACGCAAGATTCTTCTTTCTGATCTGCCTTTATTCGAAGAAATTCAATTGATTAATGCACTAAATTCTATATAAATAATTAATAATAAAAACTATATTAATTAACCTAATTTCTATTTGTTATATTTTTCATAGAAATTAAGATTATTTTTTAAACAAAAAATATCATAAAATCTAAAAAGATGATTATTTTTTATGCTATTAAGTATTTAATAAAAGTTAGTTTTAATACATTTAAATGCTATTTTTCAAAACTAAGATCTTGATCACACTTTTTTAAAAGAAATTAATTGCAAATAACATTATTAACATTAGTATAACAACGAAAATCCCCACTTATTTAGCGAGGTTATTTTATGCAATTATTTTTGAGCATTTTTCCTATTATTCTTTTGATTTATTTGATGGTAAAACGTAATGCCTTACCTTCTTATGTTGCTCTTCCTTGGATAGCAGTTGTCGTTCTTATTATCCAGTTCATCTTCTTCGGAACGGATATTGCCACAGTCAGTGCAAACATTGCCTCGGCACTGATTGCGGTTCAAACCCCTATCACCGTTATTTTCGGTGCTATTTTATTCAATCGTTTTTCTGAAGTTTCCGGCGTCACCAATACATTACGTAAATGGTTGGCGAATATTAATCCAAATCCGGTGGCGCAAATTATGATTATCGGCTGGGCTTTCGCTTTTATGATTGAAGGTGCCAGTGGCTTCGGTACCCCGGCAGCTATTGCAGCACCAATTCTTGCCGGATTAGGTTTTGCGCCGTTAAAAGTTGCAATGCTCACCCTTGTAATGAACTCCGTTCCGGTTTCTTTCGGTGCGGTGGGAACGCCAACGTGGTTCGGATTCGGTCCATTAAATTTAACTGATACACAAATCTTAGAAATCGGTTCAATGACTGCGATTATCCACTCTATTGCCGCCTTAGTTATTCCATTAATGGCATTACGTTTAATCGTCGACTGGAAAGAAATTCGTCAAAATATTTTGTTTATCTACATCAGCATTTTTGCCTGTGTTATTCCTTATTTTCTATTAGCACAAGTTAACTACGAATTCCCAGCCTTAGTTGGTGGTGCAATCGGTTTGTTAATTTCGATTTTAGTTGCCAATAAAGGTATCGGCTTGGCAAAAGTTGAAAACACATTGGATGATAAAGCCGTCAGCAATAATCAAGTGATTAAAGCGCTATTACCTACCGGTCTTCTTATCGCAATTCTTATCGTTACACGTTTACAACAATTACCATTCAAAGCAATGATGAACGACACCACCACTTGGTTCGGCGTTCAACTCGGTTCACTTGGTCTGTTTGAAGTCAGCCACGGCTTGATTTTCAGCTTAAAAAATATCTTTGGCACAGCCGTTTCAGCCAGTTATAAATTGTTATATGTTCCGGCATTGATCCCATTTGTGGTAACGGTGTTAATTTCTATTCCACTATTTGCGCTTTCAACTTCTAACACCAAAGATATTTTTGCCGGCAGTTTCAAACAGACTCGTAACCCATTCTTGGCATTGGTCGGCGCATTAATTATGGTTAATCTAATGTTGGTCGGCGGCGATAATTCAATGGTAAAAATTATCGGTAAAAGTTTCGCCGCAGCAACCGGTGAATATTGGACGCTATTCGCTTCCTATTTAGGTGCGGTCGGTGCATTCTTCTCTGGCTCAAATACTGTATCCAACCTCACGTTCGGTAGTGTTCAGCTATCCACAGCGGAATTGACCGGATTATCAGCAACACTTGTGCTTGCGTTGCAATCCGTTGGTGGTGCAATGGGTAATATGGTTTGTATCAATAATATTGTTGCTGTATGTTCTGTATTGAATATTACCAATAAAGAGGGCGCAATTATTAAGAAAACCGTCGTGCCAATGATAGTGTACGGCATTATTGCAGCACTTGTTGCCATATTGCTGCTCAGTTAACCGATACCTTAACTGCTATTTTTAATCTCAACCGGCATTTTGTCGGTTGAGCCTTTCATTAAATTGGAGTGCTTATGAAAGTTAATTTTTATGTAACTTGTATTGGCGATGCCGTAAAAGCAAATGTAGCCAAACAAAGTGTCTTATTATTAGAAAAACTCGGTTGTGAAATTATCTTTTTAGAAAAACAGGGATGTTGCGGGCAACCTGCAACTAATGGCGGTTTTGTTAAAGATGCCATTCCAGGAATGAAAAATCTGATTGAAACCTTTGAAGTGAATGATTTTCCTATTGTCGCCCCTGCCGGATCTTGCGTTGCTTCCATCAAAAATTATCCTGAATATCTTAAAGATGAACCAAAATGGGCAGAACGTGCGAAAAAAGTGGCTGCCCGTTTTTATGACTTAACCGATTTTATTGTCAATCAACTTGGCATCACCAATGTTGGGGCTAAATTGCCGGGCAAAGCGGTTTATCATCCGTCTTGTAGCCTATTCCGTAAACTCAATATCAAAGAAGAGCCGTTAAAATTATTAGAAAATGTTGAAGGCTTGGAACTTCTTCCTATTAAAAATCAGACCACTTGCTGCGGCTTCGGCGGCACATTCTCGGTAAAAATGTCGCAAATTTCCGGCGAAATGGTTAAAGAAAAAGCAAAACATATTCAAGAAGTGGAACCGGATTATCTAATCGGTGCCGATGTCAGCTGTTTAATCAATATTGGCGGTCGTTTAAAACGTGAAGGCAGCGCAATCAAAGTACTGCATATCGCTGAAGTATTAATGTCCAAATAGGAGAAAAAGATGACTATTCAGACAACAGATTTAGCCTTTAAAAAACACGTTCAGGAAGAATTAGGCAATGAAATTATGCGTCAAGCGGTTGTGATGGCGCAGGAGCGTATCGGTGCCAATCGACAAAAAATGGTCGATGATCTCGGGCATTGGGAAGAGTGGCGTGAACAGGCAAAAGAGATTAGAAATCACGTTCTAGAAAATTTAGATGCCTATCTTTATCAATTATCTGAAAAAGTGACTGCCAACGGCGGACACGTCTTTTTTGCACAAACAGCGGAAGAAGCCAATCACTATATTCAACAGCTTGCCTTGCAAAACAATGTGAAAAAAGTGGTGAAATCGAAATCAATGGTAACGGAAGAGATTGGTTTAAATCACGTTTTAGAAGCGGATGGCATTAAAGTGATTGAAAGCGATCTGGGCGAATATATTTTGCAATTAGCCGGCGATAAACCTTCTCACATTGTCGTGCCTGCTATTCATCGTGATCGCTATCAAATCCGAGATATTCTCAAAGAAAAATTGGGTTATCAAGGCGATGCTACACCTGAAGATATGACCCTTTTTATTCGTGAAAAAATCCGTCAAGATTTCTTAAGTGCAGATATGGGCATTAGCGGTTGTAACTTCGCTATTCCGGAAACCGGCAGCCTCTGTTTAGTCACCAATGAAGGCAATTTAAGAATGGTTACCACCGTGCCTAAAATCCACGTTGCCGTAATGGGAATGGAACGTATTGCGCCAACTTTCCAAGAGGCGGAAATTCTAATTACAATGCTGGCTCGCAGTGCCGTTGGCGCCAAACTTACCAGTTACAACACTTGGCTTACCGGCCCGCGCCTTGCCGGTGAAACAGATGGTCCTGAGCAATTTCATCTGGTTATTTTAGATAATGGACGTTCAAAAGCATTAGGTTCAGAATTTAATGATGTTTTACGCTGTATCCGTTGCGGTGCTTGTTTAAACACTTGCCCGGTTTATCGCCAAATTGGTGGTCACAGTTATGGTTCAGTTTATCCGGGTCCAATCGGTTCCGTGCTGTCGCCGCTTCTCGGCAATTATCAAGAATTCCACGACTTACCTTATGCCTGCTCGCTTTGTACCGCTTGTAATCAGGTTTGCCCGGTAAAAATTCCTTTAGCAAATTTGTTATTAAAACATCGTACTCATATCGCAGAACAGGGCTTAAACCCGACAGCAGAAAAAATTTCGGTGAAAGCCTTTACCTTTGCCAATAGCCACCCCGCATTATGGAAAGTCGGTATGAATATTGGTGCTAAAGTAATGAAAGCAACCGTTAAGAATGGCAAAGCACCTTTGAATATTGGTGTTATTAGCGAGTGGACAAATACCCGCGACTTACCGGATGCTGACGGTGAAAGTTTCCGTAGCTGGTTCAAAAATAGAAATAATGGATAAGGAGTCCCTATGTTAGATCAACAAAATCGTTCACAATTTTTGTCACAACTGGCAAAGCAGTTAGGGCGTCCGCTTCGCACCGAAGTGGTTGGGACTTATCCTAAAGTCAATGATTATCCTGAAACTCGCTTTACTGAGCTTTCGGAACAAGAACGTTATCAAGCGTTTATCAATACCGCAAAAGATATGTTGGTGGATGTGGTTTTATCTACTGCAGAAAATGCTAAAAACGACATTATCAAAATTTGTGAAAAATATAATGGTGGTAATATTGTGCTGAATCGTGATGAACGCTTGCAACAATATCAAATCACTCAAGCCGTGCAACAGCAATACCACACGCATATTTGGACTGAAGCCAGTGAAGAAAATCTTGAATTCAGTAAAAGTGCCAATATCGGTATTGTTTTTGCCGAATACGGTTTAATTGAGTCTGGCGGTATCGTGCTTTATTCCTCGCCGAATAACGGTCGTTCCGTAAGTCTGTTACCACCAATTTCTGTAGTGGTATTAAAACGCTCCACGATTCAACCTCGCATTGCTCAAGTGGCAAAAGTGTTGCATCAAAAAGCGGAACAAGGAGAACGTATGCCATCTTGCATTAATATTATCTCCGGTCCGAGTGCCACTGCCGACATTGAATTAGTGAAAGTAGTTGGCGTTCACGGTCCGATAAAAGTGGTTTATTTATTGATTGATGATGTAGAAAACTAGAGTTATCTGAAAAGATAGGGCAGATCGATGAATCTGCCCTATTTTATTTATCCTTTCAAAAGTGGTACTACAAATATTTTAGTCGTTGATATAACTGCTTAAATTTCTCATATTTGCTGCGATATTGCTGGAATTTTTGCCGATCCGGTAGATAACGTGCTTCTAATTCAAGGGGTGGACAAAATGTGGCAATATCTTGCTCCGGATGCAATGCCATTTGTGCTAATTTAGCTGCACCAAGTGCCGGGCCGACATCGCCACCAACACGATACTCAAAGGTCATTCCACTAATATCGGCAAGCAGTTGTCGCCAGAAATGGCTTTTCGCGCCGCCACCAATCAACATAATATTGTCTGCTTTAATGCCGCTTTCGTGTAAAACCTCAATTCCCTCCATTAAAGCAAAACTCACGCCTTCCACCACTGCTCTTGCCATTTCCGCTTGTGTGGTATCGTGATGTAATCCCCAAAAAACACCGCTGGCATAAGGATCATTATGTGGTGTTCTCTCTCCGGAAAGATAGGGTAAAAATAAAACCTGTTTACTGCTTTCCGCCCGTTCCGCCAAAGCGAAAAATTCAGCAATATCATTGATACCTAATGCTTTGTTCGCCCAATCAATACAGGAAGCGGCACTTAACAGCACTGACATTAAATGCCAACGATTCGGTAAAGCGTGACAAAAGCTATGTACTGCTTTCGCCGGATTACTTAAAAAGCTGTCGGTAACAACAAAATAGACACCGGATGTACCTAGCGACAACATTGCCTGTCCCGGTTTATGTAAACCTACGCCTATCGCTCCGGCGGCATTATCTCCGCCACCAGCAACAACCGGCACCGATTGCATATTCCACTGTTGTGCCAATTCAGGCAACAGATAAGCACTAATTTCATTACCTTCTTGCAATTTAGGCATCTGTTGTTCGCTAAGATGACACGCCGATAATAAAGCCTCACTCCATTTACGCGCCCCAACATCCAACCACATTGTGCCTGCCGCATCGGACATATCACTCACATATTCGCCGGTCAGTAAAAAGCGTAAATAATCTTTTGGTAACAATACCTTAGCAATTTTATTGAAAACTTCCGGCTCGTGTTTTTCAATCCATTTTAATTTAGGTGCAGTAAATCCTGGCATCATCAAATTTCCAGTAATTTGACGAGAATTCGGTACGGCTTGTTCCAATTCCTGACATTCTGCAAAACTACGCCCATCATTCCATAAAATCGCCGGATATAATACCTGATTATGCTGATCCAACATTACCGCACCGTGCATTTGTCCGGTCAAGCCGATCGCCTTAACAGCAGAAAGATCCTGTTGTTGCGATAATTGTGTTAAACATTGTTGCAACGCCTGCCACCAATCTTCCGGATCTTGCTCCGACCACAGCGGCTGACGGCGGGTTACAGTTAATGATGCGGAAGTGGTCGCAATCATTTGTTGCTGTTCATTCAACAAAACTGTTTTGATACCGGATGTCCCTAAATCAATGCCGAGATACATAATTGTTCTCCCAATATCATTTTTATTTAACTAAAAAATTAAGGGTACACGACAAGTACCCTTAATTCCCGACTTATTTATAAATATATGAATTTACAATATTTTCCAACATTTCTTGACGACCTGAAACCGGTTTTGGTGCGATTTCATTGTTCACTACGTGTTCAGCAAGATCTGCTAAAGAAAGTTTGCCTTGAAGAATGTCCTGACCGAATTGAGTATTCCAGCCGGCATAACGTTCGTCTTTTAAGGCTTGTAAACGATCATTTTCAATCATATCCGCTGCAATCAATAGTGCACGTGCCAACACATCAATTCCGCCAATATGAGCGTGCATTAAATCATAACGATCAATACTTTGGCGACGAATCTTCGCATCAAAGTTAAAACCGCCGCTACCTAATCCGCCCGCCTTCAAAATTTCATAAATCACTAAGGCATTTTCTTCAACACTGTTCGGGAATTGATCGGTATCCCAGCCTAATTGTGCATCGCCACGATTCGCATCAATCGAGCCTAAAATGCCTAATGCAGCTGCAGTCGCCACTTCGTGTTGGAAAGTATGTCCGGCTAATGTTGCGTGATTTGCTTCAATGTTTACTTTAATTTCATTTTCCAAACCGAATTGTTTTAGGAAACCATAAACTGTCGCCACATCATAATCATATTGATGTTTAGTCGGCTCTTGCGGTTTAGGTTCAATTAATAATGTTCCTTTGAAACCGAGTTTATGTTTATTTTCCACCACAAGTTGCATAAAACGCCCTAATTGTTCACGTTCACGTTTCAAATCTGTATTAAGAAGTGTTTCATAGCCTTCACGTCCACCCCATAACACATAATTTTCACCGCCTAATTTCTGTGTCGCTTTCATCGCATTGAAAACTTGTGTTGCCGCACAAGCAAACACTTCCGGATTAGGATTGCTGGCAGCACCCGCCATATAACGTTTATTAGTAAAACAGTTTGCTGTCCCCCAAAGCAATTTAATACCGGTTTCTTCCTGTTTTTGAGCCAACAAATCAACGATTGTAGAAAAATTATACACATATTCTTTAAATGAATTGCCTTCCGGCGCAATATCCACATCGTGGAAACAGTAATAAGGCACACCTAATTTTTTGATAAATTCAAATGCAATATTTGCTTTTTCTTTCGCCGCTTCCAATTCTGTCGGATTTTTTTGCCACGGACGATCCAATGAAGCAGTACCAAACATATCAGTACCGTTCCAACAGAAAGTATGCCAATAACAAACCGCTAAACGAAGATGTTCCGCCATTGTTTTACCCAAAACAACACGATTCGCATCATAAAAACGATAAGCAAACGGATTAGTTGATTGTGCGCCTTCATATTTTACTTGGTCAATTTGATCGAAATAAGTTGTCATTTTCTATTCTCCTTGCTGGGTTAATTAAATTGATGAGCAAAGAGTAAAACCGAAAAATATCACCTTCAATTACGTTATTTCTTTTTGCCATTTAGATAATTGTTTTTTGTGATAAAGCTCACATTCTTGTTTTACCTCACAAATTTTCAATATTGTGAGAGGTATCACAGAAACGAAAAAACGTAATTGCAAAACAAAATTTATAAATTGTTCTGCCTGTTGAAATTGGCAATAGTAATAGCCGTTGTATTCCTAATCCTTTTAAATTATGAGGTGAATCATATGAAATTGAAAAAAACTTTATTATCCGTCGCACTTATTTTGGGTTGTATGAGTGGAATATCAAATGCTAAAGATTTAACGATTGGAATGTCCATTGATGATTTACGTTTAGAACGTTGGCAAAAAGACAGCTCAATATTTAGTAAAAAAGCCGAAGAATTAGGTGCAAAAGTATTTGTACAATCTGCAAACGGTGACGATGCCGTTCAAATTTCGCAAATCGAAAATATGATTAATAGAAATGTTGATGTATTAGTCATTATTCCACATAACGGTGATGTATTAAGTAACGTTATTGAAGAAGCCTCACGTTCAGGAATTAAAGTGCTTGCTTATGACCGTTTAATAAATAATGCCAATATTGATTTTTATGTTTCATTTGATAATGAAAAAGTAGGTGAATTACAAGCCGCCAGTTTGGTGAAATTAAAACCTACCGGAAATTATTTTTTAATGGGTGGTTCGCCGGTTGATAATAATGCCAAACTGTTCCGTAAAGGACAAATGAAAGTCATTCAGCCTCTAGTAGATAAAGGTGATATTAAAATCGTCGGTGATCAATGGGTGGATTCTTGGTTACCTGAAAAAGCATTACAAATTATGGAAAATGCTTTAACCGCTAACAATAACAAAATTGATGCTGTTGTTGCTTCCAATGACGCGACTGCCGGCGGTGCCGTACAAGCGTTACAAGCACAAGGTTTAGCCGGAAAAGTGGTGATTTCCGGACAAGATGCTGACCTCGCCGGGATTAAACGTATTGTTGCTGGCACACAAACTATGACCGTTTATAAACCAATTAGTAAATTGGCAAATACAGCTGCTGAAATTGCCGTGAAATTAGGTAAAGATGAAAAAGTTGAAAACAATGCCGTATTAAATAATGGTCTTAAAGACGTACCTTCCTATTTATTAACACCTATTGTCGTCACCAAAGATAATATTGATGAAACTGTTATTAAAGATGGCTTCCACACTAAAGAAAGTGTTTATAAATAATTATTTTTGAGGGAGTTCTCTCCCTCATTTTATTTTAAGGTGGTTTCTATGGATGTATTATTAGAAATGAAAGGAATAGTAAAAAAATTCGGCGACGTTAAGGCGTTGGATAATATTTCTATTTCTGTTTCTCCCGGAGAAGTGCTTTCTCTTTGTGGAGAAAATGGTTCCGGAAAATCAACATTAATGAAAGTGCTTTGTGGTATTTATCCTTATGGCGATTACGAAGGAGATATTTATTTTTCCGGTGAATTGCTAAAGTCAAAAAATATTAAAGATACAGAAAGTCGAGGCATTGCCATCATTCACCAAGAACTTGCTTTAGTAAAAAATATGACCATTATGGATAATATTTTTCTAGGCAATGAAATTACGCAATATGGTATTGCCGATGAAAATGAAATGTATCTCCGCTGCCAAAAAATGTTATCTCAAGTACAATTAAATGTTGATCCTTATACTGTAGTGGGTGAATTAGGTTTAGGTGAACAACAATTAGTTGAAATTGCAAAAGCACTAAATAAAAATGTACGTTTATTAATTTTAGATGAACCAACTGCTTCCCTCACAGAAAAAGAAACAGATATTCTGCTTGATCTTATTCGTAATTTAAAAGCACATAATATCGCTTGTATTTATATTTCTCATAAATTGAATGAAGTCAAAGCAATTTCTGATGAAATTTGTGTGATTCGTGACGGCACACATATCGGTACTCGTTCTGCAAAAGAGATGAGTGAAGACGATATTATTACTATGATGGTTGGCCGTGAGATTACTTCATTGTATCCACATGAAAATCACGATATCGGCGAAGAAATTTTATCGGTAAACAATCTGACTGCTTGGCACCACGTCAATACTCACATTAAACGTGTCGATGATGTCAGCTTCCAATTACACAAAGGTGAGATTCTTGGTATTGCCGGTTTGGTCGGTTCAGGCAGAACTGAAATCGTTCAATGCATTTTCGGCGCATATCCCGGCAAATTCCAAGGTGAATTTAAACTTAACGGCGAAATTGTAAAACATAACAGCTGCGCCGATGCGATTAAAAACGGCATTTTTATGGTGCCGGAAGATCGCAAGCGCCACGGAATTATCCCGATTATGGGTGTGAATAAAAATATCACCTTATCTGCTCTGGCGAAATATTGTCACGCCAACGTAATTAATGAAGCGTTGGAAGAAACCATCATTCAACAATCTATTCAGGAATTAAAAGTAAAAACGCCTAGTCCCGACCTTGCAATTGCCCGTTTAAGTGGCGGTAACCAACAAAAAGCCATTTTAGCCAAAGCGTTATTACTTAATCCTAAAATCCTGATTCTTGATGAGCCAACTCGTGGTATTGATGTTGGTGCAAAATATGAAATTTATAAATTAATCAATGAATTAGCTAAGAAAGGTGTTGCTATTATCGTGATTTCATCTGAATTACCGGAAGTGTTGGGTATCAGCGATCGTGTTTTAGTAATGCACCACGGAAAATTAAAAGGCAATTTAATTAATCATCAACTTACGCAAGAAAAAGTAATGGAAACTGCACTCAAGGAGTAGTCTATGAAAAACCTAAAATCCATTAATTTACAAGTGTATATTATGCTAATTGCGATTATCGTAATTATGCTGTTTTTCTCTTTTGCAACTGATGGTGCTTACCTTAGTGCAAGAAATATTTCTAATCTATTACGCCAAACCTCAATCACCGGTATTCTCGCAATTGGGATGCTTTTTGTCATTATTGCGGCTGAAATCGACCTTTCTGTCGGTTCACTGATGGGATTACTCGGCGGTTTTGCGGCTATTACTAACGTCTGGTGGGGCTGGCCTTTACCTACAACCATTTTAGCCACATTGATTTTAGGTTTAATCTTCGGTGTTTGGAACGGTTATTGGGTTGCATATCAACGCGTACCTTCATTCATTGTTACCCTTGCTGGATTACTCGCTTTCCGTGGAATTTTAGTCGGGATAACTAACGGCTCCACAGTCTCTCCAACCAGCCAATCAATGAATTTGATCGGTCAAGCTTATATTCCAGATATTTTCGGCTTAACCATCGGTGGTTTAGCAGTATTGGCTTTCATTTTATGGAACAGTCGTCAACGCCACGCTCGACAAAAACTACAGCTTCCAGTGCCGGCATTATCAAAAGATATTCTCACTTATGCTGCACTTGCCGTTTTATTACTAGGTTCAATTTACTTGTTGAATGACTATCGTGGTATTCCATTCCCGGTATTGTTATTAGCGATTCTTGCTGTTATCGGCTACTTTATTTCCAAAAAAACGGCTTTCGGACGCTATATTTACGCGATTGGCGGTAATATTGATGCCGCCAGATTGTCCGGTATCAAAGTGGAAAAAATTAAACTTGCGATCTTTGCGATTAACGGTTTGATGGTGGCGATTGCCGGCTTAATTTTAAGTGCCAGATTAGGTGCCGGTTCACCATCAGCCGGACAAAATGCGGAATTGGATGCAATCGCCGCTTGCGTTATCGGCGGTGCCAGCCTTGCCGGTGGTGTCGGTAGCATTTTCGGAGTGATTATAGGGGCTTTAATTATCGCTGCATTGGATAATGGTATGAGTATGTTAGACGTTCCGACGTTCTGGCAATATATTGTAAAAGGCGGCATTTTATTACTTGCCGTTTGGGTAGACTCTATCAGCAAGAAAAAAGAGTAATTTTCTCAACAAAAGCAAATGCGTTGGGTAAATCTCCCAACGCATTTTTATTTGTTATTTGCTTGTTTTTTCTTCCGGCAGAATTAAATTTAAAATTAATGCCAATAATGATCCTACGGTAATGCCCGAACCGAAAATTTCTTTAAAAAACGCTGGCAATTTATCAAGAATTTCCGGTCTGGTGGTAACAGCAAGCCCGCAACCGATCGAAATAGCAATAATTAAACCGTTACGTTTTGTTCTTTCCACTTTATCCAACATTTGAATACCGGCGGCAATAATCATCGCAAACATCATCAATCCGGCACCACCAAGCACAGGTAATGGAATTGAGACAATTAATGCGCCGAAAACAGGAAATAATCCGGCTAACACCAACAAACCGCCGGTCATCGCTACCACATAACGGCTTGCCACACCGGTAAGAGAAATAACGCCGATATTTTGTGAGAAAGAGGAAAACGGCGTTGTCGACATAATTGCTGCCAATGCTGAACCTACCCCATCACAAAGCACACCACGCCGTAAATGATCGCCGGTAATTTCCGTTTTTGTTGCATTACCTAACGCCAAAAAATTACCGCTTGATTCTACAATCGTCACCAGATAAGCAATGCTCATCCCGATAATGCCGGAAATTGGAAATGCCAAACCGAAATGTAACGGCTGCGGTAAAGCGAAAACCTGTGCCTGCTTAACGCCATCAAAATTCACCCAACCTAATGCCAACGCCACACAATATCCGGCGAGCATCCCGATAACAATGGCAGCGGCAGAAAAAATACCTTTACCCCATTGCACTAAAATCACCACCAACGCCAACACAAAAAGTGCCATCGTTAAATTTTCCGGCGTTGCATATTGAGGTTCACCACGTTGACCACCGGCAAACCAATCTACCGCAACAGGAATTAAACTTAAACCGATCATCGTCACCACTGTACCAGTAACAACAGGTGGGAATAGTTTCCGGATAGAAGGCATAAAGAAGCTGCCGATAATCATTACTAAAGAACCAACCAACGATGCGCCTAATATTCCGGCAACGCCATCTTCACTAAAACCAATCGCTAATGCCGCTGCCACAAAAGTAAAGCTGGTTCCCATTACACTCGGTAAACGAATGCCGATAGGCCCAACACCTAAACATTGAATAATGGTAACAACACCGGAAATCAGCAACGCCGCATTTACCAACACAATCGTGTCTGCTGTCGGTAACTGCAGCACATTTCCAATCACCAACGGTACTGCGATAATACCACCCAATGCGGCTAATAGATGTTGTGCCGCTAACAATAAACCTAAACCGAAAGGCGGTTTATCTTCCACGTTAAAAAGGAGTTGATTGTTCATAGTTCCTCAACAGTAATATAAAAAATGGTTGGGAATTATAGACTTGTCCCACTTGATAAGCAAACGTTTGCGTAAATTTAATAAAAATAGGTTACTGCGATAGTTTTTAATCTGTATATAATAATCACCTTTAAAGCCATCAAGGAGCAATCATTATGCAACAAAAATTAATCGCTTATAAAACAATGCCAGTCTGGACAGCAAAAACTTTACCGGCAATGTTTCAAGAAAAACACAATACAAAAGTCGGTACTTGGGGACAACTTCGTGTATTGAAAGGAAAACTTAAATTCTATGAACTTACTGAAGAAGGCGAAGTCATTAAAGAACACCTTTTTACAGCAGAAAGCGACATTCCTTTAGTCGAGCCTCAAGCTTGGCATCGTGTTGAAGCTGTTTCTGAAGATCTCGAATGCCAGCTCTCTTTCCTTTGCCGCCCTGCTGATTATTTCAGCAAAAAATATAATATGACAGCTACGCATTCTGAAGTGAAAGCCGCCAGCGAAATGCTCTCTCCTTGTAAAGTCTTGGATTTAGGTTGCGGACAGGGGCGTAACAGCCTTTATTTAAGTTTATTGGGTTATGACGTAACCTCTTGGGATCATAATCCGAACAGCCTACAATTTTTGGCAGAAACAGCACAAAAAGAGCAATTAAATATTAAATCTGCCCTTTATGATATTAATTCAGCCAACATTCAGGAAAATTATGACTTTATCGTTTCTACCGTTGTTTTTATGTTCCTAAACGCACAAGCGGTGCCGAATATCATTGAAAATATGCAACAACACACTAATGTCGGTGGTTATAATCTGATCGTTGCGGCAATGGATACAGCCGATGTACCTTGCCCAATGCCATTCTCTTTTACCTTTAAAGAAGGTGAATTGCGCCGTTATTATCAAGGTTGGGAGTTAGTGAAATATCAAGAAGAGATGGGCGAATTACACAAAACGGATGCAAACGGCAACCGTATTAAAATGAAATTTGTCACAATGTTGGCAAAGAAAACCGCTTAATTCTACTTGAGAATTTTCACATTTTGCCAAGCGTGCTAGACTAAATGAAATTTTAAGGAGACACTATGCGCGTTTGGCAAAAATCTATTCTGAACAAAATTCTTTTTATTGGCACAATTATTTTCCCTTTTTCACTCTTTGCGGCTTCCGAGCAGCCTCAACCGTCATCCGGAAGAGAAATTCAACACCCCTTTACTGTACAAAATAATGTTCTGCTTCGCCAACAATATCAGGATATTATGCAGCTTCTCAGCGGTGAAGTGAGCGAAACCACGATTGCTTTCGTTCGCCAAATTCTGCCTGCTATTGCACAATATCCGCTTGCCCCTTATGTTGATTATCGCCTATTCAGTAAACAGTCATTGATTGAACCACAGCAACTGAAGCAATTTATTCAGCAAAACCCACACTTTCTGTTAAATGATAATTTAATTGATCTGTTTTATAAGAAAGCATTTCAACAACAAGCTTGGCAACTTTTGGTGGACAACAAAACATCATTTCCCGCCAAAACAACGGCTCAACAATGCATTCAACTATTAGCAAAGCAAAAAACAAACAATGCAGCAAAAACACTTGATCTTCTTTGGCAAGATACGGAAAAACTTTGGTTAAGTGGGGACAGTCTGCCCGTGCAATGCGATCCGCTTTTTCAACTTTGGCAACAGTCAGGAAAGCTATCGGACCAACTTATCTTACAGCGTGCCGAATTGGCGTTGAAATCACAAAATAAAAATCTTATTCGTTATTTACAACAATTAACAGCTAATCTTGATTTACAAAAACAGTTACAGCAATGGGCAGATCTGCTTAGTAATCCGCAACAATTAATCGCTATCCAGTCCAATCTAACCCAATCCGCAACCAATAAACAATTACTGTTAGCTCTCTATCCTCTCTATTTAAGATTTTTCACCGAACAAAATCTGAATCTGACGCAAATACAACAACAAATTGAGGATTTGCAGAAAAACTGGCAGCTTACCGCGCAAGAGCTTAATTTACTTTATAAAGCGGTTTTACAACGCTTTTTTGATAATAAACAACCGGAATGGCAACAGTGGCGCGATCAAAAATTAATGCAATTAAAAGATAATAGCTTAATTGAACGCCGTATCAGACTGGCAATCCGTCAGCAACAACCGTTACAAAACTGGTTAGATCAGTTATCTGCTGACACAATAAATCAAGATGAGTGGCAATATTGGCGCGCTTGGCAGTTACAAAAAAAGGGTAAACAGCCGGACGCAGAGAAAATTTGGCAAAATTTAAGCCGAAAACGTGGTTTTTATGCGTTATTGTCGGCACAAACATTAAATATCGATTATCAACCGGTAATGCAGGATCTTCCACAACCGATCAATTTTGATGATTTATGGCAAGATCAAGAAATTGCCACCATTTTATCTCGTGTCATTGAATTAAGAAATTTCCGATATTTAGATGATGCCTACAGTGAGTGGCTATTTTTGCTGAATTTAGCAACTGCACAACAACAACTATTATTAGCGGAATATGCCTTACAGCAGCAATGGTATGATCTCGCTGTTGCCGCTACCATCAAAGCTAAAGCGTGGGATTATTTACGATTACGGTTACCGTTGGCTTATCTTGACTGGTTTAACATCAATGTGGCTGATAAAACGATCAGCAATAGTTTTGCAATGGCTATTGCACGACAAGAGAGTGCTTGGCGACCGAATGTACGCTCATCCGCCAACGCAATTGGTTTAATGCAATTACTGCCTAGCACTGCCAAAGCCACTGCCCAACAGGCAAATTACAGCCTTCAACGTGCTAATAACTTAACCGATCCGTTAGGTAATATTCTTTTAGGTACAGCACATTTGCAACAACTTGCTGAAAAATATGGGGATAACCGTTTATTAATTGCTGCCGCCTATAATGCCGGAGCTAATCGTGTTGATCGTTGGCTGGATGAAAACGGCGGAAAGCTTTCAATGGCGGAATTTATTGCCTCAATCCCTTTTTATGAAACCAGAAATTATGTACAGAACGTCGTAAGTTATGACTATTACTACCAACTGCTTTTAAAACAGGAGCTAAAAAAATTCAGCAAAACTGAAACTGATCGATTATACTAACCATACTAGTTTAATAGTAAATGAAAGGAGTAAGTTATGTATATCAGTCGTGATCTCGATCGATGGCAAGAATTAGTTACTTTTTTACGTCAAGGTTTCGCCTCCGGGAAAGAGCAAGAGGTGCTGATGATGTTATTAACCCCTGACGAGAGAGATTCACTCGGCTTACGCCTACAAATTGTTAAACAGTTGCTCGAAAAAAAATCGTCACAACGCGAGATTCAGCAAAATCTGAACACGAGCGTTGCTACCATTACACGAGGTTCAAACTTAATTAAGAGTATCGAACCTGATTTTCTACAATGGGTCAAAGCACAATTAGATGTTCAAAATTAAGTTTTGTTTTTCTCAAGCCTGCTATTCCCGACTTACTAAGTTAGTGCTTAGTATTATTGTATTTTTTATCTGTTGCGTACTGCTATTTCGTGTTGTTCCTGTTCCTTTTTCATCTTATATGCTGCAACAAGCCGTACAAAACAGTTTTAACAGCCACTATCACACTCGTCATCAGTGGGTCAGTCTTGATCAAATTGCACCTTCAATGCAACTTGCCGTTATTGCCGCAGAAGATCAAAAATTTCCTAAACATTGGGGCTTTGATCTTGATGCCATTGAAAAAGCAATAAAACGTAACCAATCTTCAAAAAGAACTTTCGGCGCTTCTACCATCTCACAACAAACAGCAAAAAATTTATTTCTATGGTCGGATCGAAGCTGGCTCAGAAAAGGCTTAGAAATACCGATAACACTCAGCTTAGAGTTATTTTGGTCAAAAAAACGAATTCTAGAGGTTTATCTCAATATTGCCGAATTTGGTGAAGGTATTTTTGGCGTAGAATCGGCAAGCCGTTTTTATTTTAATAAAAGCGCCGCTAAACTGACCTCTTCACAAGCGGCATTACTTGCAGCAGTCTTACCTAATCCATTGATTTATAAAGCTAATAAACCGTCAAGTTACGTTCAATCCCGTCAACGCTGGATCTTGCGACAAATGCAACAGTTAAACATTACTTATCTTAAGCAACTTAACTGAAAACATTAGACGAAAATATTCAGTAACCAATTGATACAAATAAAAATAGGGCTGTTAATAAGCCCTATTTTATTTATGGTATTTCAATGAAAATTATGCATTTTCCGATGGATCTACTGTTTCAGAAGAGGGATTAGATTTATCCTCTTTCGGCGTTTCATCTGCTTTCTCTTCCGGTTTAGTTTTTTCCACCCAACCTGCCGGTGGTGTTACTTCCTGACGTTCCATTAATTGCTTAATTTGCGGTTCATCGATGGTTTCATATTTAACCAACGCATCTTTCATTGCGTGTAAAATATCCATATTATCAATCAAAAGCTGTCTTGCTCGTTGATAATTACGAGAAACGATGTTACGCACCTCTTCATCAATGGTATGTGCTGTCGTATCTGACATATGTTTTGCTTTCGCCATTGAACGACCTAAGAACACTTCACCTTCATCTTCAGAATATAAAATTGGCCCTAATTTATCTGAAAAGCCCCATTGAGTGACCATATTACGGGCAATATTCGTTGCTACTTTAATATCATTTGAAGCACCGGTTGAAATATTTTCTTCGCCATAAATCAACTCTTCAGCAATACGCCCTGCATATAAAGTCGAAAGTTTACTTTCCAACTGTTTCTGACTAATGCTGATTTGATCACCTTCAGGCAAGAAGAATGTCACCCCTAATGCACGACCGCGCGGAATAATAGTGACCTTATGGACAGGATCGTGTTCAGGCACTAAATAACCGACAATAGCGTGGCCTGCTTCGTGATAAGCGGTAGACTCTTTCTGTTTATCCGTCATCATCATTGTTCGACGTTCCGGCCCCATATTAATTTTGTCTTTTGCCTTTTCAAATTCCAACATTGTCACTAAACGTTTATTTGTACGCGCCGCAAACAATGCTGCTTCATTAACCAAGTTTGCCAAATCAGCACCGGAATATCCCGGAGTACCGCGAGCGATAGTCATCGGGTCAACATCATTCGCCACCGGGATTTTACGCATATGGACTTTTAAGATCTGTTCACGTCCACGCACATCAGGCAAACCAACAACTACTTGACGGTCAAAACGTCCTGGACGTGTTAATGCCGGGTCAAGCACATCCGGACGGTTAGTTGCTGCAATCACGATAACACCTTCGTTGCCTTCAAATCCGTCCATTTCAACTAACATCTGGTTCAAGGTTTGCTCACGTTCATCGTGTCCACCGCCTAAACCGGCACCACGTTGACGCCCCACCGCATCGATTTCATCAATAAAAATAAGACAAGGTGCATTTTTCTTCGCTTGTTCAAACATATCACGCACACGCGATGCACCCACCCCAACAAACATTTCAACGAAATCTGAACCGGAAATGGTAAAGAACGGCACTTTGGCTTCACCGGCAATCGCTTTTGCCAATAAAGTTTTACCGGTACCCGGAGGCCCTACCATCAAAATACCTTTTGGAATCTTACCGCCTAATTTTTGGAATTTGCTCGGATCACGTAAGAAATCAACAATCTCACCCACTTCTTCTTTCGCTTCATCACAACCTGCAACATCGGCAAACGTTGTTTTGATCTGTTCCTGCGTCATCATTCTGGCGCGGCTTTTGCCAAATTTAAGCGCACCGCCGCCACCGCCTTGCATTTGACGCATAAAGAAAATCCATACTCCGACAAGAAGTAACATCGGGAACCAAGAAATCAAGATTTGTGCCAATAACCCACGTTTTTCAGGTGCTGTACCGGACACTTTAATATCTTTCTTCAATAAATCATCAAGCACTTTATCATCATACAACGGCATTACTGTTTGGTAAGTATCGCCATTTTTCTTGGTTACGGTGATTTCATTACCATCAAAACGCGTTTCAGAAACTTGATTGTTACCAATATCGGTAATAAAAGTGGAATAATCAACACCATCCTTAGTATTGCCGGAAAAGCCTTGGAACAGCGTCATCAGCACAATTGCGACAACACTCCAAAGCATAATATTTTTAAGCATATTATTATTTTTCAAGGTAAATCCCCGTTATTTGTGTGTTTAAAAAACGTTTATCCTGTGGTTAAAGTTTATAACCCATTGCTACAATATAAACCTCTCGAGAACGATCTCTCGATGCTTCCGGTTTACGCACTTTCACTATCTTAAATAATGAACGAATTTCTCGTAGATATTCATCAAAACCCTCTCCTTGAAACACTTTCACCACAAAACTACCTTGTGAAGCAAGAACCTGCTTACACATATCTAAAGCCAACTCAACAAGATACATCGCACGAGGAATATCCACTGAAGGCATTCCGCTAAAATTCGGTGCCATATCCGACATCACCACGTCCACCTTGTCATCACCGATTTTTTCCAACAATGTATTTAATACTTTTTCTTCACGAAAATCCCCTTGTAGGAAATCAACACCAACAATAGGATCCATATCTAAAATATCACAAGCAATAACCCTGCCCCTCTCTCCGATTTGCGTAACAACATACTGTGACCAACCGCCCGGTGCAGCGCCAAGATCGACAACAGTCATATTCGGTTTAAATAACTTATCCGTTTTTTGGATTTCATCTAATTTGAAATAAGCTCTGGAACGTAATTTTTGCTTGTGAGCCTGTTGAACAAATTTGTCTTTGAAGTGTTCGTTAAGCCAACGTGTAGAACTTGCCGAACGTTTCTTTTTACCCATAATGCTAATGTCTGAAAATCAATTAAATTAATACTCTAAAAAATACTCGTTACTATATGATGATTAACGCCCAAATTTCAAGGCAAACAACCATAAATTCAACGAATACTGTAATAGGCCACACAATTATAGACAATTCCAGTGAATTTAGAATAAATTCTAACCGCACACCTCTAGCCCTATATTTTCAGCATACACTCCAAATGAAATAAAAATAACCTTAATAAAAGATCTGTGAGATATTGAAATTTTTCCTAACCCCTTGTTTTTTTTTTTTTTTTTTAAAATAAGAAAATTTAAACTGCATTTCAACTAAAAACTCGGTTGTTACCTTAATTGCTTTTATCTTATGGAGAAAAACATTATGCATTTGCCAATTAAAATTTCCAGTCTTGCCCTCTTTGTTACTTTTTCATTAACTGCTTGCGGTAGTTCCGGCGGTGGTTCTGGTAATTCCAACAAAAATGAAACTATTGCTAATAATCCACAAATTGTGCAAAATGAAAAGGCACTACAAACTCAGTTAGAGAAGTTGAAACAGCAACAGACAAGAACCCAAAAAAACCTTGAAGATGAGCGTCAAAAATTAGCTAAAAAAGAGAAAGAATTACAAGATCTCAAATCAAATAATCAAATCGATCAAGAAAAATTATCTTCCCTACAAAAAGATCTCGAACAAAACAAAGCCTGCGTTTCCAGCCTAGAAAAAACCTTATCAGAACAACAAACTGAAGCCGCTCAAGCTCGCCGTAATTTAGAAGCTCAACTTGCCGCAGCCAATAGTGCTTTAAATGAAAAAAGCAAAGCACTGGAAGATCTGCAAAATAGTCAAAATGCCAATCAAGCATCACTACAAAAAGCACAAATAGAGTTACAAGCCAGCCAAAGCGAAGTAGCAAAACTCAATCAACAACTTGGTGAATTGAAACAATTATATCCACAAGCAGAATTTGCCATGGGTAGTCGGGTAAGAAATCGTCCAAAGAACGACCGCTCTTTGATTGAAAGCTTTTCGGGATTATTGCCTGAAGGAGTAACCGAAGAACAAACCGTGCGCAACCTGCTATTTACTCCAAAATCAGTGGGAAAACAACAACTTGTACATCATCATGTTCAACAGCAAATAGATGGACGCTATGTTGATATGGACTATACGTTCTATCATTATCAAGATGGGGAAGCCTATTTAGTAGAAGTATGGGGTGACGGTACAATTGATGGTCAAGAAGCCTATCCGTCTATTGTTGCTTATGGCGGTAAAGCTACACCAGTTGAAAAATTTGATACATTCAAACAGGCTCAAGTTGTTAAAAAATATGATGTCAAAATGGCACCGGGAACTGAGCGTTGGTGGGATAGTTACAACATTACATTCACAGCAGATTTTGGCAATGAAAAAATTTCAGGTATTGCGAAAAAAATTAATCTCAACAATGACTTTACTGCTAATGAAGACATTATTTTCCCTAAACAGCCTATTTTCGTAGAAGATGGTGCTATCCGCTTTGGAAGCAATGAAGTATTCGTTCACGTTAATTTTAAAGATGAATCTGACGATATGAAATACGAAGGAATGTTTATCGGCGAAAATGGAGAAAAAATTGTAGGGCGAGTAGGGGGAAGTAGCCTAGTGGGTAAGGAAAAGAAATAACCTTATTTTATCAATAACTACAGTAAGGCGTGTATTAACTGCACGCCGATTATTTTTAATACTCTATGCTTATGCGATTTTCAATACCAGTTTTTACCTTATTTTTGTTATTTATTAGCAACACACTGTTTGCCGCACAAAAATTATCACAACCCTTGCCAATCAGCAATATTGCTCAACCTGAACAACCACCGCATCAAATGCAAAATACGCCAACAGAAAACGGGAATTGGCAACAGGTTGATTTCTCTACTAATATACAAAATCAACTGAATTTCGCATTGCGTAAACGCAACGCAGCAGAAATCGCCTATTGGCTCAAACACTATCAAGCAAACACGCCACAGCAACAATTTCTGCGCGATTATGCTCAGGGCGTATTAGCACAGCTCAATGGGGATTATACACAGGCAGTTACTTACTATCGCCAATTATTAGCTCAATCACCAGATCTAAACCCGATCCGCCTTGAGCTTGCACGCTCACTGTTTGCCTTAAAACAAGACGATAATGCGCGCACTCAATTTGAAAAATTACTTTCCGCAGCGGATTTACCTTCCCCATTACAACGAGAAATCGGTGCTTATCTCAATACCTTGCAACAACGCAATCAATGGGAAATTCAATTGAGTGGATATTATGTACGTGATACAAATGTGAATAACGCCAATGATACAAAACAAATTGAAGGTATCGCTCAGCTATATAAAAAAGATGATTGGTTACCACAAACTGCGCACGGCATTGCTTACAGCCTACAAGTAAGACGGGATTTCAACCTTTGGCAAGCCTATTATCTACATTTAAACGCGGAATTATTTGGCAAAACCTATTGGGATAATCACGATTATGATGATCTCTACATCCGTACTTATGTAGGAATAAAACACAAAAGCCAACGCCAAACTTGGGCGCTTTTGCCTTTTTACGAACGGCGTTTTTACGGCAATCATCGCTATCAAGAAGGTACAGGATTACGCTTAGAATATCAACGTTGGTTATCGCCAAATTGGCAAATTAGCTCCGCATTGGAATACACTCGCACGCGTTATGATGAAATTGCGAGCCTAAATGGGAATAATCGTTTGTGGTCAAACACCCTAATTTGGCTTACTAGCCCACGACAATTTTTTATTTTTGGGGTTGATCATCAACAAGAACGCACGCAAGTAAAACGCTACCAAAACCATACACAAACCTTGCGCTTAGGCTGGGGACGAGAATGGCAATGGGG
Organism: Gallibacterium anatis DSM 16844 = F 149; assembly: GCF_000379785.1. GTDB lineage: Bacteria > Pseudomonadota > Gammaproteobacteria > Enterobacterales > Pasteurellaceae > Gallibacterium > Gallibacterium anatis. Next base: position 3,641 of record NZ_KB903687.1, on the reverse strand, counting down.
TATTTCAAGTCGAATTCAATTTAGCATAGCTAAACGACATTATAAAGACAAAGCAAAAATTGCGATTTTCTCACTAGGTAAAATTCGCCAAGATCACATTTATCGTGCGGAGATTTTACTATGGAAACGAGATTGGCACTGGCTTGGCATCACCCCTAAATTACAATTCCAATGGAGAAAACAGCACAGCAACTTACCATCACTCTATAATTACCAGAACAAAAGTATTAATGTGATTTTTGAGAAAAACTTTTAAAAAACACTAACAAATGGTTAATTTTTCTAGTTATTATCACAGATACATTACTAATTTAAAGATTGTCGGGAACAATAGTTAAATATATGCGGGTTATATTTGTCTTCTAATTGTGCTAATTTCTTTCTATTTCAGTCATAAACGTTTAAAATGTAGCACTTTTAATTTACTGAAAAGGGATACTTATGTCATTAACATTATCAACAAAACAGAAACAGTATCTGAAAGGTTTGGCTCATCACCTTAACCCTGTAGTTATGCTTGGTGGAAACGGACTGACTGAAGGTGTCATTGCTGAAATCGATAACGCATTAAATCACCACGAGCTCATCAAAGTGAAAATTTCCGGCGTTGACAGAGAAGAGAAAGAACTTGTAGTCGCTGCAATAGAACGTGAAACCGGTGCTTGTGCAGTACAACGTATTGGGCATATTCTGGTGCTTTATCGCCCTAGCGACGACCCCACCATTGTTCTGCCTAAAAAATAAAAAAAGAGTAGCTTAATCACTTAAGCTACTTCTATTTCTCTTTATGCTGTCGGCATCTCATCCCAAGTTACAAATTCATTCACATCATAACGATAACTTTGATGAGGTTCTTTTACCTTTTTACCAATAGCGATTAACAATACATCTTCGTACCGTTCAGAAATAGAAAATGTGGAACGAAGCGCTTGTGAGTTATAGCCAATCATTGGGCTCGTATTCCAACCTTTTTCTTCAGCAGCCAACATAAAGCTCATTGCGAAAAGCCCAATATCCAATCCAAGGAAATTCATTATTTTTTGCTGCTCTAATCCCTGATAGAAACCTACCGTCATTCCAATCATTTGTTGTTTCAGTTCTTCCGGTAAAAAGCCTTGCTTAACCTGAGTTTCATTCAACTTTTCTACTAATGGTTGTTTAATTGCTTCACGATCTGCCAAAATCATCAATACTGCTGAAGCATCCAATACTTGTTGTTGATTAAATGCGCTCGGTGCTTTTCCTGCTAAAGCGAGAATCGCCGATAACTCTTCCCGACTGATTTTAACATTAGGATCTAAATAACGATTGGCGTGACGATTTAGTAAAGATGATTCTACACTCATATATACTCCTTAAAATATTATAATTAATGCTATCCCACATTTTCACAGCAGGGTTAATTTTCTCTTTGAACTAATATAGATTCAGTAAAGAAGCCATTACAATCGTCTGTAATGGCTCCAAAAGTATTGAAATATACTGCAAATATTGCAGTAATGACTTTCTATTTAAGATAGCTGGCTAATAATTCCGCTTTATCCGTACGTTCCCAAGGGAATTGCTCACGACCGAAATGCCCATAAGCAGCTGTTTGACGATAAATAGGTTGGATAAGATCCAACATTTTGATTAAACCATAAGGTCTTAGATCAAAATGTTCTCTTACCGCCTTCACCAACAATTCATTATCAACTTTTCCTGTTCCGAAGGTATCAACCATAATTGAGGTCGGTTCAGCCACACCTATAGCATAAGATAATTGAATTTCGCAACGATCCGCTAATCCGGCAGCTACAATATTTTTAGCAACATAACGTGCCGCATATGCCGCTGAACGGTCAACTTTTGACGGATCTTTGCCAGAAAATGCACCACCGCCGTGACGCGCAGCACCACCGTAAGTATCGACAATAATTTTACGTCCGGTTAATCCACAATCTCCCATAGGCCCGCCGATAACAAAACGCCCGGTTGGATTAATGAAATATTTCGTATTTGTAGATAACCAATGTGCCGGAAGAACCGGTTTAATGATCTCTTCCATAATGCCTTCGCGTAAATCCTTATCGGAAACAGAATCTGCGTGTTGGCTTGAAAGTACTACGGTATCAATCCCTTGAATTTTGCCATTTTCATAAATAAAGGTAATTTGACTTTTTGCATCAGGACGTAACCAAGGCAACACACCACTACGGCGCACTTTGGACTGCTGCTCCATTAAACGGTGGGCATAAGTAATTGGAGCAGGCATTAACACTTCTGTTTCATTAGTAGCATAACCAAACATTATCCCTTGGTCACCAGCACCTTGTTCTAATGGATTTTCTCTATCAACACCTTGATTGATATCAGATGACTGTTTACCGATTCCATTCAATACTGCACAAGAATGGCCATCAAATCCCATCTCTGAAGAGGTATAACCGATATCACAAATAACTTGGCGCGCTAAATGCTCAATATCTACCCACGCTGATGTTGTAATTTCACCACCAATTAAAGCCATACCAGTTTTGACATAGGTTTCACAAGCGACTCGTGCTTTTGGATCTTGTTCTAAAATTGCATCTAAAACAGCATCTGAAATCTGATCTGCGATCTTATCCGGATGCCCTTCAGATACTGATTCAGAAGTAAATAAATATTTTGACATAACAATTCCTTATTAAAATCTCTAAGTGCTAATTTCAATTTATTTTAATAACATTAAGTAGAAAACATTAAAGAGAGGTTATTAGATAGATGTTTTTACTTCTAGACGGCTATAATACCGTTTATTTTATATTTGACAAGTAATTTTTTAGCTAGCTATTGGTTAGCTAATGATTTTACATTCTTATAAAAATTCGATGATCGCCGAAGCGATCATCATAAATAAAGGAGAGCTTTATAATTTTTTATTTAATAGCAAAAGGTTTATAGCAACATAAATACTTAATTGGATATAGAAGTCTCTTATCCGACGCACTTTCTTTAATGCCGTTTTTATTTCAAGTGTAATCATAGAATGTACCTCATCTTCCACTGGTGGTTGTTGTAGAGTTGCAATACTGACCTGAAATACTGCGGCTAAAGCAGCCCAAGTTTCCAAACCAACCCGATCTCCCTTTTCCACTCGATAGATTGTACGTGTAGATAATCCTGTTAGTTCCGCTAATGTCTCTTGAGTCCAGCCATTTTTTTCTCGAAAAATTTTGACAGAATTCATACATAGAAACCTCTTATTAATAAAGTTCATCACATCATAAAAACAACATAAATTAAATTTAACGCACTACAGATATTTTCACTTTATAAAAGGTTTAACAACGACAATTATCAGACAAAAAACTGACATCAGCATTATTAATAGGAATAGCCGGATAACAAATGAGAATCAAGGTGAGATGGATAACGCAAAAATAAAAAAACGCTAACCTTTCGGTTAGCGTTTCTTCCTCTAAATAAAAAACCTGGCAGTGACCTACTCTCACATGGGGAATCCCCACACTACCATCGGCATTACAACATTTCACTTCTGAGTTCGGCATGGAGTCAGGTGGTGCTATTGCATTCTCGCCGCCAGGATTATCCTGTCTATACACTGCTTCTCTCTCGCTTTTGCTTTTGCTTTTGCTTTTGCTTTTGCTTTTGCTTTT